>CAZSDL010000001.1:0-68221 GCA_964605635.1 uncultured Woeseiaceae bacterium
TTCGCGGGCTTTCGGAGGAAACCACCACCGGCGTCAAACGACTTTATGACATGCAGAAGGCGGGCACACTGCAGTGCCCGGCTTTCAACGTCAATGATTCCGTAACCAAGTCGAAATTCGACAACCTCTACGGCTGCCGTGAATCACTTGTCGACGGCATCAAACGCGCGACGGATGTGATGATTGCAGGCAAGATCGCGGTGGTCTGTGGCTACGGCGACGTCGGCAAAGGTTGTGCTCAATCATTGCGGGGCCTTGGCGCGACCGTCTGGGTAACTGAAATCGATCCCATCTGCGCACTGCAGGCAGCCATGGAAGGATACCGGGTGGTCGACTTCAACGAAGTGTGCGACCAGGCCGATATCGTTGTTACCGCGACCGGCAACTATCACGTCGTGACCGGCCCGCAGATGGAACGGATGAAGAATCAGGCAATCGTCTGCAACATCGGTCATTTCGATAACGAAATTGACGTCGAGTGGCTGAAGAAGTACGAGTGGGAAAACATCAAGCCGCAGGTTGATCACATTATTTTTCCCGACGGCAAGCGCATCATTCTGCTCGCGGAAGGCCGGCTCGTGAACCTGGGCTGCGGTACCGGGCATCCCAGCTTTGTCATGTCGAATTCGTTCACCAATCAGGTGCTGGCGCAAATCGAACTGTGGCAAAATCATGAAAAATACGAAAACCGGGTGTACATACTGCCGAAGCATCTCGATGAACGGGTTGCGCGGCTGCATCTCGACCGCATCGGCGCCAAAATCACGCAATTGACTGACGAACAGGCTGACTATATCGGTGTGTCCCGGGACGGCCCGTACAAGTCCGACCACTATCGGTACTAGGACTCAGTCCAATTAACCTGGCATCGGATCCTCTGCGGGTCTTGCAACTGACAGACCCGCATCTTTTTGCAGAAGCCGATGCCACGTTTCGCGGGCGAGTGACCGATGAATCCCTGACGCAGGTTCTGCAACACCACCTGCGATCAGGTTGGACCGCGCAGCTCGTGCTGGTGACCGGCGACATTGTCCAGGACGATTCCCGCGCAGCGTACGAACGTTTCTGCCGCAAGCTTGCGGACCTGCAATTGCCGGTCCATTGCGTACCCGGCAACCATGACGTGGCCCCGCTCATGCAGGAAGTGTTGGCAAAGTGGTCCTTCACTTTCTGCGGCATCTACGAACAGGGCCCCTGGCTGGTCGCTGGCATCGACAGCAGCGAAGCTGGAATAGCGGCCGGCAGGGTATCGGCAGAGGCTCTAGGGCAACTTGATACGCTGTTGCAGCGTACTGTTGCCGATCACGTTTTGCTTGCCTTGCACCATCCGCCGCTTGCCGTTGACAGCCATTGGCTGGACCAGGTCGGATTACTAAACAGTGACGAGTTCCTGCGTGTCGCGGAAAAGTCAGGCAAGGTCAGGGCCGTAGTATTCGGCCACGTGCATCAGGAGTTCGCAGGGCACCATGCATCGATGCGCATCCTGGGTACGCCGTCGACCTGCCGCCAGTTCCAGGTCAATAGCGCCGAGTTTGCAGTCGACAGCAAGCCACCGGCATACCGGCGGCTGACATTGCTCGCGGACGGTGGAATCGATACCGAAGTAGTCTGGGTCTGGAAACGTCCTCTGTACAGGCGTTGACGAAGGGAAAGGCATGCGCAGCGTTTTGAGTTTTATACCGGCAACATTTGTCTGTCGGGCAGGCATTCTGTGTGTAGCACTTATGTTCTCGGCGCCGGGCGCCATCGCCCAGCATGCCGTCACGATGTGGCAGGTCACAGGCGAAAGCAATCGCATGTTCCTGCTCGGTTCAGTGCACCTGCTGCGTGCCAAGGACCATCCGCTGCCCGAGGCAATCCATGCGGCCTATGACGAGGCAGATGTGCTGATCATGGAAATGGATATGGATGATGTCGATCCTATCGAGGCTCAGTCCCTGATCACGGAGCTCGGCCTTATCCAGGACGGCGATACCCTGAGCAATGTAATGGGTCCTGGCGCATGGCGTGAGGCCGAGGATCTCGCATCGCGCATTGACATTCCCCTTGCGATGCTTGCCAGTTCGAAGCCATGGCTCGCCGCCATCCTGGTCGAGCAGCTGATGCTCACGCGCATCGGCTTTGACCCGGCGCTGGGAATCGAAAGTCACCTCGCCGCAAAAGCTGCCGAGGACAACAAGGATATTCACGGACTGGAAACCATTCGCCAGCAACTCGAATTCCTCGACAACATGTCGCTCGATTCGCAGCGGGCCCTGCTCCTGCAATCGCTCGAGGAAAGCCTCGACCTCGAGGAAATCATGGACGACCTGATTCACGCATGGCGGCATGGCGATGTCGACTTTATGGAAGCCAACATGCTGAAGGACATCCAGAACCATGAGGAGCTTTACAAGACCATCGTCGTCGATCGCAACCTGGACTGGGTCGAACAGCTGACAAAGCTGCTGCAAGATAAGCAAGACTACCTGGTCGTTGTGGGAGCGCTGCACCTGATCGGCGACCAGGGTGTACCGACCTTGCTCGAACAACGTGGCTATTCAGTCTTGCAGGTGGGTGCAGATGGAATCCGACAGGATCGCCAGGAATCTCTTTAGGTAATTTCGGGCGCGCGTTTCGCGCCTTGGCCCGGCATGCCCTTTGACGCAATGGCTCCCTTTGGTCCGCTTTATTTGCGTCAAAGGGCATGCCGGGCCAAGGCCTTAGGCAGTGGTTTGGTCTCCGGCAGCTAGACCTCAACCATTTCAAAGTCTTCTTTTCCTGCACTGCAATCGGGGCATCGCCAGGACAGCGGAATATCGTCCCATCGCGTGCCGGCAGGAATGCCGCCTTCGGGATCCCCTGCGGCTTCGTCGTAGATGAAACCGCAAATGAGACACATGTAGGTTTTCATGGTGCGCTGGCGTTGTGCATGAATATTGCCATGGGCATTGGGTCGTGGCTTGCAGATCAATAGTGTAACAGGCCGCGGACGAGGGTTTCGCGCCGCAGTGCGCTTCTGTAGGATGCGCAGCTTCTCACGGGGCCAGACCGATGTCCTTATTCGCTGACGCCAGAAAATACATCGCCGGCGGCGTTAATTCGCCGGTCCGCGCCTTTGCGGGCGTTGGCGGCGAGCCCCTTTTTATTCGCCGCGCCAGCGGTGCCTGGCTCGAAACGGAAGATGGCCGCCGGCTGATCGACTTCGTCGGCTCCTGGGGCCCCATGATCCTCGGTCATGCGCATCCATCCGTAATTGAAGCAGTTAACCGAGCGGCCGCTGATGGGCTCAGCTTCGGCGCACCGTCGCTCAGCGAGACCCTTCTGGCAAAGAAAATTTGCGAGTTCGTGCCATCGATCGAGCGTGTGCGCATGGTGAGCTCCGGCACAGAAGCCACGATGAGTGCCATTCGGTTGGCGCGCGGCTTCACCGGTCGGGACAAAATTATCAAGTTTGAAGGTTGCTATCATGGTCATTCAGATTCGCTGCTGATCAAGGCCGGCTCGGGCGCACTTACGCTGGGGGTGCCGAGTTCTCCGGGCGTGCCGGCATCTCTGGCCGAACATACGGTCACCCTGGAATTCAATAGCATCGGCGCGGTTGAGCAGGCTTTCGAAAAGTGGGGGCGGGAAATCGCCTGCGTCATCGTCGAGCCAATCGCAGGCAACATGAACATGGTGATGCCGGAGACAGGTTTCCTGCAAACGTTACGGGACCAATGTGACCGTTACGAATCGTTGTTGCTGTTCGATGAGGTGATGACCGGTTTCCGCGTGTCCCGCGGCGGTGCTCAGGAACTGTTCGACATCTGCCCGGACCTCACGACTCTGGGCAAAATTGTCGGCGGCGGCATGCCGGCTGCAGCATTCGGCGGTCGCGCGGACATCATGGCGGCCCTCGCGCCGGACGGGCCCGTCTACCAGGCGGGGACCTTATCGGGGAATCCTGTAGCGATGGCGGCCGGACTGGCAACTCTGGAGGGTGTTTCGGCTGCGGGCTTTTACGCCGCATTGACAAACAAGACACGTCAACTGGCGGATGGATTGCAGTCGCTGGCCGCGGAAGCGGGTGTACCGCTGGTCACGCAAAGCTGCGGCGGAATGTTCGGTTTTGTTTTTTCGGCAGACGACCCCGTACGTCGCTTTTCACAAGTTGCAGCCGCAGACATCGGCCGGTTCCGTAAGTTCTTCCACGGCATGCTGGGTGAAGATATTTACCTGGCTCCATCCGCTTTCGAAGCCGGATTCGTTTCATCCGCCCACGGTGAGGCAGAACTGTCCCGCACCCTGGAGGCCGCGCGGAAGGTACTGGCAACCCTCTGAAGGCGAGTCACCCGGCGTCAGTCAATATCGACGCCCCGCACGGAATTCAGTACTTTTCGAATGAGCTGCAGGCGTTCGAACGGGTCCTCGATCTCAAGGCATTTCTGCTTTTCCTCGGGACTGATCGGCAGGATCTCGGCAAACCGGTAACCGACCCACACTGCATCGTCGTAACGGCGTTCGAGCGACTCGTACAGGCGACCAAGATCATCGAGTACACCGGCGAGAATCGTTGCGAGCGGCCTGTATTCGTCCGGCAGCGGCTGAAATGGTTGCTCCGGCAATACTTCAATGTCGCCAACGTTCAGTCCGTCGGGACGGCGCTCGCTCGAAATAAGGCGAAAACGTTGCTCGCCAACTGCAGTAACGCCGAGCAAACCGTCGCTACCCTGGTACCAGTCCGCGATGCGCGCCAGCGTGCCGAGGTCGCAGGTTGTCGCCTGCCCGCTTTCTTCGCCGCTCTTTATCAGTAGCACACCGAATGGCCGGTCGGCCTTCAGGCATTCGCTGATCATATCGAGATAGCGCGCCTCGAATATACGCAATGGCAAGGGCCCGCCGGGATACAGGACGGTACGCAACGGAAACAACGGCGTTTTCTCGCTGCTCATGACCTTGGCGGGGCTTGCGACTCGCGCAACGCTGCAGTCAATTGCTGTCGCGCACCACCGAATGCCCCGTTGCTCATGAACACGAGAAGATCACCGGCACGCACTGTCTTTGCCAATGCCGAAACGAGATCGGTGTATCCAGTAAAGAAGTGCACCTTGTCACCGAGCGATTGCAGGACTTCTTCAAAGTCCGGACCCAACTCCGGCGGCCGATATACGAACACCCCATGCGCATCCTGAAGTGAATCGGCAAGTGACTTGTTATGAACTCCGAGCTTCATGGTATTGGAACGTGGCTCGAGCGCAACGATCAGGTGCTGGCTTGGAAAGCGCTTGCGTAAACCCTCGAGTGAGCGACGGATTGCTGTCGGATGGTGCGCAAAATCGTCATAGATGGCGACGTCGCCGACTGTCGCGGTGCGCTCCATGCGTCGTTTCACACCATCGAAGGTGGTCAACCCGTCGAGTGCCTGCGGCAGCGATACGCCGGCACGGCACGACGCGGCTACAGCAGCCAGCGCATTCTCCAGGTTATGCCGGCCTCCCAGTTTCCAGTTGCATTCATGACTTTCCCCGTCCGGGCCCTTGATCACGAAATGCTTCTCGGCAGAATCCAGGAACGCCGCAGTCCAGTCGGCAGCTCCGTCGAGCCTGAAAGTCTCAATCGGCGTCCAGCACCCGCCGGCTATCAGCTTCTGAAGATTCGCGTCTGCGCCATTGACAATCAGGCAGCCGGTGCCGGGAACCGTGCGCAATAGCTGATGGAACTGCCAGATGATGGCCTCCAGATCCCGATAGATGTCTGCATGATCGAACTCGAGATTGCCCATAATCAGCGTCTGCGGCCGATAGTGCACAAACTTTGCTCGCTTGTCGAAAAACGCCGTGTCGTACTCGTCAGCCTCGACAACAAAGTATTTCGAGCTGCCGAGCCGTGCCGACGACTCAAAGTTCGCCGGTACCCCTCCAATCAGGAAGCCGCAATCATTGCCGGCGTGCTCGAGTATCCAGGCCAGCATACTTGCCGTTGTGGTTTTGCCATGCGTACCGGAAACGGCGATGACATGTCTTTCAGCCAGCACATTCTCGGCCAGCCACTGCGGGCCCGAGATATACGGCAAGCCTTGATCGAGTACGGCTTCGACGGCGGGATTGCCACGGCTCATCGCATTACCGATGACAACGACGTCGGGTGACGGTATCAGCTGCTCGATAGCGAAGCCTTCGTGGATCTCAATGCCAAGCGCTTTGAGCTGCGTACTCATCGGTGGATAGACGTTGCGGTCGCTGCCTGTGACACGATGGCCGAGCGCTGTAGCAAGCCCGGCAATGCCGCCCATGAACGTCCCGCATATACCCAGAATGTGCAAATGCATTATTCGGCGTCCGTAACAGGCACCGCGAGCAGCGACTGGAATACGAATTGCAGAATGGTTGCGATTACCGCAATCGCAATTCCCACGTACCAGTGCTGACCGATGGATCGTGCCAGGATGTGCCCTTCTACCGGCACGGACCAGAAGCTGATCAATACCGCTGCGACACCGGCGAATCCCTGGCCGACAAATGGCCGAAAAAGTACGAACACTGCAATCGACAGAAAGGTCAGGATCGCACCGCAACCAATAATGCAGGTAAGTGCCTGCAGGATGCGCCCACTGAATCCGGTTACAAAGAGCACTCCTGCGTAAAATGCGATCGCCAGCATGCTGGTCAACAACGCCAGGCTGAGATTTCTTTCCTCCAGGCCAGCGATCAAAACCATCCCGCTGGCGGCTGCGGCGACCAGCATTACGATCGACAACAACAGCAACAGCCACGACTCAGGTACGTGTGCAGGACCTTTGCGCAGCGCAATAATTTCAAGAAATGTGCGAAGTAGGAGGAACAGTGTTCTGTCACAATGGCAGCAACTGACCATACAATCATCGCATGATCGCCGTCGCAACCGAAGCTTCATTCGAACGCCCGGACTGGCGGGGCACTATCAGGAAAAAATCTACGTGAAGCCCACCGAATACCTGGATAGCAAGTCGCTGGACAGTCTCTGCGACAAGCTGGTCGACGGCGAGCGCATAGCACTCGACACAGAGTTCATGCGTGAGAAGACCTATTTTCCACAACTATGCCTTGTGCAGATAGCAACCGAGAACCATATCTGGTGCGCCGATCCGCTGGGGGCGGGCAATTTCGATCGAGTCTGGCAGGCGTTGATGGAACGACCCTGGGTAGTGCACTCCGGCCGCCAGGACATTGAAGTGATTTTTCAGGCGGCCGGGCGAATGCCCGGCGAACTGTTCGATACCCAGGTCGCAGCCGGCTTGCTCGGCTACGCGCCGCAACTCGGCTACGCCGCGCTGGTGGCCGAGTTGTTCGGCGTCGAGCTGGCCAAATCGCATACCCGCGCTGACTGGACGAGACGCCCATTGGCGCCCGAACTGATCGAGTACGCGGCCGAGGACGTCGAATACCTGCTGCCGGCAGCGGAGTTGCTTGCCGCGAGGCTGGAAGAATCGGGGCGCCTCGCATGGGCAATCGAAGATTCGCAGGACTTGCTTCAGGCGTCACTCTATACGCCTGACCCTGGTGCTGCCGTGCATCGCCTGAAGGGCGCTCGCTACTTGTCCGGCCGTGCCCGTGCCGCGGCGCGCAATCTTGCAATCTGGCGGGAAGGCGAAGCCGTACGTCGAGATCGGCCGCGGCAATGGATTCTGAGTGACGCGGTTCTATTGGAACTTGCGTCGTCGCCCCCGGACAACGAGGAATCGCTCGCTGGCGTTCGTGGGCTACAACCTGGCATCGTGCGTCGCGCGGGTCCGGAACTGCTCGCCGTGCTGGCCGATAGCAGCATCGGCGCTGAAGACACAGAACCGCATTCCCGCCCGGATGAGAGACAACGCGCACTGCTTGCAGAAATGCAGGCTGGTGTCGCTGCATGCGCAGGCAAACTGAGCCTGCTGCCCGAGGTCATCGCATCGAAAAAGGAGCTGAGCGCTGCGCTCGCCGGAGAGCGAAATCTGCGCGTGTTCAGGGGCTGGCGGCGAGAGCTGATCGGCGATGCGTTGCTCGAAATGCTGGCAGCCGGGTGAAATTACCGTAGGAGCGCGCCCTGCGCGCGAATGCGGTGACGATCAACCTATTGCCGCGTTGTTTATTCGCGCGCGGGGCGCGCTCCTACAGCGCTAGTCCAGGACTTTCAACAGCCGGTCGTAGACTTCGTCCATGGTTGCATCGGCATTGATCGTCTTTAGAACGCCCTTCGCTCGATAGTAGTCCACGACCGGCTCGGTCTGCTGGCGATAAACTTCGAGACGCTTGCCAATCGTTTCTTCGTTATCGTCTTCACGCTGCACGAGTTCACCGCCCTTTGCGGCGCATTCATCGAGCGCTTCGCGGGACGAAAAGTAAATATTCAGCAGTTTGCCGGTCGCTGAACAAGTACGCCGACCTGTCAAACGCTTCATGAGAACCGCGGAATCAATATCGAGCAGAACAGCTGCGTCGAGAGGCTGATCAGCCTGCTCGAGCAGTTCTTCCAGGTCAGCCGCCTGTTTGCGGGTGCGCGGGAAACCGTCCAGGATGAAGCCGTCGTCGGCATCTTCTTCTGTCAGGCGTTCACTGATTATTCCCAGCATGACGTCGTCCGGTACCAGTCCGCCCTCCTCCATGATTGCCTTGGCCTGCCTGCCGAAGCGCGTGTCCGCCACCACTGCCGCACGCAACATGTCGCCGGTGGAAATTTGCGGAATATTTTGCTGCTCCATGAGGCGGCGCGCCTGTGTACCCTTGCCCGAACCCGGAGCTCCCAATAACACTATACGCATGCGTTTGTCTCTGATTCGTTGCCACCGCAACCGGCACGGAGGGACCCTGTCCAGAAGAATCGGGTCCGTCCGGACCGGGTCCCGGCGGACCGGGTCCCGGCGGATCGGGTCCCGCCGGACCGGGTCCCGCCAGACGGGGCCCCTCCAGACCGGGACCGAAAATACTTCGGCCCCAGCGGGCCGCATACGCTACCGGCAATCCCCGGGCAGGTCAAACCCGGGAAAATCGATGCTGCGATGAAGGTGCCTGCTGATTCCGTTATGCTTGCACGCATTGTCAGCCAATTAACAAGGTGTGCAGTTCCATGACCAGATTGAATGCTTTTTACGCGCAGTCCGGAGGTGTTACCGCGGTCATCAATGCCAGCGCTTGCGCAGTGATCGAGACGGCGCGCAAGCATAAAAAGGCTATCGGCAAGGTCTATGCCGGACGCAACGGCATCCTGGGAGCCCTTACCGAGGATCTGATCGACACCAGCAAGGAATCCGCTCGCGACATCGCCGCGTTGCGACACACACCCGGCGGGGCTTTTGGTTCAGCACGTTACAAACTCAAGGGAATCGAGGAAAACCGGGCCCAGTACGAGCGCCTGATCGAGGTATTCAAAGCGCATGATATCGGCTATTTTTTCTATAATGGCGGCAACGATTCGATGGACACCGCGCACAAGGTTTCGTTGATCAGTGAACGTCTCGGTTACCCGGTCGCTTGCCTTGGTATACCGAAAACCGTCGACAACGATTTGCCAATCACCGACAACTGTCCCGGTTTCGGCTCCGTTGCAAAATACGTCGCAGTGTCAACGCGCGAAGCCGCATTGGATGTACTGTCGATGTCAGAAACATCAACCAAAGTGTTTATTCTGGAAGTGATGGGCCGTCATGCCGGCTGGATCGCTGCCGCAGCCGGTCTTGCCGGCGACTCCCGGGGCGATGCGCCGCATATCATCCTGTTCCCGGAAATACCGTTCGACAAGGCGGCGTTTCTGCAGCGGGTCAAGGAGTGTGTTGCACGCTACACATACTGCGTCGTCGTGGTCAGTGAAGGTGCCAGTGACAAGGACGGCAAATTTCTCGCGGAGGCTGGCACGAAAGACGCATTTGGTCATGCCCAGCTCGGTGGCGTGGCTCCCGTTATCGCCGGCATGGTCCGTCAGGAACTGGGATTCAAGTACCACTACGCCATTGCCGACTACCTGCAACGCTCTGCTCGCCACATCGCGTCTGCGGTGGATGTAAAGCAAGCCTACGCAGTCGGACGCGCAGCGGTACTGATGGCCCTGGCCGGCAAGACTGCCGTGATGCCGATAATCAAACGTATCTCCGACAAACCGTATCGTTGGCGGATTGACGAGGCACCGCTCGAGCGGGTCGCCAACAAGGAGAAAAAGCTGCCACGCAAGTACATTACGGCCGACGGCTTTGGCATTACTACAGCCGCCCGCCGGTACCTGTCCCCGCTAATTCGCGGGGAAGATTACCCTCCATATATCAATGGCTTACCGAATTACGTGCAATTGAAAAACGTGTCCGTACCGAAGCGGCTCGGCACTGCGTTTGTGGTATGATTCGCGCGCTGCCGCGGCTAGCAGCCTGTCGGACCCTGGGGCACCGGCAGATCGCACAGTAAACAACAACATACTCGGTACGGCACAAAAAGCGCCTTTCTCACAGTCCCGCACCGTCAAGCGATGGATCGGTTACCGGGAATATTTCTGCAGCCCAGAACGCACACGCGTTCGGGCGTTTTTTTGATCGGGAGACAAACTGATGACAAGTGAGTTTGCACTGTGGCTGGCCATCGGCGCAGGCGTTCTGGCAATTTTGTACGGCGCGCTTTCCGCGCGGTGGATCCTGAAGCAGCCAGCCGGCAACGAGCGCATGCAGGTTATCGCACAAGCCATTCAGGAAGGCGCAGGCGCGTACATGAATCGCCAGTATCTGACCATCGGTGTCGTGGGCCTGGTGCTGTTCGTCGCGCTGGTATTAGCGCTCGGCTGGGCGACAGGCATAGGGTTTGCCATAGGCGCAGTGTTCTCGGGTCTGGCCGGCTACATCGGCATGTTTGTTTCAGTAAGGGCCAATGTACGGACCGCGGAGGCGGCACGGCACGGCGTCAACGCAGCACTGAACATCGCGTTCCGTGGCGGCGCAATTACCGGACTGCTGGTTGTGGGCCTTGGTCTGCTCGGTGTTGCCGGCTATTACGCAGTGCTTGGCAGCACGGGCGTCTCAATGGCTGACTCAATACACGCGCTGGTCGGCCTTGCCTTCGGCGGCTCGCTGATCTCCATTTTCGCGCGGTTGGGCGGCGGCATCTTCACCAAGGGCGCCGACGTCGGCGCGGACCTGGTGGGCAAGGTCGAAGCCGGAATTCCGGAGGACGACCCGCGCAATCCCGGTGTCATCGCCGACAACGTCGGGGACAACGTCGGCGACTGCGCCGGCATGGCGGCGGATCTCTTTGAAACCTACGCCGTCACGATTATCGCGACGATGCTCCTTGGCAGTTTGCTTGTGGGTACATTTGGCATAGCAGCCGTTACCTACCCGCTTGTATTGGGTGCTGTTTCTATCGTTGCTTCCATCATCGGCACTTTCTTCGTCCGCACGTCGGACGGAGGCAAAATCATGAACGCTCTTTACAAGGGCCTCATCGTGTCGGGCGGACTCGCCGCTGTGGCTTTCTGGTTTGTCACGGATGCGATGATGGCCGATTCCGGCAATGTCGGCGGCATTTTCGGATCTGCCCTGATCGGCCTGGCACTGACCGCAGCCATGGTGGTCATCACGGAGTACTACACCGGCACCGATTACAAACCGGTAAAGACCATCGCCAATGCGTCATTAACCGGGGATGCAACGAACATCATTGCCGGGCTTGGCATCTCCATGAAAGCGACAGCTTTGCCGGTGCTGGCCGTATGCCTGAGCATCTGGGGAGCTTTCGAGCTGGCGCCGGAGGGTAACTCGCTGGCCGGCCTTTACAACATCGCCATCGCCGCCACTGCCATGCTGTCGATGACCGGAGTCATCGTTGCACTCGATGCCTTCGGACCGATCACGGACAATGCCGGCGGCATCGCCGAGATGTCCGACCTGCCATCTGATGTTCGTAACATTACGGACCAGCTCGATGCTGTGGGCAACACCACCAAGGCCGTTACCAAGGGCTATGCGATCGGTTCAGCCGGTCTCGCCGCACTGGTTTTATTTGCCGATTACACGCACGCGCTCGAATCCGCCGGCATCCTTGTCGACTTTGACCTTTCTGATCACCTGGTCATCATCGGGCTGTTCATCGGCGGTCTCGTGCCCTACCTGTTCGCTTCCATGGCTATGGAAGCCGTCGGTCGGGCCGCCGGTGCCGTCGTCAACGAAGTACGACGGCAGTTCCGCGAAATCCCCGGCATCATGGAAGGAACCGGCAAACCCGATTACAGCCGTGCCGTGGACCTGCTCACCAAAGCCGCCATCAAGGAGATGATAGTCCCGTCCTTGCTGCCGATCCTGGTGCCGCTTGCGGTCGGTCTGCTGCTCGGACCCAAGGCGCTGGGTGGCGTACTGCTTGGCACCATCATCACCGGGCTGTTTGTCGCAATTTCGATGACCGCCGGTGGCGGCGCCTGGGATAACGCCAAGAAGTACATCGAGGATGGCAACTGCGGCGGCAAAGGCTCCGACGCACACAAGGCCGCCGTGACCGGCGACACCGTCGGCGACCCTTACAAGGATACCGCCGGACCGGCCATCAACCCGCTGATCAAGATCATCAACATCGTCGCGCTATTGATGGTGCCGTTGCTCTGATTCATTCGCCAACCCGTAAACCAGGCAGGCTGCACGCCGCCTTGCACTTGACACGGTGCAAGGCGGTTTTTTCCTGGCTTGAGTGATCAGGGCATGAGCGCGCGAAATGTGGCCGTCTGTGCCGAACCCAGCATCACCGGTGCTTCGATGAAATTGCCTTGCACGAAGTCGACGCCGGCTTCGCGCAACCAGTCGAAATCTTCCTGGCGCTCGACCTGTTCTGCAACAACGCGGAACTCAAGTGCCCGCGCGAGCTTGATCATGGCGGCCACCATCTCCTGGTTAATCGGCTCCGAATCCAGGTTGCGCGTGTAGTTGCCATCGATCTTCAGGTAATCGACCGGCAAGTGCTTCAGGCTTGAGAACGCGCCCAGCCCGTTGCCAAAATCGTCAAGAGCGAAGTCGCAACCGATGCCGTGCAACACCTCGATGAAACGCTGTGCATACTTCACGTTGGTCGAAATCGCCGCTTCGGTTACTTCGAAGCAAATGCGGGATGGCGCTACGCCGCTATGGTCCAGGGCTTCAACGACGAAATCGAGAAATCCTTCGTCGCCAAGTGTCTGTCCGGATACATTGACGGCACAACTGCGTTTGCCGGGCAACCTGATCTCGCCGGCACTGATCGCTGCGAGGGTCGCCGTCAGCACCCACCGATCGATCTGCGGCATCAACTGGTAACGCTCGGCGGACCGCAGGAAATCCGCGGAATTGTCGGATCGTCCATGTGCATCGGGCAATCGTATGAGCACCTCGATCGACGGTCCCGTTTCTGCCGGGCTGTTCAGGGCGATAATCGGCTGGACTGCCAGTTCGAAACGATTTTCATGCAAGGCGGTCTGTAGCTGGCGAAGCCACTGGATATCGCCTCGCTCCCGTGCGATGGCTTCGTCGCGTGCAGAATAAACATGTACCTGGCTACGGCCGCGTTGCTTCGCAACGTAACAGGCGGAATCTGCCGCGCTCATCAGGTCCTGGATTGAACTGCTTGCATGTCCGACCTCGACCAGGCCTATCGAGATACCGATGCTGAAAATCTTGTCCTGCCAGACGAAGCGATAATCGCTGATCGCGTTGCAGATATCTGCTGCGATCTGTCGCGCCTTGTCGATAGGGCAACCGATCAGCAGTATGCCGAACTCATCTCCGCCCAGGCGACCGACGAAATCCGAATCACGCACCTGATCCCGGATCAGCGTAGCAACTTCACGCAGCATATTGTCGCCCGCAAGGTGGCCACAACTGTCGTTGACTGCCTTGAAGCGATCGAGGTCCATGTAGGAGAGAATATGCACGCTACCGTCGGCATGTGCTGAATCGAGGGCCTCCTGCAAACGTCGCTCGAACTCGCGTCGGTTGATCAGGCCGGTCAGCGCATCGTGAGACGCCTGGTAGCTCATCTGGCGAGTCAGGCCGCGAATCTCGCTGACATCGTGAAATACTACAACCGTGCCGGAAATAGTGTCGCCCGGCCCGCGGATCGGGGAAGCTGTAATTTCTACGGAATGCTCGTGTTCGCCATCGCGACTTACCAGCAGCGCTCTCCGGCCCATATTGACGCGTCGACGCATGGACAGACAACGCTCCACCGGGTCGCCAAGGGGCCGCCTATCGACCTCATCGATTAGCGAGAACAGCTCACCGATCCTGTGGCGAATGCCTTCCTCCCGATTGGCGCCGGTCATCGCTTCGGCGGCGCGATTCATGTAATCGATGCGGCCTTCGTTGTCTGTCGTAATAACCCCTTCTGCGATCGATTCAAGTGTGTACTGCGCCTGCTGTCTGCTGCGACTTAGCGAGACCTCCAGGCTCTTGCGATAACTCACGTCGCGGGCGATGGTCAGGATCGCGTTACTACCGCGAAATTCAATCGACGAACTTTGCGCTTCGACCCACAAGCCCTGTTCGTTGCCGTTTATTAGCTGGATTTCGAGGCGCCGTGGCGCTGTCTTTCCGGCGAGGCGTTTTGCCGTGGTCTTGCGGAACAATGCCCGGTAGGCCGGCTTGACGAGATCGACGACATCCCTGCCTTCCAGTTGGTCCGGGGTCAGGCCCAGCAGAGCCGCCGCACTGTCGTTCGCAAGCAGTATACGTTCATCATGCAGGAGCACGATCTCCGGGAGGGTGCGCGCAAAATCAGCGAACAGGCGGTCGCGGTCCTGGATTTCTTCGTCGCGCTCTCCCAGCGCATCGAAAAGCCTGTTGATGGTCCGGGCCAGTGCTGCGATTTCTCCGTTTTCGCCAACGGAGAGTCGCCGCCCCACGTACGCATCGCCAGCAGCGGCGACCAGCTCGAGATTCAGCCGGGCCAGGCGCTGCAGATTGCGACGACGCTGCAGCCACAGTGCAGCCAGCGCGGCAGCAGCGAGCAGCAAAAGCACTGCAAGGATGGCAACGGTCAGAAGCGACGACATGCCAGCCTTGATGTGCACCCTGCCCTGTGCATGCTCGCGATCGACTGCGATCGATCATTCAGATGATTACGGCGCAAGTCTCGTTTGTCCCTTTCCGGCCATCTTGCAAATGATGCCGTGAAACGATCATTTGTTATTATTGGTCGCTCCTGGTGATTCTCCGTAAGAGGAGATTCGAGGTGATTCAGAGCGTTATGACTGTCCACTGCTAAGCATATCCCAGCGAAACCTGCGCACCGCAACGATTCACCATAATTCGCAATCCGTCCGCTGACGTCGCGTTGCCCGGCGTCGTGATGGCTGCTGGTTGCGATTGAAATATAATAACTTTCAACAATTTACAGGCTCAGACTTAATGAACATGGATTACGCTCGTCGTCAGATGGTGGAACAGCAGGTGCGCACCTGGGACGTCTTCGACAGCGCCGTTCTGGACGTGCTTTTGGAACTGCCGCGGGAGGAGTTCGTGCCTGCCGGATTCGAGGAACTGGCATTTGCAGAGACCTCGATTCCGCTGCCGCACGGCCAGTTCATGTTGCCGCCGACAGTGGAAGGCCGATTGTTGCAGGCGCTCGAACTCCGCTCGTCGGATTCGGTACTCGAAATCGGCACCGGATCGGGCTTTTTGACTGCCTGCCTCGGCCGCCTTGCAGCAGCGGTCACGAGCGTCGAACTATTTGCCGATTTCATTGACGCGGCCGGCCCGCGGCTCAAGGCCGTGGGGATCGATAACGTGACCCTGGTAAACCTGGATGCCATGCGCGAGCTACCGAGCGGTCCGTTCGATGTCATCGCCGTCGGAGGTTCGCTGCCTGTATTCGACAACCGGCTGTTCGATTTGCTCAATCCGGGTGGACGGATGTTCGTCATTGTGGGCTCGTCGCCGCTCATGGAAGCACAGCTTGTCGTGCGCGATGCGGAAAACAAACTACGCGTCACAAGCCTTTTCGAGACCGATGTCCCTGCACTCTGCAATGCGCCTGTGCCTTCCGCATTTGTTTTTTGAATGGTTGCAATGCTGGCGAAACCGCACGTGCTTTTGCTGCATCTAATAAAATACTGCGGCAGTGCGCAGCATGAACGCTGGGGGCCAGCTTGTGCAGTCGATCGCAGCAATAACGCTGCTGTCCGGGAGGGTCAATGTTCGATAATCTGACACCGGCCGAGTACATCGCACGGCAGGACGCCGGCGAACTTTGGCAGTTGCTGGACGTCCGAGAATCCTGGGAGAGAGAAATCGCGAAAATTGACCCGAGCCTGTTTATTCCTATGGCTGAAATCCCGGCCCGCCACAAGGAACTGGACGCCACACGACCGGTTGCAGTGCTTTGTCACTCGGGTGGCCGCAGCGCACGCGTCGCCAGCTTCCTGGTGCAGCAGGGCTTTGCCAGGGTAGCCAACATCGAGGGCGGTATCGACGCATGGTCCGTGCACTGTGACCGGGCGCTACCCCGCTACTGAGTTCGGGCGGCCGCCACACGAGACTTGACTGAGTTAGTGATATAGATGACCATAACACCTATCGGTATCGCCCACCCTTCAGCGGACCTTAATAACATGAAAAGTAAGAAGATAATGACGGTACTGGCAATTCTGGGCGTCGCCATGGGCGTGTCACCGGCTGCGCTCGGCGCTTCGCTGCTCGAGGTCTACCAGCGGGCGCTGCAAAGCGACCCGCTCGTGCACGAAGCCGAATCGCGTCGACTGGCGGCGCAGGAAGCGCTGCCGCAGGCGCGCGGTTTCCTGTTGCCGCAGGTGAGTGCCAGTGGCGCCTGGGTGACCAGCAACGTGGCCGGCACAAGCGTCGAAGCCGACACCACCGGTAATTTTGCGCCGGTCAATTTCGAAGCCGAAGGCGAAGAAACAAGCTGGAACGTGGGTTTGCGCCAGTCAATATTTCGCTGGGACCAGGTTGTAAACATGAAACAGGCGAGCAAGATCGTGGCACGAGCGGACGTGGTCTACGAAGCCGCCCAACAGGACCTGATGGTGCGCGTCGTGCAGCGCTATTTCGAAGTGCTGGCCTCGGAAGACCGGCTGGCATCGATCCGCGCAGACCGCGAAGCCATCGCCCGGCAACTGGAGCAAGCCAAGCAGCGGTTCGAGGTCGGGCTCATTGCCATTACCGATGTACAGGAATCACAGGCGGCGTACGACCAGTCGGTAGCATCTGAAATCGCCGCTCAACGGGAACTCGCGACAGCCGAGGAACTGTTACGAGAGATTACCGGTGAGCATGTGCCCGATCTGGCGGCACCCGGTGAGGATTTCCCGTTGCCACCGCCGAACCCTGCCGACGAGAGCAGCTGGATCGAAATGGCGATGGACCAGAACCTCGATCTCCTCGCCAGCCGTCTCGACGAACAAATTGCCCGTGACGAAATCGCGTACCGTCGCACCGGTCATTATCCGACCATTGACCTGGTCGCCGGACGCAACGGTGTCGAGACTGACAGTGATCGGAGCGTGAATAACAGCCCCTTCCTTACGGCAGACTCCCAGCGTGACGGGGATTCGATCGGCATCGAGGTGACCATACCGCTGTTTTCCGGCGGACGAACCTCATCGCAGGTGCGCGAAGCGGTTTATCTGCATCGCGCTTCTCGCGAGCAGTTGCAGCGCGTCGCTCGTGAAACCGAGCGTGCCACTCGCGATGCGTATCTTGGCGTTATCTCGGAGATCAGCCGCGTCAATGCGCTTGGACAGGCGGTCCGGTCGAGCAGAACGGCGCTGGAAGCGACGCAGGCCGGGTTTGAAGTCGGCACGCGTACGATTGTTGACGTATTGAACTCGCAACGAGCGCTTTACCAGGCCATCACTAATTACTATCAGGCTCGCTATGTCTATATCGGCAACGTACTGCGACTGAAACAGGCCGCCGGGTCATTACAGATTCAGGATCTCGAACAGATCGATCGCTGGTTGACGGAACGCGAACCAGCCGAGCGCACCCTCGACCTGCAAGAGGAATCGGAAGGAGAATCTGAAGGTTAGTCCCGCCGGGAGACCGGGGTGTCGGGCACCTCGCTGCCGCCGCGCTGCCCGTCGATTTGGACGATCAGCGGTTCCAGCACATGCATCAGGCGCTGCAGGGCACCGCGATTCTCTGCAACGATTTCCCGCCCCAGCCGGCCGAGGCGCCGCGCTTCAATGCCGTCGGCCAGCAGCGCGCTAATCGCCGCGCCGAGTTCACTGCCGCTTGCCACCCTCGTCAACGCGCCGATGCGCACAAACATTTCCGCGATATCCTGGGTGTTGAAAAGGTGTGGCCCGGTCACGACCGGCAGACCGAGTGCCGCCGGTTCGAGCAGATTGTGTCCACCGACCGGTACGAGCGTACCGCCAACGAACGCGACATCCGCTGCAGAGTAGAATAACGGCACCTCCCCCATGGTATCGCCGAGAAACACGCTGTCAGCGGCGCCAGGGTTCGTGCCGGACGTACGGGACGCAAAGTTGACCTGCTGACGCTGCAGCAATTGACGCACAGCCTCGAATCGCTCCGGATGCCGCGGCACGAGGACGAGCAATGTCTCTGGAATCGTTTTGCATATCAGACTGTGTGCTTCAAGGACCTGTTCTTCCTCGCGCTGGTGGGTACTGGCTGCGATCCAGACCGGCCGCCTGCCGAAAGTCCGTTCGCGCAGCACGCGGCCGCGCGCGACGAGATCCGGCGGAATCTCTACATCGAACTTGATATTACCGGTAACACGAGTTCGTTCCGGACGTGCGCCCAGTGCACGGAAGCGCTCTGCATCCGCTTCGCTTTGCGCGGCTATGACGATACCGTGCGACAGTGTTTCGCGAAAAAGTGGCAACAGTTTGCGATAGTTGCGTACGGATTTCGGCGAAATACGCGCACTTACCAGCACCAGCGGAACGTTCCTGAAACCGCATTCATGATAAAGATTGGGCCAAATCTCCGTCTCCATGATCAGGGCGAGTTGCGGATTGGTGGCAGCGAAGAAATTTCGCACTGCCTGGGGCGTTTCGAACGGAATGTAGCAGTGCAGAACCGTGTCACCGAACACGCTCTCGACCCGCGCGGCACCGGTCGGAGTGACCGTCGTTAGCAAAATCTGACGTTCTGGCAGTCGCCTTGCCAATGCGCGGACCAGCGGAATCGAAGCCTGTACCTCGCCAACCGAAACTGCATGAATCCATATGCTGCCCCCCGGGACACGTGGGAAGCCGAATCCGAAACGCTGGCCGACTCGATCGAGGTAGGCCCGATTCACAATGCCGCGAAAGAGCCAGTAAAGCGCGTAAACCGGCAGCAGCAGGTAGGTCAGTATGGCGTAGAGGATTCGTATCATTGGCGTCCGGGCAGGATCAATTGCTTGCCATCGCGCGCGCGTCCGGGCCCGCTCCGGACTCCGGCGGCTTGTCCGGCAACGGCCTGGCTAACCCGACAGCCGGTCGATGATCCGGCTGGTGGAATGCCCATGCCGGAACGCAAGAACCTTTACGTCACCGCCCCGCGCCAACACGTCCCGCGCACCGGCGATCTCGTTGGCCCGGTAATCGCCCCCTTTCACGAGGACGTCCGGCAACACAGCACTGACAAGTCGCGCCGGCGTGTCATCGGAGAACGGCACCACCCAATCCACTGCGGCCAGACCAGCCAGCACCGACATACGATCCCGCAAGGCGTTGACCGGCCTGGAGGGGCCCTTGAGCCGGCGTACTGACTCATCGTCATTGACTGCCACGACAAGTCGCTCGCCGAGTTTCCTCGCCTCTTCAAGGTAGGCGACGTGTCCCGCGTGCAGCACATCGAAGCAACCATTGGTCATCACAATTCTTTCCTGTCGCGCACGTGCCTCAGCAACCCGGTGCATTAATGCCGCTTCGCTCACCGCTCCGCGACCGCCTGGCTCACCTTTGTGCAAGGCAACCTGCAACTCCGTTGGCGTCGCAGAAGCGACGCCGATCTTGCGGACGACGAGCCCTGCAGCCAGGTTGGCAAGCGCGGCGGCGTCCAGCAAGGTAGCGCCACTGGCAAGAGCAGCTGCCAGTGTCGCAACGACCGTATCGCCGGCGCCGGTCACGTCAAACACCTCGCGGGCCTGGGTCGTCAGAAAAACAGGTTGCTGGCGCGCCTGCACCAGGAGCATGCCCTTTTCGCTGCGTGTGACCAGCAACGCGTCGAGTTGCAGCGCCTCTATCATCCGGCCGGCTCGCTCAACAAGCATGTCATCGGTATCGCAGCGACCGGCGACCGCTTCGAATTCGGCCTGGTTGGGCGTAATCAGCGACGCGCCCCGATAGCGCTGGAAGTCCTGACCTTTCGGATCAATCAGTATCGGCAGGCCGGCGGCACGAGCGGCGGCGATGATCTCGGCAGTGCGGGTCAAGGTACCTTTGCCGTAATCCGATAATACGACAACGTTCATGCCCGCTAAGGCATCGCCCAACATGGCAAGAATCGATGCATCCTGCGTCTCGTCAAGGCTCTCCTCGCGATCGATGCGAATAAGCTGCTGGCCGCGACTCTGCACACGCGTCTTGGTAATGGTGGGCCAGGACGCCGAGCGGGCAAAACGGCAATCGATGCCGTGCTGTATCACCAGGCGTTCAAGAATCAGTGCTTCGGCGTCGTCCCCGACAATGCCCAGCAACACGGTATGCGCGCCGAGTGTTGCAAGATTGACTGCCACATTCGCAGCGCCGCCAGGCCTGTCTTCGCTGGTTCGGAGGTGCACGACGGGAACCGGTGCTTCCGGCGAGGTACGGCTCGTTGCGCCAAACAGGTAGCGATCGAGCATGACGTCGCCAGCAACGACTACCCTGGCACGCGCAAAATCGGGAATGGAAAGCGTCACAGGCCGATACTACACCAGACGTCCCTTGCCGGGACTATGCGTTTCGCCGGCCGCTAAGCCGGCTTCAGACGCACTCGTTCATCCGCACTTGTTATCCGCACTTGGAGTCGCCGCAGCTGAGGCAGGTCATGCAGCCATCCATCATGATCGCCGCCGCCGTGCTGCACTTGGCGCACAGTTGCGCTCCTTCCGGATAGTCGCTCTTGGAAAAGGCATCTTTCTGGCGACTTCGCGATTCGAATTCAGCGCGTTTTTGCTCGATAAGGCTGATCTGCGCCTGGTCGAGCTGCGGCTGCGCCAGAAGGCCAATGGAGATCAGGTGCTTCTCGACGATATAGCCGAGCTCGGCAATAATTGATGGCATGAACCGGCCGCCCGGTTTCCAGTAGCCGCCCCGCGGATCGAAAACCGCCTTCAACTCGTCGACGAGAAAGGTAACGTCGCCGCCCTTGCGGAATACTGCCGAGATAATGCGCGTCAGGGCCACTATCCATTGATAGTGATCGAGATTCTTCGAATTGATAAAGATCTCGAACGGCCGTCTTTTCTCATGCTCCGTTCCTTCATTGAGAACGATATCGTTGATCGTTACGTACATGGCGTGGTCGGAGATCGGCGTCTTGACCTTGTACGTCGAGCCTATGAGCATCTCGGGGCGTTCGAGTTTTTCGTGCATGCGAATGACTTCCGCCCGGCCGCCCGCGCCACCTTCGCGCGGGTAATCAGGCTTCCGTTCTTCCGCTTCCTTGGCGGGAGGTGTCTTCACCCCGCAACCAACGATTTTCCTGTCAATCTTAAGTTTGCTCATAGCTGATCACTCTGTGCTTGTTACTCTGTATCGAATGGTTGTTCAAAACTTGCCGTAATAGCCTTCTTTCAAAGCATCGAAGAGATTGGCCGCGGTATGCACTTCACCGTCGTACTCAATCTCCTGGTCGCCCCTGACTTCGACCTCTCTGCCATCTTCCAGCGTAAACGTGTAGGTGGTGTTCTTGAGATCCTGTTCTTTGACAAGAACACCCTGGAACGCCTCGGGATTGAAGCGAAACGTGGTGCAACCCTTCA
This sequence comes from uncultured Woeseiaceae bacterium, assembly GCA_964605635.1. Classification (GTDB taxonomy): domain Bacteria; phylum Pseudomonadota; class Gammaproteobacteria; order Steroidobacterales; family Woeseiaceae; genus IDS-8. The sequence continues at coordinate 21,852 of CAZSDL010000001.1, forward strand.
AACCCTGTTGCCACGCATACAGGTAAATGTCCTTGAAGTCTTCATAGGGATAATCGGTCGGTACGTTGGCAGTCTTGGAAATAGACGAATCGATCCATTTCTGCGCCGCTGCCTGGATATCGACGTGGGCCGTAGGCGCAATATCCTCCGCCGTGACAAAGTAGCCAGGCAGCAGATCATCGTCCGAGTCGCCCGTCGTCTTGTTGCTGGTCGGCAGCGCATTGTGGTTGACCAGCTCGCGATAGGCCAACAATTCGAATGAAAAGACATCGATCTTTTCCTTCGATTTCTTGCCCTGACGAATCACATTTCGAAAATAGTGGTGCGCGAAACTGGGCTCGATGCCGTTGCTCGCATTGTTCGCCAACGACAATGAAATAGTGCCGGTCGGCGCGATCGAGCTATGGTGCGTAAACCGCGCCCCGACTTCCGCCAGCCGATCTACCAGCTCCGGCGCCTCCGCGGCGATGCGCTGCATGTAACGACTGTATCGGCAATGCAGAATGCGGCCCGGCACCTTGTCACCGACGCGGTAGCCGTCGTTTGTCATTTCGGGGCGTTTTGCCAGCATTTCCGGCGTCACTTCGAACAACTCGGTCATGATCGGCGCCGGCCCTTTCTCCTCTGCAAGCTCCAGTGCCGCTTCCCAGCCGGCCAGAGCCAATTGTCTGGACACCTCTTCGGTGAACTGCACGGCTGTCGCTTCACCGTACTTCATGCGCAGCATGGTGATTGTGGAACCCAGCCCCAGGAAGCCCATACCGTGACGCCGCTTACGATTGATCTCGCGCCGCTGCAGTGGCAGCGGCAGACCATTAATCTCGACAACGTTATCGAGCATGCGGGTGAAAACCTTGACGACGCGACGAAACTCTTCCCAGTCGAAGCGTGCTTTCTCGGTAAACGGATCGATGACAAAGCGGGTCAGGTTGACTGACCCCAGCAGGCACGAGCCGTACGGTGGCAGTGGTTGCTCGCCACAGGGATTAGTGGCGCGGATTTTCTCGGCAAACCAGTTGTTGTTCATCTCATTGACTTTGTCGATCAGCACAAAGCCAGGCTCGGCAAAATCATAGGTCGAGGCCATGATCACGTCCCACACGCGCCGTGCGGGCAATCGTCGATAGATCTTGCAAGCAACAAGCCCCTTTTCGTTGCGCACGTAATTATCGGGTTCCGGCCATTCCCGCCATACGAACTGAGAGTCATCGCTGACATCGTGGCGGTCCAGCTCGTGTTCTTTCGGGGTGATGGGAAAAGCGAGCTGCCAGTCTGCATCGCTGGTCACGGCCTGCATGAATTCATCGGTGATGAGCAATGAGAGATTGAACTGCCGCAGCCGGCCGTCTTCGCGCTTGGCGCGAATGAAATCCATGACGTCCGGGTGCCCGATATCGAAGGTGCCCATCTGGGCGCCGCGCCGCCCGCCGGCGGACGACACCGTGAAACACATCTTGTCGTAGATATCCATGAAGGACAGCGGACCCGACGTGTACGCGCCTGCCCCGGTCACGTAAGCGCCTTTGGGTCGCAGCGTGGAAAACTCGTAACCAATACCGCAGCCGGCCTTGAGCGTCAGTCCCGCTTCATGAACCTTGTTGAGAATGTTATCCATCGAATCGCCGACGGTCCCCGACACGGTGCAATTAATGGTTGAGGTGGCAGGCTTGTGTTCAAGCGCACCTGCGTTGGAAATAATCCGGCCGGCCGGTATCGCCCCGCTGCGCAGTGCCCAGAGGAACTGCTCGTAGCAACTTTCCCGCAACGACTCTTTCTCCACATTGGCAAGCGCTCGCGCCACACGTTTGTAGGTGTCGTCAATCGTCGCATCGAGTGGCTCGCCATCCTTGGCCGTCAGTCGATATTTTGCTTTCCAGATATCCAGCGATGCCGGCTGGAGTTTGATGTCACTGATCGTGCTGGCGCGAAAATTCACCGCGGACTTCATGTGGTCCTGTACTCCCCTGAATTGCACTTCTTAACCGGCCTCGCGACCTGCCCTTGCGCACATCTTGGCGAACATATTGGCGAACATATTGGCGAATAACTCGCGCGACATTGCTGGCACACGGCGCGCGCGGTTTTCCTCGCGAATTCCCAAGGTGGACCCCAAGTCCCTTACTCCCGTCGCTTTGCCCAGCGAAAAGCGCCCCGCTCACCGCTAATTGGATAATTCAGCGACGAGTGCCTAAACGGCCCCAGATCATCGTTTTGGCAGGCACAAGATGTTGTGTCTGATAGCTTGCAAGATTATGCCCGGAACGGCCGACTGTCAAGGTTTTATACGATTTTTTCGACTGTATTTTATTATAGCAAAATCAATTATTTATATATATAATCGCAGTAAGTCGTTTAAATTATTGCGGAAAAAAATGACAGTTTTGTGAAGGCCGCGTCGCACAACATCTAGTGGCCCTTGAAATGCTCGTCGAGAGCCCGCGGTACGGTGCTTTCAGGCTCTGCGTCACGCTGCGGAGTGCCAGAAGCAACGCTTGAAATGGCCGTGAACGACCCCATCAAGGCCGCACCAGTACTTGCAAGGAGACAGACATGAATGTGACCCGATATGAGCCGTGGACGCTCCTGAACCTGTTGCACCGCGATCTGGACCAGATTGCCGGTCGGCGTCTTGGTATCGGACAGGAATCCGCTGACGGCAGCAACTCCGTTGCCGACTGGATTCCGCCGGTTGACATCGTCGAGGAAAAAGATCGCTTCGTTTTGCGGGCCGACCTGCCAGGTGTGAATCCCGAGCAGATCGATATCAGCATGGAACACGGGGTTTTGAGCATCGCCGGCGAGCGGCGTGAGGAACGCTCCGAACAGGTTGAAGGGATGCAGCGAGTGGAGCGGATTTCCGGCAAGTTTTACCGCCGGTTCAGTCTGCCGGAGACAGCCGATGCGGAACACATTTCCGCAAAAAGCTCGAACGGCATTCTCGAAGTGACTATTCCGAAACAGGCCCAGGTGCAGGCACGACGAATTGCTGTGCAGGCAAGTTGACCGGCCCATTGGGAAGACATAGGCGACCATAAGGCGACGACAAGCAGTGGGGTGTCGCCCGGCAGCAACCGCTGCTGGTCGGGCGACACCAGCAGCGCAAGTTGCAAAGAGTCCGGAACTTTGTACAGTTCCGGCTGGTCAGCGGAGTGGGGCTGTGTTTTCTGCAGCCCCAGCGAACTAGCAGCCGGACCATTAGCCTGTACGCCGGAAAATCGAGAGGACCTGTCAAAAAATGAAAAAAATGTTCCCGACTTTGTCAATGGCCGCGATTATGTTGCTGGCAACCGTGGCGCATGGCCAGCTGCCGGACCAGGTCAATGGCCAGCCGCTGCCCAGCCTGGCGCCGCTGGTGAAAAAAGCCGCACCGGCCGTCGTGAACATTCGCGTCAGCCAGACAATCCGCTCGCAATCATCGCCGTATTCTGACGAAATGTTTCGCCGCTTTTTCGGGCTGCCGGATATGCCCGGCGGCTCGCGCGAGGTAGCTAGCGCAGGATCCGGCGTCATTGTCGATGCAGAAAACGGCTATATCCTGACCAATCACCACGTGGTGGAGAACGCCGAGAAGATCGAGGTTTATTTGTTCAACGAAGATTCACTGGAAGCCGAGGTGATAGGGTCGGACGCGGCAACGGACATCGCCGTTTTGAAAGTCGACCCGGAGAATCTGGTCGAAATTCCGATTGGTGACTCGACCTCGGTGGAGGTCGGCGACTTCGTCATCGCAATCGGCAACCCGTTCGGCCTCGGTCACACCGTGACCTCGGGCATTGTCAGCGCACTGGGACGCTACGGCATCAGTCGGGACGGCCTGGAAGATTTCATTCAAACAGACGCCTCGATCAATCCGGGTAATTCCGGCGGGGCGCTGGTCAATATGCGCGGTGAACTGGTCGGCATCAACTCCGCCATTATCAGCCGCACAGGCGGCAATATCGGGATTGGATTCGCCGTGCCCTCGGAAATCGCAAGTTCGATCATGGGCCAGATTCTCGATTTTGGCGAAGTCCGGCGAGGCTTGCTCGGTGTCACCATTGCGACGATTGATGCGGAGAGTGCCAAGGCACTCGGTGCCGAGGTCAATCGCGGCGCGCTAATATCGAATATCGAGCCGGAATCGGCGGCCGAAAAAGCCGGCCTGCAGGTTGACGATATCATTACCAAGGTCGACAACCGGAGAATCAACAACAGTCGTGAACTTGCCAACGCGATCGGCCTCAAGGGCTCCGGCGAGGACGTAACGATCGAGTACATTCGCGAGGGCCGAACCCGCACTCTCAAGGCGACACTGGACTCACGGGACCAGGTGCAAAGCGCAGGCGCGGAAATACATCCGGGGCTGGCGGGCGCCCGGTTTTCCGCCAGATCAGCCACGTCCGGTGACGGTATCGAAGTCAGCGACGTGGAACCGGACAGCCCGGCGGCGCAACGCGGATTGCGGGCCGGTGACGTTATCATTGCCGTCAATCGCAGCCGGGTTCGCAATCTCCAGGAGCTGCAGGAGATCGCGTCGCGCAACCAGATTCTGTTCCTGATGGTGCGCCGCGCCGATCGGCAGCTGATGCTGCAAATCCGGTGACTGCGTGGTGCGTAGCCGCGCTGCGACTTCTCACTGCTTTACTGGCCAGCTTGACCTGCGGCACGGCTTTCGCCGACCCCACCCCATTGCTGGAGCAACAGCGCCAGGCCTTTCGCGAGGCCTACCCGGCTGCTGAGTTAGGCAACTGGGCGCCCGCCGCCGAGCGGGCGAGCATGCTCGAGCGATACATTCTGTGGCCCGACCTGCGCGCCGTGTACCTCCGAACCCGCGCGGGCACTGTCGAGCCAGCCGCGGTAGAGGCTTTTCTGGAGCGCTACGGAGCGCTCAAAGCCGGCCGCGAGCTGCGCTATCGACACGTCGTGCAGCTCGCCGCCGCGCAGCAGATGTCGGCTTATCTCGATATTTACAAGGGTTTTTACCAGGGACTCGGCATCGCCAGGCTCGATTGCCTGGCAGCTCACGCTGAAATACTGAACGGCAATGGCGCGCGAATTGCATCCAGAGCGATGGATTTGTGGCTGACGGGCTATAGCCAGGCCAATGAATGCGATCCGGTTTTCGACTACCTGCGTGGCGCCGGGCTGTTGCATGAGGGCGCGTATCGTGAACGTTTCGATCTGGCATTGTCAGCCCGGCAGTTCTCGCTGGCCCGCTACCTGGCGCGTTCGATTGATGATGAGGCCTTCGCGCAAGCCGATCAGTGGCTCTCGGCACAGAGCCGGCCGCTGGCGTTTCTGGACAGCGAGAAGCAGTACGCAGACGACCTTCCGCATCGCGAACGCGTTCTGCTTGCATTGGAGCGGGTCGCCTACACGGACGCCCGTCTCGCGGACGAGCACTGGCATGAAATCCGCGGGCAACGCGCATTCTCGCAAGCACAGATTGCCGGCATGTCACGGCACATCGCGTTATGGCTCGCACGGCAGCACGAAGCGGATGCCGCGCGGCGCCTGGGCGAGCTGGACGAGGAGGCGCGGGACGCCGAAGTCAGGCGCTGGCTCTTGCGCGCCTTGTTGCGTCAGCATGCCTGGGACGACGTTGTTGCCGTCATCAGGTCGATGCCGTCTGACGAGCAGGATAGCGAGGAGTCGCAATACTGGCTCGCAATAGCATTGTTGCAGAGGGGGGATGAAACAACCGCACGGACGAGCCTCGAAACTCTCGCGATCGGCCGCAGTTACTACGGCTTTTTGGCCGCTGACGAACTCGGCCAGGCATACGCGTTTGCGCACGCCTCACTGACCGAGGACGAAGAAATCCTGAGCTTGCTGGAAAAGCGCGACGCCGTTATCCGTGCACGTGAACTCTTTCATGTCGGTCTTGAAAGTCGCGGTCGCTCTGAATGGGACGATGCCGTCAGTTTGTTGGGCCCTGAAGAAAAAGCTCAAGCCGCGATCCTCGCACAGCGTTGGGGCTGGCATTCGCGAGCCATTGCCACCGCCGCGTCGATCGGATTGTACGATGATCTCGTACTCCGTTATCCGCTCGCGTATCAGGAGGAATTCGCAGAACATTCGACGACTGCCGGCATTCCGCGCGCCTGGGCCTACGGGGTAGCCCGTAGCGAGAGCCTGTTTATCCCGGACATTCGCTCGAGCGCGGGCGCCATCGGCATAATGCAGCTCATGCCGGCTACGGGACGCCGCACTGCCAGTGACTTGAATCTCCCGTGGCAAGGTCTTGCCACGCTGACCGACCCCGCGAGCAACATACGACTCGGTACATCCTACCTGGGCCAAATGCTGCAACAGTTCGCTGACAATCGAGTGGCGGCGACGGCAGCGTACAACGCCGGTCCGGCCCGGGTTGAGAAGTGGTTGTCTGACTCCGCCGAGCTCGATGTGCGGATCTGGATCGAAAACATTCCCTTCAACGAGACACGCGATTACGTTCGTCGCGTCGTTGTCGCCGATGCCATATTCAACTGGCGACTGACCGGCCGTACGCAACGTTTGACCCACTTCCTCGGCTCGATCGATCCGGCCGTCCAGCAACTGGCAATAGCGGGTAAGGATCGTGCGGGCAACGACTGTGATATGCCGGATGAGGGCTATTGCTGAGGTAGTCCTTCTATTGCTCGTTCAGCAGGGTCATTTGAGCGAGACGTTCTTCATGTGACAAGTCAGCCAGTTCGCGGGACCGGCTGTAAAAGCATTCGAGTTCCTGGCCGCATTCGTCATAGATGTTCCGGAAAGCTTCGGACCAGCCTTCGTAGAGTCCGAGCGAGACCAACCGGGCATTGTTGAGCGGCTCGGCCAGTGCAATGCGACCGGGCGCGGCGCTTTGCTCATTGAGTGCCTCGACGTCCCGGACCAGCGTGGCAAAAATCCGCTCCTTGTCGTTGCGCATGACTTGTGGTTCGATATCCGAATCGTACAACGCGGCGAGATCGGACCTGGCTTGTTCGACTACTCTCACCAACGCACGCTGGCGCTCGCGGGAGTTACGGTAGTTGCGCAAAATCTCGTCCTCATTGCGCATTACGAGCCAGCGCCGGATGCCGATATCGGCGACTGCCGTCGCAAACGATTCGTTAAAGCGGCTGTCGCCCTTGACGTACAGCACCTGGTGCGCGAGTTCGTGAAAAATTACCGCCACGAGCTGCGTATCACTCCACCGCATCATTGTATTGAGTACCGGGTCGGCGAAACGACCGAGAGTTGAATAGGCCGCCACACCGCCGACTGCCACATCGTAGCCGTCCTTTTGTAAAAACTCGGCCGATGTTTCCGCGGAGTCCTGCGAAAAGTAGCCTCGATAGGCAACGCAACCTGCCACCGGGAAGCACCACTGCTTCGCGTCCATGGAGAATTCCGGCGCTGCGAAGACATTCCACACCACGTAGTCGCGCTCGAGGTCTGCGTAACTGCTGTAACTGTCATTGTCCGGCAAGCGCAACTGCTCAGTTGCAAACTGGCGAGCCTCCTGCACCAGGCGCAGCTTGTCTTTCAGCTCGTTGCTGATCTCGGGATTCGCCAGGACTTCATCGATGGGCTGTCGACTTTTCATGACATCCCGGTGCCCGTTGATCGCCTGGACGTAGTAGCAACCCTGCAGAAGCAGGAGCGCCGCGACTGCGGACAACGCCAGCACCAGGCGCCGCCTGTTCAAGTTGGTCTGGCTAAGTGAATACATCGTAGGTTTCGACCTTCGCTGCCCGTGCCGGTTGGCGGCAGACGTCTGAACAAGCGATTCTGTAGAATCGCACCATGGAAGTTTACCTTGTTGGTGGCGCCGTCCGTGACGAGCAGCTTGGCCTGGTCCCGGCAGAGCGTGATTGGTGCGTCGTTGGCGCAACGCCCGAGGAGTTGCGAACGCTCGGTTATCGCCAGGTCGGCAAGGATTTCCCGGTATTTTTGCACCCGGAAACCGGTGAGGAGTATGCGCTGGCGAGAACGGAGCGCAAGACCGGCCCCGGCTACACCGGCTTCTCGTTTAACACTTCGCCGGATGTCACAATCGAAGACGATCTGGCCCGCCGGGACCTGACCATCAATGCGATGGCCCGCAGCGCTGCCGGCGTCCTCATCGATCCGCACAACGGGCTGGCTGACCTCGAGGCCGGCAATCTGCGCCATGTGTCGGATGCCTTTGCCGAGGATCCGGTGCGTATTCTGCGAACTGCGAAATTTGCGGCCCGCTACGCCGCTCGGGGTTTTCGAATCGCCGATGAAACGCTGCAACTGATGAAACGCATGGTCAACGACGGGGAAGCGGATGCCCTCGTCCCGCATCGGGTCTGGAAGGAAACCGAGCAGGCGCTCGGAGGTCCGGCACCCCGCCGGTATTTCGAGGTATTGCGATACTGTGGCGCCCTCGCCGCGGTTTTTCCGGAAATTGACGCCTTGTTCGGCGTCCCGCAACCCGAGAAATGGCATCCGGAAGTCGACTGCGGCATTCACGCACTCATGGTTCTCGATCAGGCGACGATGCTTAGCCCGGACGTTGACGTGCGCTTCGCCGCGCTCGTACACGATCTCGGCAAAGCGACGACACCAGCGGCATCGTTGCCGAGCCATCCGGGACATGAACGGCGCAGCGTCAAATTGATCAAGTCAATGGCGGAACGCTTCCCGGTGCCCTCGCCATGCCGCGAACTGGCGCTGCTGGTGGCAGAGTTTCACGGCCACTGCCACAAGGCCTTTGATTTAAAGGCAGTGACGATTCTAAAGGTACTGGAACGGACTGATGCATTCCGGCGCCCCGAGCGATTTCGCAAATTTCTCCTTGCCTGCGAAGCCGATTCGCGAGGCCGCACAGGCTTCGAGGAACGGCCATACCCGCAAGCTGCGTTCCTCCTGGGCGCGTTCGCGGCAGCCGCGGGCATCGCCGCCAAAGATGTGGTCACGCCCGATCTCAGCGGAGCGCGCATCGGCGATGCGATCCGCCGTAAACGCCTGCAGGCGATCGGCGCTTTCAGAGGCGGCGCCGACCGCACGTCATAAACCGCCGAAGAAATACCCGAACACGGAAAATACGGTGGAATTGCCGTAGTTCGCCGAGTCGTCGAAGGCCAGGCGGAACTCTATGTCACTTGCTTTGCCGAGTGGCGTCAGGAAGCCCAGGCTGATCGAGTCAACCTGCCCCTGGTCCACGGCCGTTCGCCAGCGACTGAAGCCGACATCGATGGCTTTCAGCCCGAACTCAATTTCCATGCCGGCGTGCCACCGTTCATCGAGCACGCTGTTCATAAGCGTAAGTCGCGAACGGGACAGGAAGCGCAAGGAATCGATATATTGCTGCAGGCGTACATCGCGCGAATAGTCGTACCACATGCCACCGGCGAAGAAGCTCACGCGCTTGCCGGTACGTAACCGTCCGGCAAGACCGATGCCGTCCGCGGTGAACTCGATCGTGCGGGCTTCCGGTAACAGCGGTGACTGCAGTGTAAAATCGAAATCCCGCCGCTCGAGATCGACCGAGAGCCGCCAGGCATCCTGCCTGAGATAAATCGACGCTGTTAAGTCGATCGAATCCAGCACCTCGGCATTGTCCCAGTAAGCCGCACCAACGCGAATACCGACCGGGCTGAACATGTGGTCGACTTCAATATCGGCATAGCGGGACTCGCTTCCGCCCGCGAGCCCGTCGCTGTGGTGCGCCACTGCGACACTTAGCCAGGTATTGCTGCCGGCAGCGATATCCAGTGCGGCGGACAACGCTCGCCCATCTTCGCTGTCCAGTTCGGCGCCCAGGCCGACGACGAAACCGTCATTGGCTCCTTGCGCAGTACCGCAGGCCAGTAATAAAGCCGCTGGCCGCCAGCCGCATGCTTTAAACGAGAACATACAGAATGACGCCCGCGAGCAAGAGCCGGTAGATGACGAACGGCAGCAAGCCGCGCGTAGTGATGAAGCGCATGAAGAACGCGATACTGAAATAGGCCACGAGTCCGGAAACCAGCGCGCCGGCGGCCAGTTCGCCCCAGGATACGTTACCGCCTTCGAGCAGCAGTGTGGTCCCTTCGTACGCCGCGGCAAGCAGGATGACGGGCGCGGACAGGAGAAACGAGAACCGGGCTGCGTCCTGACGCTTGAAACCGAGCAGCATGCCTGCGGTGATAGTGACTCCCGAGCGCGAAGTACCCGGTACCAATGCCAGGGCCTGGGCACAGCCGATTACGATGGCATCGCGCAGGCGAACTTCCGTGATGATCCGCTCCTGCCGACCGAAGCGGTCCGCAAACCCGAGCAACAACCCGAAAGCGGACAATGTTACGACCACCACCAGCGGGTCGCGAAGGTTATCGCTGATCCACCCCGCGAGCAGCAAGCCGACAATTGCCGCCGGCACCGTGCCGATGCCGATCGCCAGCGCCAAACGGGATTCGAGCGTGTCTGTGCGTCCAGCCAGCAATTGCAGGCCGCCCCGTGCTGCAGCAATGAGGTCATTACGAAAATAGAGGCAAACGGCGCCCAGTGATCCGAAATGCACCGCGACATCGAAGACCAGGCCCTGATCGGTCCAACCGACGAGATAAGGCACCAGCACCAGGTGTCCTGAACTCGATATCGGCAGGATCTCGGTCAGCCCCTGGATGACCGCGAGCACCACGATCTGCAACCATGTCATGCCGGACTCCGCGGCAATGGGCAAGCACTCGCGTGGAATGTCACAGGATGTGCGTCCTGTCCAGGTTTGCAAACGACGACAGTGTCGGCATATCGCCGCGCGCCAATCCCATACATTTGAAGTTCTCTCCCATCTCGTCCGGCAGTGTGAGTATTTTGACCTGTCTCGACAGGTCGATCTGTGAGGCGGTCGGCAATCGATCGAAATCCTCGAGCTCCTCGCTGAGCCCGCCATTCAACAGGAATTGCGCCTGCGACACGAAGCCTGCGATTTCCATGCCGGCGCCGGAGGCCGCTTCGGCAACAGCGGTAAAATCGACCCAGGCGGTCAGGTCCTGTAGGCCGGGATAGATCAGCGGATCGTTGTGCGCACGATGCCTGAAATGACACCGCAACCAGCCATCACGTCGATCCGGCGCGTAGTACTCGCGTCGTGACAGCCCGTAGTCGAACAGGAATAAGAAGCCGGTTTCCACGCATGCGGCGATATCACTGACCCATTTCGCCAGTCCGGTCGACACTTCCGATACGAAGCCGTTCGCCAGTTGACGACCGATCGTTTCTTCGATCCGCGTAACCGCCTCAGCCAGGAACCGCGGGGCTGCGGCACGGCGCCACGCGAAGGCGTCCTGTTCCCAGCCAACCCGCAATTGAACAACTTCCCGGCCCGACATACTGAACCGTTCAACCGGCAGCGCATCGGCAACCTCGTTGGCGATGACGACCCCGCGAAATTCCAGCGGCAAACGGTCCAGCCACTCGACGTTCGGCATCAGTTCGGGTACCTGTGCGTGGATGAGGCGCTGTTGTTGCGCGATCAGGTCCGGCGACACCTCCACAATCAGGTAGCGCTGCAATTTAATGCCGTTCGCTTTCAGGAACCGCAGAATTTCGACCGCCAATCCGCCGCTGCCGGCACCCAGCTCGAGGACGGCGCCGTCTGGCAAGCGCTGCAGGACGGCGGCGCACTGCCTTGCCAGCACGCGCCCGAATAAGGGTCCAATCTCGGGTGCCGTCACGAAATCCCCGCCCGGCCCGAACCGGGCGGAACCTGCATTGTAATAACCGAGCCCCGGTGCATAGAGTGCCTCTTGCATGAACTCAGCGAAGCTGATGCTGCCGCCCGCTTGCGCGATCAATGTGCGAATATGGCCCGCCACTATTTCACTGTGCGCAAGCCCGGCGGCATCTGGTGCCGGCAAGACGTCTGTGTTGCGGATGTTCGAGTACATGGTTCAGCGGGGAGGTAAGTTGCGGCACAATGTAGTGCCCTTGCGACTCGATTTCCACGGGCGGTCAGAAAACCTGGCCCTCATTAACAGGTTCGCCATTGTCATCACTGCCTCTCCGTTCGCTGCACGACCAAATCGCGCTGGTAACCGGCTCCGCGCGCCGTATCGGTGCGGCGATCGCGCGACGATTGCACGATGCCGGCGCCGGCATCGCGATTCATTACCACAGCTCGGCCGACGAGGCCCGGCGCCTGAAAGACGAGTTGAACCGCTTACGCCCGGATTCCGCGGAGATATTCCAGGCAGACCTGACAGAATTTGACACACTCACACCGTTGACAGAATGCGTCGTTCATTGGGGCGGGAGGCTCGACTATCTCGTCAACAATGCCTCCAGTTTCTACCCGACGCCCCTCGGTACTGTGACCGAGTCGCAGTGGCACGACCTGATCGGCAGCAACCTCAAAGCGCCGCTTTTTCTTTCGCAGGCCGCCTGGCCACAGCTACGTCGCCACCGCGGTGCCATCGTCAATCTGATCGATATCCATGCGCAACGACCGTTACGACAGTACGCAGTTTACGGCTCCGCCAAGGCCGGACTCGCCATGCTTACCCGCGCGCTGGCGAAGGAGATGGCACCGGACGTTCGCGTCAATGGTATAGCGCCCGGTGCGATTCTCTGGCCGGAAGACGGTATGAGTGACGCGGCGAGAGACAGCATCATCGCCCAGATTCCACTCGGCCGGCCCGGCAATCCGGACGACATTGCCGGGTGCGTACTGTACCTCGTGCGCGATGCTGTCTACGTGACCGGTCAGATCATCGCGGTCGACGGCGGACGCAGCATCGGCTGGTGACCCTTGCGGCGCCCGGCCGGGGCGGCGGTCATGCGTTAAAATCGATGCACTCTTGCTGCAACGACCGGCCGGAGCCGGGAAATTCCTGCCAGTGCAGGTCCAATCGTTTACCGGTCAGCGGGTGAACGTAGTCCGGCGCTAGTTCTGCAAGCGGCCGCAACACGAAATCGTAGTCGAGCACATCGCTGCGGGGCAGTTGCAAGTCGTCCGTATCAACCCGTACCTGATCATACAATAACAGGTCGATGTCCAGTTCCCGCGCCGTCAGGCCAACGCTCATTCGCTGCCGGCCGGCCAACTCGTGAATGTCGTTAAGCACCCGCAGTACATCGAAAGGTGACAGGTCCGTTCGGGCCCGGACCACCAGATTGAGAAAGTCGTCGCCGTCGAAGCCAACCGGCGCATTGCGATATACGGTTGACGTTTCCAGGTCCTCGAATCGTCGCCGGAGTTCTGTGATTGCCAGGCGCAGATGCCGGACCGGCTGGATGTTGCTGCCAACGCCGAGATAAATGCTGGCCATTGAACCGGGTCAGGCCGGCGCCTTGCTGCGGAATATCACGACGCCGACATCCCGGGCGCCGCGGATCGCCCCCGGCTTGCTCACCCGGACGCGTATCCAGGGGACGTCGAATTCATCGAGTACCAGCGCGGCAATCTTCTCAGCCAGCATTTCGACCAATTGAAAGCTCGAGTCACTGACAAATTGCTGCACCCGTTTGGCAACCGCCTTGTAGTTGAGCGTCGCCTCGATTCGGTCGCTTGCGGCTGCACGCCGCATGTCACCGCCCATTTCGAGATCGATACTGACGGTCTGGCGAATCTGCCGCTCCCATTCCCAGATGCCGACAACTGTCTCGACTCGCAACTCGTGCAGGAAAATCGTATCGGAGTTTTCGTGTTGCATCGTCAATCCTGGTGGTGTGTACCGGCCGCCGGTGCCGACAGAGTATCGAGCGGCCAGCGGGCGACCGCCTTGATCGCTCCGGCGCGCATGCCATCCTGCAGGCGCAACGCACCGGCAAGCGCGATCATTGCCCCATTGTCTGTACAGAATTCGAAGCGCGGATAGAAAACGCGGCCTTCGAATTTTCGCGACAGTTCGGCGCGCAACAGCCGATTGGCACCGACGCCGCCGGCCACCACGATACGGCGGCTGCCCTCGTGGCCGGCCGCTTGCAGTGTCCGTCCGACCAGGGTATCGACGGCGGCGCGCTGGAACGAAGCCGCAATATCAGCCCGGGCGGCAGCCAGGTCTCCGGTTGCCTCCAGTTCGCGCACTTGCATCATGACCGCAGTCTTGAGCCCGCTGAAACTGAAGTCAAAACCGGACCGGTTGAGCATCGGCCGTGGTAATGAAAAGGCGTTTTCGTCACCGCTTTCGGCCGCGCGAGCAAGCGCCGGACCGCCGGGATAGCCAAGACCGAGCAGCTTCGCAGTCTTGTCGAACGCTTCGCCGGCGGCATCGTCCAGGGTGCGGCCGAGAATTCGATAGCGTCCTATTCCGTCGACACCGACCAGCATCGTATGCCCCCCCGACACCAGCAAGGCGAGGAAGGGAAAGGCAGGTGCATTCGACTCGAGCATAGGTGCCAGCAAGTGCCCTTCCATGTGATGCACCGGAATTACGGGACAGTTCCAGCCGAGACCGAGGCCGTTCGCCACACCGCTGCCGACCAGCAGGGCGCCGACCAGGCCGGGGCCCGCCGTATACGCGACGGCGTCAGGGCGCTGCAGCGCAGCAGTTTCGAGGACCTCTTGAACAAGCGGTAAAAGAATCCGTATATGGTCTCTGGAGGCTATTTCCGGTACCACGCCCCCGTAGCGCGCATGCAGGTCGACCTGGCTGTGCAATGCATGCGCAATGAGGCCGCGGTGCGTGTCAAAGAGCGCCACCCCGGTTTCATCACAGCTGGTTTCCAGTCCGAGCACTTGCATAGGCGCCGCATCTTAACTTAGCCGGCCGGAAATGGGCGGCCTTTTCTTTGCATTATCCGTGTCTTGCCGCTATCATGCCCGGTCTTGTCCCGGCCTTCGTGCCGGGTTTATTTGTCCTGACCATTGCCCTTATTTTGCATCCCGGTGCAATTAATAAGTGCGATTTTTTAGCCGGAACCGAATTTGCCATGCCGAGTGTTCGAATCAAGGAAAACGAGTATTTCGATGCCGCCCTGCGCCGCTTCAAGCGCGCGTGTGAGAAAGCTGGTGTACTCACCGAATTGCGCCGACGCGAGTTCTACGAAAAGCCCACCCAGGAGCGTAAACGCAAGAAGGCCGCGGCCGTGAAGCGTCACCTCAAGCGCATTTCACGCGAAGTATCGCGGCGCAAGCGCCTTTACTGAACACCAGTCAGCAAAACGGACCATGAGAATGGTCCGAGCGGGCCCGGAGCAGCCATGACGCTTAAAGGGCAGATCCAGAACGATATGAAGGATGCCATGCGCGCCGGTGACAAAGACCGGCTCAAGGCAATCCGTCTTGTCCTGGCCGCAATCAAACAAGTCGAAGTCGATTCGCGCGCAGAAGTCGACGACGCCGGTGTTCTGCGCATCCTTGACAAAATGCTCAAGCAGCGTCGCGATTCCATCGAGCAATTTCGCAGCGGGTCGCGAGAGGATCTGGCGCAAATCGAGCTGGCGGAAATCGCCGTACTTGAAACATACACGCCCGAGCCGCTTGCCGACGACGAACTGCAAGTTCTCATTGCCGATGCGATTCGTGACAGCGACGCTTCGAGTATCCGGGACATGGGCAAGGTAATGGCCCGTCTCCGCGAAACGACCGGCGGTCGAGCCGACATGGCCACCGTCAGCAGCAAGGTCAAGGCAAGCTTGTCCGGCCAATGACGATGATTAGAATCAAAAGCAATGAGCGGCCTGATACCTCAACATTTCATCGATGACCTGATTGCCCGGGCGGATATCGTTGAGGTGCTCGGCTCGCGTATTCAATTGAAAAAGGCGGGTCGCGAATACAAAGCCAATTGCCCGTTTCACGATGAGAACACCCCGTCGTTCACCGTCTCCCCGGCTAAAGGTTTCTATCATTGTTTCGGATGCGGAGCGCACGGCACGGCCCTCGGCTTTCTGATGGAACATGATCACCTGAGCTTTCCGGACGCAGTGGAAAGCCTCGCCCATCTGATGGGAATTGCGGTACCGCGCGAGGAAAGCCAGCGGCCAGCGCGCCGTTACGACGAGCTCTTCGATCTCATGCAAGAGGTGGAACGTTTCTACCAGGCCGAGTTGAAGGGTCATCAACCGGCTGTTGAGTATCTGAAAGCACGCGGTATCGACGGCGCTACGGCAAAGCGCTTCGGCATCGGCTATGCGCCGGCTGGTTGGAGCCGACTGCTCGACAAGTTCGGAACATCGACAGAGGCAATCGAACGACTCCTGGCCGTTGGCATGATCATTCGCAAAGACAACGGCAGTCATTACGATCGGTTTCGCGATCGACTGATGTTTCCGATTCGCGATTCTCGCGGCCGCGCAATCGCGTTCGGCGGGCGTGTGTTCGGCAATGAAGAGCCGAAGTACCTGAACTCGCCTGAGACGGTTTTGTTTCACAAAGGCCGCGAACTCTATGGCCTTTACGAGGCACGCCAGGCCTTGCGCAATATCGAGCGCCTGGTGGTCGTGGAAGGGTACATGGACGTCGTAGCACTCGCCCGCCACGGCATCGACTTCGCCGCCGCAACACTCGGCACGGCAACGACTGATGAACACCTCAACCGGCTTTTTCGATTATGCGACGAGATCCTTTTTTGTTTTGATGGTGACCGGGCCGGCAGAGCGGCTGCCTGGCGAGCGCTGGAGACCGTTCTGCCGCAAGCGAAAGATGGACGACAGATTCGCTTTGTGTTCCTGCCGGACGACCAGGATCCGGACACCTTTGTCCGGGCCAACGGCGCAAGTGCCTTCGAAGCCGCGCTCGATCAGGGCGTAGCCATGTCGGACTTCCTGGTCGAGGAGCTTGCCGCGCAGATCGACCTCGAGTCCGTTGACGGCCGTGCCCGTCTTGCTGAACTGGCCCGGCCCCTGATCGGTCGCGTGCCACAGGGGATTTACCGTGTTTTGCTGACCGAGCGGCTGGCGGCGGCGATCGACCTGCCGGCCGCCAAACTCGAGGCGCTGCTTTCCTCGGGGAAGCGTCAGGCAACCGATACCAAACGGGGACTGGCTGGTAACAGTTCGCGGCGGACCGGAGCACGGCGATCGGCGGGGGCACTGTCCGTTGTGCGGCGGGCGATCACGCTGGTCCTGCATTTTCCGGTCGCGGCGCGAGACCTCGATGTCGCCAGGCTGGACGGGGTAATGAGGCCGGGTACCGATCTCCTGCGAGACCTCATTGAAACCGTGCAACAGGAGCCCAATATCACGATGGCAGGCCTCCTGGAACGCTGGCGACATCACGACCAGGGGCGGCATCTCGGCAAGCTGGCAGCCGGGGAACTGCCGCCGGAGGGCGATTTCGATCCGGCCGCCGAGCTGGGCGAGTGCCTGCAACAGCTGGCCCGCGCAGGCAGTCGCGCTCGGGTGCAGAATCTGACCGAAAAACAAAGCCTTGAGTCGCTTTCGGACGCCGAACGGGCGGAACTCCGGCAGTTGGGTCGAGATTCGCCGAGGAACGGATAATAATAGTTTGTACAGGGTCATAAGGGTATGATCGGTCGTTTGCATTTTTTGCATGGAGGTTCTTAGTCTTGAGCGAGAAGCGCGCAGTTATCAGCGGTAACAAGCAGACCCAGCAACTGAAGGATCTGATTGCCCGCGGCAAGGAGCAAGGCTACCTCACATACGCAGAGGTCAACGATCACCTGCCGAGCGGTATCGTCGACCCCGAACAGATCGAAGACATCGTAAACATGATTAATGACATGGGTATTGCGGTGCATGAAAAAGCACCCGATGCCGAGTCGCTGGTTCTTTCCGATACTGCTGTATCCAATGACGACGATGACGCTGCTGAAGAAGCCGAAGCAGCACTCGCCAGCGTCGATGCCGAGTTTGGACGGACAACCGATCCGGTTCGCATGTACATGCGTGAAATGGGTACGGTTGAGCTGCTGACGCGCCAGGGCGAAATCGAAATCGCCAAACGCATCGAAGACGGTCTCAACCAGGTCAAGTACCACATGGCGCATTTCCCGCCGACACTCGAGCGCATGCTGGAAGTCTATGACGCCGTAGTCGCCGGCGACACGCGCATGCAGGACTTCGTCGTTGGCTTCATTGACCCGAACGCTCCGGATGAAATCAAGTCTCCGGTAGCCAAGTCTGACAACGACGATGACAACGACAGCGAAGAGGAAATCGTCGATACCGGCCCGGATCCTGAGGAAGTTGCCGCACGCGTCAAAGCTATTCGTCGCCTGTACAAGAAAGGACTGGTGGCGCTGGAGAAATCCGGCAGCAGGGACAAGAAGACGGCAAAAATTCGCGCGGAACTCGCGGATCAGCTCATGGAACTCAAACTCGCTCCCAAGCTGACGGATGCGCTTGTTCGCAACCTGCGTGATTCCGTATCAGTTGTCCGTACCCAGGAGCGCCAGGTCATGCAACTCTGTGTGCGTGATGCCGGCATGCCAAAGAAAGACTTTCTTGCAAGCTTTCCGAAAAGCGAAACGGATCTCAAGTGGATTGAAAAGCATATCCGTGCAAAACGCAAACATTCGTCGACGCTGGGCAAGCTGAAGGATGATGTCCTGCGCGCACAGCGAAAATTGCTGGCTGTAGAAACGCTCACCAATCTCAAGATTGCCGAGATCAAGGAGATCAATCGGCAGATGTCGATCGGTGAGGCGAAAGCCCGCAGGGCCAAGAAGGAAATGGTCGAAGCAAACCTGCGGCTCGTTATCTCTATCGCCAAGAAATACACGAATCGCGGCTTGCAGTTCCTGGACCTCATCCAGGAAGGTAATATCGGTTTGATGAAAGCCGTCGACAAGTTCGAGTATCGGCGCGGCTACAAGTTTTCGACGTACGCGACCTGGTGGATTCGGCAGGCGATAACCCGTTCTATTGCCGATCAGGCCCGCACTATCCGCATTCCGGTGCATATGATCGAAACGATTAACAAGCTGAATCGCATATCCCGGCAGATGCTCCAGGAAATGGGACGCGAACCGCTGCCTGATGAACTCGCGGAGCGTATGGAAATGCCGGAGGACAAGGTACGTAAAGTACTGAAGATCGCGAAAGAGCCGATTTCGATGGAGACCCCGATCGGCGACGACGAGGACTCCCACCTCGGCGATTTCATCGAGGACCAGACCGTGCACTCGCCGGTGGATTCCGCCACCTCGGAAGGCCTCAAGGAGACGACGCATTCGGTACTGGCGGGCCTGACGCCCCGTGAAGCGAAGGTTCTGCGCATGCGCTTCGGTATCGACATGAATACCGATCACACTCTTGAAGAAGTGGGCAAGCAGTTCGACGTCACGCGCGAGCGCATTCGCCAGATCGAAGCCAAGGCCCTGCGAAAGCTGCGCCATCCAACGCGTTCCGACCAGTTGCGCAGTTTCCTGATCGAGGATTGAACCGGACGCCGGAAGTGGGTCGATCGCGATTCACTTTCGGGCCGGGCAAGTCGCTCGTTTGCGTTATACTCGCGCGTCCGTGGGCCTGTAGCTCAGTTGGTTAGAGCAGGGGACTCATAATCCCTTGGTCGTAGGTTCAAGTCCTACCGGGCCCACCATTACATCCTGCCTTCGGTTGTCGTCACGACCCCGACAGTCAGCAGGCTTCGCCGCTCGGCGAGCACTATGTCTTCGCTCAACGTGGTTCAAGTCCTACCGGGCCCACCATTACTCACTGCCTGCGGTTTCATCACAGCGCATTCGCGCGCGGGGCGCGCTCCAACAGAGTTACCGTAAACCCTCATGCTGGCACCGTAGGAGCGCGCCTCGCGCGCGAATGCGCTGCGATCAATGCGGTTTCGTACGTCGCCAGTATTGCAGGAGTATGAAGCCGAACAGCATGCCACCAAGGTGCGCAAAGTTGGCGATACCGGGCGCGCGCCCGCTGACTCCGAGATACAGCTCAAGCAAGCCGTACAGAAGCACAAAGTACTTCGCCTTCATCGGTATCGGCGGGATCAGCAATACAACCGTCCGATTCGGAAACGCCATAGCGTAGGCGAGCAGAATGCCGAAGACGCCGCCAGACGCACCAATGGTGGGATAAACTCCTCCCTGCAGTTTCGCCACAATCAACTGCACGATTCCGGCGCCAATAATGCAGGTCAGGTAATAGATCAGGAAGCGCTGCGCGCCCATCAGGCGCTCCAGGTCTCTGCCGAACATCCACAGGCCAAACATGTTGAAAAGGATATGCGTCAGACCCCTCGTGTCGTGCAGAAAACCATACGTGAGCAACTGCCAGGGCCTGAACTCGGGAAACGGCGACGCGAGCGGCCATAGCTGGAACCATATCTGCATGAGCGCCGGCTGCAGATGCTGCGCGGCGTACGCCAGCCCGTTGCAAATGAGCAGTGCGAATATAACGTTGGGTATGAGGCTGGTGTCTTGCGGCTGCCGTCGCTGCGCAAATTGATTCAATGCTTTAGGTATCCCGTCGAGTGAGTCGCCCAGCTCCGGATGTTACGCTGCAGTGGCGCCTTGCTACCATCCGCCGCCGCCCCCGCCTCCACCACCACCGCCCGAAGAACCTCCGCCGCCCCCGCCGGATGACGATCCTGGCGCCGACACGGACGAGCTGATGGCGCTGCCCAGGCCGCTGCTCAGAGAAGATGTGGCCGAACTGAGGTTCAAGCCACTCCATGAACCGCTGTACCACGAGGGATGATACGGACTGCCGTCCGGAGAGCGCAAACCGGCAAGAATTCGGGCGAATCGCTCGCTCCACTCCTGCTCTACGCCCAGCGCAAGCGCAAACGGCAGGTAACTTTCAAACAAGGCCGGCGTCTTTTCCGGTGGATTCCGCAGGTTCAGCTCGTCTTTTTCCGCGATCTGCAGAAAATCCTTGAAACCCTCCATCTCATCGAGAATCTTGCGGCCGAGTCCGGTCGGTTGTTTCATCAGGACGGCAAATACGAAGATCATAACGACCATTGCGGCAATAACCACGAAAACCAGCGGCGACGGCCCGCTTCCGACATTCAATGCGACAATGGCAACCACAACCGTAAGTAGTATGCCCGGCAGATTCATCGCGCCGTTTGTTCGAAAATAGCGATTTGCGTAGTCACGCTTCAGTGATGCCCGATGCAGTGACCGGGCGCGCCCCAGAATCTCATGATTCTTGTTATCGAGAACGATGTCGGATCCGCCGGAAAAAAGTGCTGACAACAACGCTTTCTCACCCGCCGCGAGCGGTGCGCGAGTCCCGGGAGTTTCCTGCCGCTGCAAAGTATGTTTTTTACCTGACTTTTCGATACGCAGATAGCCTTTTACTGCCAGACTGATGATGGCTGCCGTCATGGCCTTGTCGTCGTAGCGCATTTGCCTGATGTATCTCAACGATGCCGGGGAAAGGTCACGCGGTGGTTCATAGCGAGTGACAATCGGGCCTTTCTCGGGATCACGACCAAAGTGGTGCCATACCGGAATGTAGTAGGCGAAGAGCCCGAGCAATCCGGCCAGGGCGACCAGTAAATTGGCATTGTCGGACAACAGCCAGGCAATCCTGGTTGCGCGTCCCGGCTCCTCAATGTAGCCCTTGGGCCAGCCAACAACGATCGTGAGGCCTTGCTGCGGCGCCAGAGGGCGAGTGGTATCGAATCGGGCGCGACCACTCGTATCCGCTTGCGCCGTAAAATCGCTACCCCGCTCGCCGGAGCCGCCGGTGTACCCGTCAAGGTCGAACATATCCAACGGTACATCGAATTCGAACCAGACCGCCGCCGAGGCCGCATCGATAGTAAAGTCCCAGCCGAGACCGGTGACGTTCCAGTAAAGCTCGTCATGGTTGTCGAAGAAACCAAGCATGCGCCCGGCGTTGTAGCGATAGGTATAGGTGTAATCACCCGGACTCAGCAGCCTGTCGGCCGCACCGAAGTAGGTTCGAACGCCGTTTTGTCGTGATTCCGAATGAAAGTCTTCCGGTAAGCCGTCGCGCGACACCGATATCGGCTCGTATTCGACCTGCACATCGTTGCCCAACCGATCCTTGTAGCGCGTCGGATAGTCGCGATAGATACCTCGCCGGATCTGCCGGCCCTCCGCCCGAACCTTGATGGTTTCAGTCACTTCCATCGTACCGTCCTGGCGAACCAGAATGTCGCTGTGATAGTCGAGAATGCGCTCATCGGCCGCTGCGACGCAGGTAAGCAAGAGAATCCAAGCAAGCGAATAACGCATCATTCGACCGTGCCGAACTTCACAAGTGGCACGGCTGCGGCGTCGTCGGACGTCTTCTGAAAGAAGCTGCTTTTCTCGAAACTGAACCAGCCGGCGATGACATTGTGCGGCACCGATTCGATTCTCGTGTTGTACTCACGTACGGAACCATTATAGAAGCGCCGCGCAAACTGCAGATAGTTTTCGCTTTCGACCAGCTCCGCCTGCAGTTTCAGGAAATTCTCACTGGCCTTAAGATCCGGGTACTGCTCGGCAAGCGCCAGCAATCGCTGCACGCCGCTGCTCAACGCTTCTTCGGTATCGCCGAGCTTTTCGACATCCGTGGTCTTCATGGCCTCGGCGCGCAAAGCCGTGATAGCCTCGATCGTCGCACGTTCGTACTTTGCATACTGGTCGACGGCCTTGACCAGTTGCGGAATGAGATCGTGGCGGCGCTGCAGTTGCACGTCAATGTCGCTCCACGCTCCAGCTACTCGATTGCGATCGCGTACCAGCCGGTTGTACAGAACCGCGACGACAACGACTAGTGCGACCGCGGCGCTCACAAGTACGGCAAGCATGTCAGGCGCCGTTAACGTGGATTGTCACATTGTCTCCAACGGACACCCGACCACCCTGCAGAATGCTGCAACTCACTCCGCCGCGCCAGTCGGGCTTCAGGGCTTCAGTCAGGCCGGGGCATTGCTCGTCCATGCGTGAGCATGGCTCGAGTTCTCCCGTGATCATTAACCGAACGGCGCCTATGTGCAGCTCAGCGCCGGGCTGCGGCGGCAGCTCCAGGCCGTCGATGAGCAGATTGGCACGCCGGGTCGTCCAGGCAACGTCGCGCTGCAGCTCGGCGCATGCTGCCCGCCACGCTGCTGCGGAAACCACGGAGACCTGGCGATCGCCGGGCTTGCCGCGAAAATCTGCGGCAACGCCTGTGCCGGAAGAAATATCCGCTGTTTCGAGCGTTTGCATCGGCGCTCTTTTTTTATCGCGCCTCGCGATACCCGCCAGTCGACCCGCTTCACTTGCCATCGGACGCTCCCCCCGTTCAGTCGCGGCATTGTACCGGTAAAAACGGAGCGCGAACCCCTGGTCACCCGGCAAGCGGCTAGCGGCGGATCGCCCCCCGGCTGGCGCTGATCAGTCCTTCAGGACAAATGTGACTTTGAGGGTAACGCGAAACTCGTCGATTTCACCGCCCTTGATGGTTACTTTCTGCTCCGAAACCCATGCGCCCTGTACTTTGTCAACGGTCTTCGAAAACCGCTTGATCCCCTGCTTTATCGCATCTTCAAAGCTTTTCGACGACGACGACGTGATTTCCGATACCTTGGCTACGCTCATGTGTTGATTCTCCAAATGTCGGTCTTCAGTTTGCAAAACGCAATCTGAATTTGAACATTCAAGGATACAGTGTGAAGGAGCCGGGGAACAACCGGTAAGAGCGGCGCGAGGCGACGGATTGAGCTTCGTCAGTACCAGATAGAGAAAAACAGCTGCACGATATCGGCTTCAAGGGCATACAGCGGCTCTTCACCGACCAACGCGTCCGCCCTCAGGTCGCGAAAGTCGTGATAATCCACGGTCAGTAGATCGATGGAAAAATTCACCGAGGCACGATCTATAAAACGCCAGCCACTGCTCAGGAACTCATAACTCGCCGCCAGCTTGATCGTCTGGCTGGTCAGTGGGCCCATTTCCTTGTCACGGCCACGAAAGCTGGTAGCTTCCGAGCGGGAAAACAGGTCCTGGTAGAAGTGCGCACCGGTCTGGTCGTGCCAGCGGTACTTGACGGTAAACGTCCAGTCGTCCAACGGGTGGATATAGGAGATCGCCGCGGTGTGCGACTCGATGTCCCAGGTATCCGTAAAGTACCGGTACTCGGTCTGCACGGCGGCGCGGTATGGCAGGAAGTACCTGGCACGCAGGCCCACCGCGTTACTTGTCCGCGTGTTCGGATACAACTCCGGCTCGAAACTGTAGCCAACGGGGCTATCCGGATCCGCGTAACGCACTGAACGATAGGGGTTGTTGAGGAAACCTTCGTCAGTGATGGTTTCAACGTTGAGGGTCGTAATCAGATTGCGCGTCAAAATCTGCGTCAGGCCAATGCCGTAGTGCTGCCGGGTATTGTCGCGAGCAAACGTTTCATCGTCGGAACGCCCGACTACGTCGTCGCCGAGCGCATAGGTCAGCGTCAGGGTAGTAAGGTCACCGAACATGTCCTGGCTTACCGAGAAGCTGTAGGTGGTCGCGTCGAAATCGCTTTCGACACTGCTGGTATATGCCACACTCAAGGTGGTATTGCGATGCAAGTAGTCCATGCCCAAGGACCATTGTTTGCGTTCTTCGGTATACGGACTGGCGGTTGTAACTACATCGATTGATGCAGAAGTGACCATGTCCACGTAGTAGTTGCCAACGAGCGAAATGTTCTGGGCAACCTGCTTTCTCACCAGCAGAGACGGGCCATCGATCGTCACGCCGCCACCGTCGTAAAGATGATAGAGGATATCGCTGCGATCGTCCGGCAGCACTCCCGCGACACTCGCGTGCGTCAATGCCAGCAGAAGGACGCTCGCAAAAACAGTACGCATCAATCCGGATTTCAAGCACAAGTTCTGCATCAGGCTTTACTCAACGCCTGCAATTCAATTGCAGCCGCAGCCTCCTCCGGCACTGCCTTCTCCGCCTCTGGCTCCCTCACGGGCTTCATACACGTGATGCAGATAGGCGCTCGACACCGGGTCGCCGTCAAGAAACATAATGGGATCAGCCAGGCGATCGCGATCATAAGGCTTCACCCACGGTTCAACGCTGCTGCAAGCCGACAAAAAGCCCAGCAACGCCAGCGAAGCCAGTATCCGTGATATAGATCGTGCTTTCATCGCAAGTCTCCTCGATGGAATTTTGCGCAACTTCCAGCGCCGGAAGCGTGACCCCTGCCTCAGAAAAACACTGTCAGGCCAAGAACGCCTTCGAGATTGTGTACGGTCTTTTCCTCGCCGAGCAGGTCCGTGTCGAACAGATGATCGCGAACGTCGAGGTGCAGCGCGATGGAGTCTGTCAGGAGGAAGCGGAATCCGGCGCCGAAGTTCACTGTAAAACGGTCGTCGCCACCGAAAGTGGTTGAGCCGAGCCCGCCGGTTATATAGAGACTGGTGTTATAGGCCCGACCCGCGCCGATAAACACTTCGCCGGGAAGCAGGTTGTAACCGAGATTCAGGTTGTAATAGGTAAATTGCCGATCGCTGTCCGACAGTATTGGCGCCCCGCCGCTCAGCACCTCAAAGCTTGTCAGGCCGGCATCGGACTGCCCGACAGTGCCTTCGACAAAGAGCCCTTCGGTAATGTGATACGCAAGGCGCGCACCGTAGACGACATCCGAGCCGAAGTCTTCGATACTGAGAATGCCGGCGAACACACCGACTTCGAAGTTCTCGGTATCAATTTTCGGTTCGCGAACCTCACGCCGTTCGACTTGAGGATCGATCACCTGCTCCGGTGTCGGCGCCTCGACGGGCGCCGGAGTCGCTTCATCATTACCGATACCAAACAGGTTCTTTGTCGCCGCACAGCCCGCCAGGCTCAACGCCATTGGCAGTACTAAAAAAAGAACGCGAAACCGACTTTCCATTCTTCTACTTCCTCGTTGTCATCACGACTCGTGAACACCACGTAACTTTTGTACTCTGCCCTCAGGATAAATCGCCTTGTCGCGTAGATGCGAAGTCCTGCACCGACGTGGCCAACCTGGTCGGTTCGATCATCGCCCTGCACTATCGTCGATTTCGGCCGGGTATGGATCACTCCGGTGCCGAGCGTGAAAAAAGGCGAAATGCGCCATTCGGGCCATGTTTCGTGGACGACGTTAACACTGCCCATCCAGCCATTCGAAAAATTTCCCAGAATCTGTGAACCCCATGCCTCGAAAGAGACGTTCGGGTTGAGTGAGTACCTGCCATAGACCGAAATGATGTTGGCGCCACCGAAGTCTCCGGCCATTACGCCGGCCTCCCAGCGTGACTCGAGGAGATCTTCCTGACCGGCTGCGGCGAACTCGACGCTTGCGCCATCGGGCTTCAGGGTGAGTTCGAGTTGTGCGCGATCAACCCAGCCTTCGGCGCTCCCGGCGTCGCGAACGAGGAACCAGTCGGTGCGCCGTTTCATAATCTCGACGGTCTCACCGCGGTCGACTACATGGAACTTGGGATAGCCCCGACCGGGACCCGTATGCATTTCCAGATAGGGGTCCGCCACCGCAACAGTGAGATATCGATCCGCGGCCCCGGCAGGTCCGGCTGCAAGCATCTGGCTCAGTACAATGAGCAAGAGTGCCAGTGCTGCCGAGTTAGTTATTCGGGACGTCGAATGGATTGTTGTAATACTGGGCACCGACATCCAGCCATTCCGCGATCAGGCGTTTTTCCGCAGGCGTCAGATAGCCGTCATGGCTCTCGCCCGCATCGAAACGATTAAAAAATCGACCCGACGCGTTGGCGCCGGCGACACTCATTGAAGGGTTCACCGTAACGGTGGCAAAAATCGGATCTCCGGTTTCCGGATCGGTGCCAACCTGCACCAGGACGTCCTGTAACGCGCCCATGTTGAGTTCCTGTTCGTTATCCGGGAACAGCAGCTCACGATAAGAATTTAAGTGATCCGCCTGATCGGGCGATTGCCCGTCGGACAAATCCAGCTGCGACGCCGGCACACGCACCTGCATCTGGTCGTCGACCGGGCTGTGGCAATTGACGCAGTCATTGGTAACGGGATTACCCATCCCGTCGAGCACCGGATTCATGTCGTCGTCCAGCACCGGTCGCGATGCCGACCATAACGGATGAATATGTGTCTCGTAATTAATGACGATGCGACAAGTCGCGGACCATTGCTGCATGCAATTGACGTTGGTCGGCGGCGCGGTCGTCAGGGCAGAGTACGCGTACGCAAAGCTCTCATCCCTCGGCCGGCCCGCAGCAACCTCATCAGTCCATACGTCGTCGTAAATGATGTCGACAGACGGATCGAGCGACACGCAGGTCGTATCGGCGCAACTGATGCGTGCTCGAACTTCGGCCATCGTTTCACCGACCTCACCGACAAAAAGTGCCGGATCGGTGTTCGGGAATTCGACGCCAGCCATCGCGGCCCCGGCCCACGCTGGTTCGAACGCATCTCCACGGCCATGGGACAGGCCGCCTTGTGCCTCGTGACAACCGTTGCATTGCAACAGTTGTCCCGGCCGGACCTGTAACCAGTTCTGATGTCGCTGTGTTATGCGACGGCCGTCGCTGTCGAGCACACTCACGGCCAGTGCGACGTTGGCCGGCACCTTGACTATGACCGAACCATCCGGTTCGATGGGCGCATAGCCGACAATTTCCTTCATGCCCTGCTGAGTACTGCGACCGAACGCCGTATTGTCCAGATCGACGATGTCTTCATCGGGAATCGACACCGCTTTCACAATACGCAAAAACCTGGCCGGCCTCTCATCTGCCGTGGTCTGCGCCGGATCAGCCAGCGCCGCGATATTTGCCACAGCCCCGCCGTCGAAATCATAGACACTCCGGATACTGATCACTCCCGTGCCTTCGGCGACCAGGTCAGGGTCGGCCAGGAAATTGTCGGCGCCATCGAGTATGACGGGAGGTATGGGCCTCGGGTCGGCAGACACTACTTCCGTGAACATGAAGCCCTCTACGGGCGGCACAATCGGCAATTGAGTGTTATCCCTCGGATCGTAGATCCAGATGCCGTAGATCGGTGGCGATTCCTCGACCTGCGGATTGGCGAGTCGCTCGTCCGTGCAAGGCACGTTAAAGATGTCCTCGACGACGCGACACTGGCTCCAGCTCACCAGCATCCTGCCGGTACCGTCCTGAATGGGGAAGACGGAGCGGTAGCGTCCTCCACGCGAAGGTACGCCGGCCTCCGTCGAAACGTCGTTGACCGTGGCAGCTTCCTGTGCCGGCCCGGTCAGGCCAGGGTTGTCCTTGTTGGCTTGCGCATTTTCCAGGTACACCGGTACATCGATGACGGTCAGGTCGCCGCCGTCGTTCGTATCAGTGTACGGACGAGTAAGGGCCAGTACGCGTCCGTCCTCCAGTTCGCGCGGCTGCAGGAACTGGATTGTTTCGCCATTCGTACCGGTATCGTGGCTGTTCTGGCCATAGAGCAATTCGAGATTCGACCCGTCCGGGTTCATTCGATAGAGATTCACAGCATCATTAACGCCCATGTGATCCCAGCGGCTGAACACGATCCTGCCGTCCGCCAGGACAGACGGATCGAAGTCGTGGCTCTGGTTGTATGAGATTTGCTCGATGTTCGAGCCGTCCGCATCCATGACATGCAGGACGAATGCCGGTTCGTTCCGGTCCTCGTCCATGGCGGCGAACTGCGGCTTGCCTTCATCCAGCAGCACCGCACTCGAGCGCACCTGGCGGGTCGACGAAAAAACGATGCGGCCATCCGGCAGATAGTGGGGCGCAAGATCGTGCCCGATTTCAGCGGTCAGGTCCGAGGCAATGACGCGACGCAAGGTTTCTGTTTCGAATTCGTATTCCCAGATGTTCCAGGTCGGCTGGTCCTCGTCGTCGAGGTCGAGATTCTCGATAGCCGGGCCGCGCATGGCGAACAGGAGTTTGCTGCCATCATAGGCAATCTCGACATCCCTTACGTCGCCCAGTCCGTTCGTAACGCTTTCAGTTATATTGACATCCAGTGCGCTGGGAGACGCACGGTCACGAAAGAACAGATCGGCTCCGATATTGAATGTAATCAGTTCACGCAGGTCGGATTGTTCCGTCATGCCCAGGTCATCGACCGGCAATGGTGCCCTGATGTAAGCGATCGGAAAATCGATGACGACCGGGTCCGCATCCTGCCCCGTACCGATGCTGACGCCATCACCACTTCCATCGCAGCCGGCCAACCCAAGCAAAGCGGACAGCAACAGCGCGCCCTGCACTACCGCGTTCCGTGATCCAGCACCATTGCGTTGCGACGCCGTGTTCATAAATGCCACCTTTAATACCTGATGTAGTGATTGGTACGCGCGTTTCGCACCAACTTGCGTGCGTAGCTCTATGCAATATTCAGACCATTCCCTCTTCGTAGGAAACGATCGAACGCCGCAAAGTAAAATCGCTGTCAGGCGGACTGCCATAGTGGACGCGAAGCACCCCCTGTACCGTTAACGCGATCACAAAGATCTGCGAGAACATCTCTTCAGAATCGGTGTTTTACGGATGCTGCGACTTCCTGATCTGTAGATCGGCAACGAGCCAAATTGCACTGCGAATTATTGCGAGCAACAAAACCCGTCAGAAGTCGTGGCCCGTGTCACTGTTGCCGAAATCGCACCAACTCGGTAGCTGCCGTGTTTCCTCTGTTGTTTTGCCGCGAATCCTTGTCGGTAACAGACACTGATGTCGGTCTGCGGCGACAGGCTGCCGGGCATTGTGAATCAGCGGCTTAGAATGTCGTTTGACTTTGTCTTGTGCGGAACGAACGACAATGGCTTGACATATCCTCGCGCGGGCCTGGTCTTCGAAAAATTCTGTAATCGCCTGTTTCCTAACACGTAAATGGCAGCCAATCGCGTAACGCCGCATTTTGGCACAGCCCTTGCTATGTATTTGTCAGTTAGACAAAGACGGTGCCAAGCGGGAGTTCGAGAAAGTGTCGGTAAACAGGTGGAGTGTGAATGCATTCACGGCCTGGATGCGACAACTTAGGCATAGTCTTTTTTGGAACGTCCGCCTGCTCGTTCGGCAATTGGTGCGCCGGTAAGACTCGGCAAAACCCTAAGGACTTCTGAAAAGGGCAAGGCCTCTGCCAGCAGAACCGGCGGTGGCCACGCAAAGCAACCGATCCGGGAAGTAGCCTCACGGCTACGTCTACGCGACAGCGGGGCCGCCAGGAGTACGTGAGTGACAGGGCTTCTTCTCCCTGCTTCGCTCTTGAAATAAGCCGGACTCCCGTGCCTGTCAGCTGTAGCTCACGATGTTGAGTCGTACTGGTCACGAGCAGGGATGTTATGAAAGACAGGACGTGGAAAGTTAGTTCAGGTGCCGGAAACCGCTCATTTGTTGCGCGGCTCGCACAAGTGTTTGCCGTTGGCTTTCTGTCTGCTGCGCTCGCATTGCCTGCCGCCGCGGGTCCGAGAGAGCAGGCAAAACGCATCCATGACCGACTTGCCGGCGTCCCGCCGTCAGCCTCGGTTCTTGACGCTATGGAAGCTGACGTCGACCCGTTTCAGCCAGGCACGGCCCTGGATGCCGCTTTCACGGCGATGGACAATCCCAATTTCTACAACGTGACCCTGAAGAACTTTGCAGCGCCGTGGACAAACCGCGAGCGCAGTGTGTTCGTTCCTCTGAACGATTACATCGCAACTGTTGTCGGCATGATTCGTGACGACGTGCCGTTCAACACCCTGCTTTCTGCCGATCTCGTCTACATCGGCAATGGCAGCCTCGGCTTGCCGCCCTACTCCAGCAATAACAACAATCACTACGCGCAGATGGAGCAACGGCAGATCGACATGATGAGCGAACTCACACCGACGGCGCAGTCGACGGTAAGCGGCCTGCCTTCAAACGCGACGGCAGGCGTGATGACGACCCGCGCAGCCGCCGAGGCGTTCTTTGTCGCCGGCACCAACCGCGCGATGTTCCGCTTCACGTTGCTGAACCACATGTGTAATGACCTCGAGCAGGTCCACGACGTCAAGCTTTCGCCGGATCGTATTCGCCAGGATGTCGCCCGCAGCCCGGGGGGTGACAGTCGCCTGTTCCTGAATAATTGCATCGGCTGCCACAACGGTATGGATCCGCTGGCGCAGGCCTTCGCGTATTACAATTTCAACGTCGACACGGGCAGCATCGAGTACACGCCGGGCCAGGTGCAGCCCAAGTACTTCAACAATGAAGACAACTTTCCGTTCGGCTTTCGTACGCCGGATGACAGCTGGGACAACTACTGGCGTACCGGGCAGAACCAGTTTCTCGGCTGGGACAGCAGTCTGCCCGGCAGTGGTGCCGGTGCGAAATCGCTTGGCGACGAACTGGGCAACAGTGCCGCGTTCGCCAGCTGCCAGGTCCGCAAAGTCTTTCAAGCTGTTTGTCTGAGACCGCCGCAAGATGCCGCCGATCGGGCCCAGGTGGATCAGATGGTCATGTCCTTCACGTCCTCCGGCTATCTCATGAAGCAGGTGTTCGCTGAAACAGCCGTCTATTGCATGGGCGACTAGGGAGATGGCGTCGATGAATCGTACAAAAGGAACTGTTATGGCCGACCTCATCGAGAGTGGTCGCAAAGGTGTCGTACGCGCAGGACTGGCGGGCGCATTGTGCATCGCGTTGCTCGCCGGTTGCGGCGGCGGCGCGCAGACGACGGACAACCCGATAACTGGCGTGACGCCTCCGTCAACCTATTCGGGGCCGCCGCCGGCAACCGAGGACGTGCAATCCTTCAAATTGAACGTTTGGGACAACATCCAGGCCAGCAATCGTTGCGGCGGCTGCCACAATGACTCGATCGGTCAGACGCCGATGTTTGCGCGCCACGATGACATCAATCTTGCTTACGAGGCCGCCAACACGGTAGCCAACCTGGCGCAGCCATCGGACTCCAGACTGGTTACGAAGGTCGCCACCGGCCATAACTGCTGGCTGAGCGACAGCCAGGCTTGCGCCGACATCATGACAACGTGGATAGAAGGCTGGGCCGGGGATGCAGCCGGCGGCGGACGCCAGATCGTGCTGGAGCCACCAGTTGCAAGCGCGCCGGGATCCAGCAAGAGCTATGCAAATGCCACGGAAGCCAATTTCGCGGCCCTGGTGCATGGCCCGGTCCTGACGACCTATTGCGCCGGATGCCATACCTCGCAGTCACCGAATTCTCAACAACCGTATTTTGCGGAAGACGATGTATCCGTCGCCTACGATGCGGCGAAACCGAGGATGTCCCTCGACTCACCGGCTGATTCGCGATTCGTGGTGCGCCTCGGTAGCGAGTTCCATAACTGCTGGAACGACAGCTGCACGGCCTCCGCTGCAGAAATGCAGGCGGCCATTCAGGCATTCGCCGACACGGTTCCGCTGACGGAAATCGATCCCTTGCTGGTCAACAGTAACGCGCTGCGCATTGTCGATGGCGTCGTTGCTTCCGGCGGCAATCGTTATGAAGGCGCACAGATTGCGTTGTGGGAATTCAAAACAGGCCAGGGCGCCACGGCGTTCGATACCAGCGGCGTGGAACCGGCAATCAATCTCACGTTGTCGGGCAACTATGAATGGTTCGGCGGCTGGGGCGTTACCATCAACGACGGCAAGGCACAGGGCTCGACGTCCGCCAGCAAGAAGCTGCATGACCTCATTCGTGCAACCGGCGAGTACTCGATCGAAGCGTGGGTGGTACCGTCGAACGTATCGCAGGAAATGGCGCGCATCGTAAGCTATTCCGCCGGCGACGACGCACGCAACTTCACCTTGCAGCAGACCTTGTACGACTACAATTTCCTGCATCGCAGCACCGAGACGAGTCTCAACGGCGATCCCGCATTATCGACCCCGTCCGCTGCAGAGGTCCTGCAGGCCGTACTGCAACACGTGGTCGCAACTTACAGCCCCGTCGACGGACGCAGAATCTATGTCAATGGCGAGCTTGTCACGCAGGCCGACCCGGTAGCCGGTGGCTCTCTGGTCGACTGGCAGGACACATTTGCTTTCGTACTCGGCAACGAAGTCTCGAGTTCGGGCCTTTGGCAGGGCACCTTCCGCCTGGTTGCGATGCATAACCGCGTCCTGACCCCCGAGCAGATCGTGCAGAATTTCGATGTTGGTGTGGGTGAGAAGTTCTACCTGTTGTTCGGCATCGAAGACATTATCAACGTGCCGACCGCCTACATCCTTTTCGAGGTTGCGCAGTTCGACAGCTACGGCTACCTGTTTACGCAGCCGCACTTCATAACGCTCGACGCTGCACAGCAGCCTGACGGTATAGCACTGCAGGGCTTGCGCATCGGCATCAATGGAGTGGAAGCGCCGGTGGGGCAGTCCTACGCCAATATGGACCAGACCCTCAGCTATTCGCAATTCGGTGAACTCGGTCAGCCTCTTGCCGATATCGGTGCTGTTATACCGCTGGAGAAAGGTCCGCAGGACGATGAGTTCTTCCTGACCTTTGACTTGCTGGGTCAGCAGACCTACGTACGCACCAACGATCCGCCGCTGGTCATCACCCCGTCCGATCTGCCACCGGCGTCCCGTTTCGGGGTAAGGACCTTCGACGAAATCAATGCCACCATGGCAGCAGTGACGACTGTGGATCCTACTCAGACAAACGTGGACATGACTTACCAGAGTCTGCGGCAGTCATTGCCGACCATTGAAAGCCCCGAGGCATTTCTCGCTTCGCACCAGGTCGCGATCGCGCAGCTCGCCATCGAATACTGCAATGCGCTGATCGACGATTCAGCATTGGCAGCCGCATACTTTCCTGGCTTTGATTTCAACCAGTCAGCCGCTGCTGCTTTTGCCGGGACCAATCGCGACCTGTTGCTCGAGCCACTGATCGACAGAATGATGGGCTTTGGCATCCAGACACAACCGGACTACGCCGATGTGCGCAACGAACTCGGCTACGTCACATCCGACGGCACGCGGCCCGACAACCTGATCGATCGCCTGTTGAGCAGCGGCGCAGCGACGCGATCGATTTCCAAGGGCGTATGCGCAGCCGTTCTCGGCAGTGCCGTCACACTCGTACAGTAGCTCGATCAAGCAAACGGAATGAGGCAAGAGAAATGGCCAGGAAAAGCAAACGTGCCCGGTTCGACTCACCGCAACGCCACGGGGAACACCCGCGGCCGGTGACCCGGCGTCAATTCGTCGCTCAGGGCTTTCTGGGCGGCTCGGCGTTCCTGGCAGGCGGCGGCGTGATGAGCCTGTTCACGAACCCGCGCGAGGCATTTGCGGAGCTGTCAGGCGACTTGCGGCCCTTGCTCAGCAATCCGTGCAACGTGGCAACGGAAGGTGCAGGCAAGATCCCGTTTATCTGTTTCGACCTGGCGGGCGGAGCCAGCATCGCCGCTTCCAATGTCCTGGTCGGCAAAGAGGGCGGCCAACTCGATTTCCTGAGCACCGCCGGCTACCAGAAACTGGGCTTGCCCGGCGACATGGTGCCGGGTCTCAATGACCCGATTTCCGGCCTCTCCTTCACCAATACCGAT
Source organism: uncultured Woeseiaceae bacterium (assembly GCA_964605635.1). Lineage (GTDB taxonomy): Bacteria > Pseudomonadota > Gammaproteobacteria > Steroidobacterales > Woeseiaceae > IDS-8. Next base: position 56,109 of record CAZSDL010000001.1, read on the forward strand.
TTCGGGCTGGCGTTTCACTCCGACAGCGCCTTCCTGCGCGGTATACTTCGCAGCATGGCGCCGACTCGAGCGGCCAACCTCAACGGCGCCATTATCCCGGCACGTTCGGAGAATGACACCGGCAACAATCCACACAATCCGCTGTATGGCATTGCGACCGCGGGTGCCGACGGTTCGATCATCACGTTGGCAGGCTCCGAGAATACGGATTCAGGCGGCAACTCGATGATTCCGTCGATGATGATGAACCCGGAATTGCGGCCAACCAAGGTGGACCAGCCGCGGGATGTGACCGGCCTGGTAGATACCGGCGACCTGGTGGGCATTCTTCAGCCCGAAGAAGCGACCGCGGTCCTGGAATCCATTTACCGCATCAGCGACCGCAAGATGAGCGTTGCCGAAGCCGGCCAGACGATAAGCTCCGCGGAGGTCGTCAAGGACATGGTGCGCTGCGGCTACCTGAAATCGGCCGACATTGCCGACCGTTTCGGCGGCGTCCCGCTCGACCCCAGTGAGGACCCGATGATTGTCGGTCCGGGCGGCATATTTACTGAAGCCGAATTCAATGCCAACGATACCGATGGTCGCGAATTCCGCAAGACGGCATCTGTCATGAAACTGGTGATGAACGGTTTCGCCGGTGCCGCCTGCATCGAAATGGGCGGCTATGACTACCATGGCGGCCAGCGACGCGAAGGCGAAGTCAAGGACGAGCGCGCCGGGCGCTGCATGGGCGCTTGCCTGGAGTACGCGGCTCGCATCGGTGTACCCCTGATGCTGTACGTCTTCAGCGATGGTTCGCTGTCCAGCAACGGTGTCATCGACAACTCGCCGGAGGGTCGCGGCAAAGGTGAATGGGTCAGTGACGATTCGTCGACGGCAGCGTCATTTTTCCTGGTCTACAATCCCAACGGTCGGCCGGCGCTGCGCGGCGGGACGCCCGAGCAGCAAGCGAGGCACCAGCAGATCGGCTACTTCGACGCCAGCGGCTCGGTACAGCGCGCGTCAACGCCTGCGGCGAACAACGTCAACCTGCTCGTCAACACGGTGATTCTCAACTATATGGCGCTGCACGGTGAAGAAGGGAACTTCGCCAATCTCTTTCCGAACCACGGGCTCGGCGACACCAGTCTTCGCGACAGCATGACCGCATTCGATGCCATAGTCTCGGGCACGATCGGACCGCTGAATCCGTCGTAAACGCTGTTGAGCATAAGAAGCGGCGGCCGGCCGGACCAGCGTCCCGCCGGCCGCTTTTTTTGCAGGCGGAGCCTGTCGCGCCATAATGCGCTCACTTTCACCCGGGAAGATCTCCACCATGCCGGATACCGCTCCGCTACTCGATATCTTCGCCTGTCCACGTTGCGACAAAGCGCCGCTCGAGCAGCTTGCCAATGCCCTGCATTGCGCCGGCTGCAAGACCGAATTTCCCACCGTCGGCGGCATCCCCTGCTTGTTCGCCGACCCGGCGTCGAGTCTTGGCGAATGGCGCAACCGCCTGCACTTCGAATTGCAACGCCTCGCACACGATAGCGAACGACTGCGTACCGAATTGCGCGCAGCGGACCTGCGTGCGTTGACCCGACGACGGCTGGAAAGTCTTCTCGCCGCAACCGATAGCCACCGCAAGTCCTTGCAGCAGCTTCTTGTGCCGCTCGATGTACAGTCGATGCAAGCTTCCTACGAGTCGCATCTCGCGCTACGTACACGCTTACCGATCGACCAGGCCCTGGGCACCTACTACGCCAATGTGCACCGGGACTGGGCCTGGGGCGACGAGGAGAACGCGGCCTCACTGCAGCAGGTTAGTCTCGCGCTCGCCGCATCCGCACAAACCGGCATTTCAGCCGACGATATCGGGAACACGTTGGTCCTGGGATCCGGTGCATCACGACTGGCGTACGACATGCACATGGCATTCAATCCGCCACGCACAGTTGCGGTCGACTTCAACCCCTTGCTGTTACTGATCGCCCAATCGGCCGTTAGCGGTACACCGCTTGATCTTTATGAATTTCCGCTGGCTCCAAAGTCCATAGACGACGTCGCGGTGCTGCGGACGTTGCGGGCGCCGGAGCCCGTGCGGGCCGGACTATCGTTTGTGCTCGCTGACGTCTTGCGGGCACCATTCTGTAATGGTTCTTTCGATACGGTTGTTACCCCGTGGCTGATCGATATTGTCGGCGAGGACCTGCCGATACTCGCTGCACGCATCAATCGCCTCCTGAAGAAAGGCGGTCGCTGGGTGAATTTTGGCTCGCTGGCTTTCGACCATCCGCAGCATTCACGCTGCTACAGTGCGCAGGAAATCATTGACATTGTCGAGACCTGTGGCTTCCGCACGCCTGAGATTCAGGAAGCGATCATTCCCTACATGTGCTCGCCCGCAAGTCGCCATGGCCGGCGCGAACTGAGTTTTACTTTCGCCGCTGTAAAGTCGGAAGATGCAAGCATACCGCCGCGGAACAAGGCGTTGCCAGACTGGATCGTTACCGGTCGCGAGCCGGTGCCTTTGTTGCCCTCGTTCCGGACACAGGCGCTTTCGACGCAAATTTATTCTTTTATCATGTCGTTGATCGATGGCCGGCGATCAATCGCCGACATGGCGGCCACTCTCGAAGAACGCAAACTGATGACGCGACAGGAGGCGGAGCCTGCCATTCGCAACTTTTTGACACGCATGTACGACGACAGCCAACGACGGCGGGAATTCTGAGAAAGCGAATTGTGCGTGACGTTGCCTGCTCGATGTTACTCGCTGTCTGCCGCGATTGGCCTAACGCTCGAGGTACTGGAACTTGTCCTTGACCTCGCGCCATTCATCGGCATCTTCGGGCGCGTCTTTCATTTCGGTAATCACCGGCCACTCCCGGGACAGCTCCTTGTTGAGCTCGAGGAAATGATGCTGATCGGGCGGAACCTCATCCTCTGAAAAGATCGCCTCGACCGGGCATTCCGGTTCGCAAAGGGTGCAATCGATGCATTCGTCGGGATCGATAACCAGCATGTTCGGGCCTTCATGAAAGCAATCGACCGGGCATACTTCGACACAATCGGTCAATTTGCACTTGATGCAGGCTTCAGTAACGACGAATGTCATGTAACGGTTCCTCAACCGGAAAACGGTGCATTTTACGCTATTCGATGTAGCCGGGCACATCAAGTCCCGGGTTGACACAATATAGCCGCTCCCTGAGCGACGGATCCTGCATGGATCGAATTCGATCCGCGCTTGGGCGACAATGTCCTCAATCAGAAAAACCCACAGGAATGTGCATGAACCCCGTAAGCCTGGAAGGCCAGGGTGACGTCTCCGTCATTACCATCGACAATCCACCAGTCAATGCCTTGTCGCACGCGGTGCGCAAGGGTCTCGTTGAATGCATCGAGGCTGCCTGCGCCGACAACGAGACGCAAGCAATCGTGCTGCAGTGTGCTGGTCGCACCTTCATTGCCGGTGCCGATATTCGTGAATTCGGCGTGCCGGCGAAGATGCCCCTCCTTCCGGACGTTGTGGCCGCGATAGAGGCCGCTGAGAAACCAGTGATCGCAGCCATCCACGGCACGGCGCTCGGCGGAGGCCTGGAAGTGGCGATGGGCTGCCACTATCGCATCGCTCGAAACGACGCCGTCGTCGGGTTGCCTGAAGTCAAGCTCGGCTTATTGCCCGGTGCAACCGGCACTCAGCGCTTGCCGAGACTGATCGGCGCCGAGCGCGCGCTCGAACTCATGCTGTCCGGCGAGTCGATCAGCGCAGCGGCAGCGCGTGACGCCGGACTTCTGGATGAAGTGACGGACAGCGACGACCTGCCGGCGGCGGCCGTCACCTTTGCGCGGGAACGAATCGTCGATGGCCCGCGTCGAGTCCGCGACATGGCAGTCAAAGCGGCCGATGCCGGTGTGTTCGCTGCTGCCCGGGAGACCATCGCGCGGAAAGCCAGAGGGTTACTGTCACCCGAACTGATTATTCGCTGCGTGGAACAGGCGGTCGGGAAAAGTTTTGACGACGGCTGCCGGGCCGAGCGGGAATATTTTTTGCAGTGCATGAATTCGCCGCAATCGCGTGGGCTTCGACATGCGTTTTTTGCTGAACGCGAGGCGGCTAAAGTGCCCGGGATCGACAAAGACACGCCGAGGCGGGACATCCGGCATATCGCAGTGCTCGGCGCAGGTACGATGGGTGCCGGCATTGCCTACGCCTGTCTCGCTGCCGGATACACGGTCCACCTGCTCGATAACGATGACGCTGCCCTGGAACGCGGCGCAGAAAGCGTACGCGGCCTGCTCAAAGGCGGCGCAGAGCGCGGCAAGCTGTCGGCGGCGTTCGTACAGGAGTGTCTGGAGCGTTTCGCAAAAGGCTCCGATTACGCCGACATTCACAATGCCGACCTCGTCATCGAGGCGGTTGTCGAGAGTGTGGCCGTCAAGCACGAGGTTTTCGCCAAACTGGATGCCATATGCAAGCCGGGTGCGATCCTCGCAAGTAACACGTCAACACTTGATATCGACCGGATTGCGGCTGCAACATCGCGGCCCGCGGATGTCATCGGCCTGCATTTCTTCAGCCCCGCTCATATCATGCGCCTGCTCGAAATCGTGCGCGGTGCCCGGACCGCGGACGATGTGATTGCGACCGCGCTGGGTTTTGCCAAATCACTGGGCAAGATCGGCGTGGTCGTCGGCAACTGCTTCGGTTTTGTCGGTAACCGAATGCTTTACAGCTACGGCAGGGAGAATCAGCTGTTGCTCCTCGAGGGAGCCGCGCCCGAGCAGATCGACCGCGTTCTTTACGATTGGGGCATGGCAATGGGACCGAACGCGGTGGGTGATCTCGCGGGACTCGATGTCGGTTACCGGGCTCGCCGGGAGCGGAGCGACCTTCCGGACGATCCTCGCTTCTACCGGGTCGCGGACATGCTGGCTGAGCAGGGTCGATACGGACAGAAGACCGGCAAGGGTATGTACCGTTACGAACCCGGATCGCGAACGCCGATCCCCGACCCGCAGGTGCGTGACATGATTCGCAGCGAGGCCGAAAGACTCGGCGTAGCGCAGCGCGACATCACGGATCAGGAAATTGTGGATCGCTGCATCTATGGCCTCGTCATTGAAGGCGTGCGTATTCTGCAGGAGGGCATTGCGGCGCGTTCGTCGGACATCGACGTCATCTGGATCAACGGCTATGGCTTTCCGCGACACCGCGGCGGACCAATGCACTTTGCCGAGGCCACAGGCCTCGCCCAGGTGCTGGAGATTATCACGCAGTTTCGCGAGCGTTTCGGGCCCCTGTATTGGGAGCCGCCCGAACTTCTTCGTAAGCTCGTCGCCGACAACTCATGTTTTGCCGACCTATAAGTGGCGCGGCGATTCCGATTCATGCCAGCGATCGCTACGGCATACTACTCGCGAGTCGGCCGCAAGCTTCTCCAGGTGTGCCAGCAGCGATCGTTCCGCCAGTGGGTGCAGTGACGGATTGACGTCCGAATAGACTACTTTTACCAGTTCGTGCAACGTTGCTCCGGGCGAGTCGGCAACCGCCGCAGCGACTTTCGCCTCGCGCCGCAGCCGATGCCGGATGAGATCCTCGATGGCCGTCGCCGGCTCGTGTATGACGTCGCCGTGCCCTGGCGCGATTGCTGCACAGTCGAGCTGCGCCAGGCGTTCCAGGGAATGCAGATAGTCGGACATGTTGCCGTCCGGAGGATCGATGACAACGGTCGAGCCGTTGATGATGTGATCGCCCGTAAAAAGCCAGTTCAAGCCCACGTGCCGGTAGCAAAGATGGTTCGAGGCATGCCCCGGCGTAGGTACTATCTCAAGTTCATATTCGCTGCTGCCGATTCTCTCGCCATCCGCCGGCACCCGGTTGGGGATAAAAGTACGGTCCTGCGGTCCTGTCGCTGGCGCCGGTCTCCCTATGAGTTGTGCGTCGCACGCCTCAGCCAGTAAGGCTGCTGCCGGCGAATGATCGGGATGTGTATGAGTAACGAAAACCCAGCGAACAGATGCCTTGACCACGCTCTTGATCGCGTCGATATGTGCCTCGATGGCAGGACCGGGATCGATCACCGCGAGTTCGCGAGTACCCACGATGTAGGTATTCGTTCCAGGGCCGGTCATCATGCCGGGGTTCGGCGCGACGAGTCGACGCACGCCGGGCGACAGGTCGCTCACCTTGCCTGGTGTCAGCTCGCTGCTCACCGGCCGTCGTTCCCGGAGCGCGCCGCATGTTCAGCATAGTCACAATGATCCGGCATCAGGATGGTCTCCTTGCCGTGACGGGACACAATGATCGGCAGGATTTTTGCCACACCGGTCCGGGCGCGCTCATCCGCCCATGCCTTCACTTCGTCCACCGATTGGAACGCCGCCAGCTCACCAAGCGTTGCCAGTGTGGGCGGCGGCAGTATCAAGTCACCGCGCTTACCGGCCTCCAGGGCGGCGGCGGCAGTTACCCAACGGCTGTCAGTGAGTTCTATGCCGTCATGGCAAGCGGCTTGTCCATCCGGCATCATCGCCAGAAAAAAACGCGTCGAAAACCGGCGCGGCCGCGCAGTCGGCGTGATCCACCAGGCGAAATAGCTGATTGCGTCGACCGCCAGCGTCAGCTCATTTTGGGCGAGAAATTCGGGCCACCGGGCATCCTGCGAGATAAGCCGATAGCGGCTTGCATGCAGTTCATCGACAGTCGGACGCAACGTCGCCGGGGGCATCCGGCCTTGCGGATCGCGTGCCAGCAACACGCCGGTTTCCTCGAAAAGCTCGCGAATCGCTGCACTGTAATACTCCAGTGCGCCTTCAGTCATTCCGAGGCAGCGACAGGCATCGTCTGCTGTCAAGCGAGGATCACATAGCGAATGGCGATCACAGCTTTCGACGAGCCCTCCCGGAAAGACATAGTTCGCGCCGAACGCGGTCTTTGCGTGACGTCTCACCAGCAAAATTTCGGGACTGCCTTGATTGCTGCGCACCAGTACCACGGTCGCCGACGGAGCGGGATCTGCGCAGAGTCTGGCGGGGCCTGGCGTGTTGTCGTGGACCATCGAGACAGCTACCGGGTGGATAAACGGGGTCGATGTCGGACGCTGCAAGCCGCCAGCCGCATCAACTCGCTGCGCGACTTTCTATGAATGTCTTGAGCGAGTTAAGTTGGCTGGTCAGGACGCTATCAACTGCCGGCGCAATCTGCAGGAGACCCTGCGGCAGATAGCCACCGACGGCATATTTCCAGGTCACGAGCGTGCCTTCGTCACTGTCGTCGAATTCCCAGGTCATGTTGCCATAAACCCCCATCAGGCCGAGCGGACCCAGACCGCCGCTCAGCCGCAAAATGACGGAAGGATTGACGAAAGACACGGTCATATGGACCACACCGCCATTGTCACCGAGGGCTTCGCAGAAACAACCCTGCGGCCGGGCTTCGATGTACATGTTGCTCGCGTCACCGGACATCGTGTGAGCATCGCTCCACCATTCGCCGATATCGGCGACAGCGGCACGATAAACGTCGTGGCGCGATGCATTGATCAGGGCAGACTGACTGACTGTAAAGCCGTCGGATCGTGCATCCAGAACGTCGGCCGATGCCAGCTCAGCCAGTAACAGTGCAATTGCCAATACTGCGAAGTGTCGGAAAAGAGTCATCGCCGGTCGCTCGTGTTGGAATAATGGGTCAGCCGGCGTACAGATTAACTCAATCGTTAACGCAATCGCACCTTTGACACACTATGAGCGGCAACGCCATTACGCACGAACAGACTCAAAACAACTGCACCGGCAGCAGCGACTCCAGCAGGAATAACGCGGCGATCAGTGTTACTGCGAGATAGACTCTGTGCCATCGGCGCATCGCGGGCCTCATCAATGCCATAATCATCGGCGGTAAGTATCGGTGCATCTCCCTGAACGGCAGATGAAACGCGGGCGACCGCAACAGTCCGCTTTTCAATAAACATAAAGCATTGATCTATATCGTTTTTTTTGTTTTCCGGATACGGAGAAGAATGCATGGCTGGCGCGCAGGAAAATCTGCTGACAGAACCGATCGATTCGCTGCCGGCATTCCTGAAAAGCTATGAACGGCTCGCGGTTCTGACCGGCGCTGGCTGCAGCACGGCGTCCGGCATTCCGGATTACCGCGACGATGACGGCAACTGGAAGCAACGGAAGCCGGTTCAGTTCGCCGAGTTTATGACTTGCACCGACGTTCGTCGCCGCTACTGGGCACAAAGCTCCCATGGTTGGAGCCGTATCGCGGAGGCTCGTCCGAATGGCGCTCATGCAGCGCTGGCAACGCTTGAAGCGGCCGGGCGCGTCATGGGCCTCATCACTCAAAATGTTGACAACCTGCATCGGGCAGCGGGTAGTCGAAACGTGATCGATTTACATGGCGTTCTGCACACGACCCGATGTATGCAGTGCAATTGCAAAGTGTCCCGGCAGGAGTTTCAACACAGGCTGGAGAATCTGAATCCTGACTGGCGTACAACGGTAACAAGCTTCGGTCCGGACGGCGATGCTACTTTGGCAGCAGACCACTTCGAGAAATTCACGATACCAGACTGCCTGCATTGCGGCGGCATCGTAAAGCCGGACGTCGTTTTTTTTGGCGAATCGGTTCCGGCGGACAGGGTCGCAATGGCCCGTCAACTGGTGCAGGACTCTGATGCGCTGCTGGTCGCAGGGACGTCGCTCATGGTTTTTTCCGGGTTTCGATTTGCGCGGCTGGCGGCAGAATACGGTAAGCCGATTGCCATCCTGAATCGGGGGAAAACGCGCGCCGACGAATTCGCCTCGCATCGATTCTCCGGGGATTGCTCGAGCCTGCTGCAAATCGGCGTCGACGCCCTTGCAGCCTGACAGCACCGCTCGCCACATGTGCAATTACAGGCGTAGTCGCAGGTTCGGGAATGCCTGACGGCTGGGTCATCGTGTTCGATAGCGAGGTGCTACAGCCCTGCTCGGATCGGGCGCTGGTATTGCTCGCACGAGACATCCCTTACGAGATTCTGCGCGTCGACGGTCGCTCGACGCTTTGGGTGCCCGAGGCGTTCGGCGAACGGGCGAAATACGAGATCTGGCAATACGAACAGGAGAATCGCAGGACAAGCTCTCCGTCGCCGCCACCGGCACTCGTTGAGCGTGATGGCGCTCCCGGCGCTATTGCCTACGTTATCGTGATTTGCTTTGTCGCTTGGCTTGCCGGTGAGGGCGCTTTCAACCGGGACTGGCTTGCCGCCGGCAGAGTCGACGGGGAACGCATTCGTGACGGTGAATGGTGGCGGCTTGTCACAGCGTTGACCTTGCACTCCGGTCTGCGCCATTTGCTCGGCAACATCGGCTTCGGTGCTTTATTCGGGTTTCTGGCGGGCCGACTTGCCGGTTCAGGAATGGCCTGGCTTGTTATTGTGTTGGCGAGCGCTGCAGCCAATGCGCTGAATACTTTCCTGCTTGATCCCAGTCATCGATCGATCGGTGCATCGACAGCCGTATTCGCTGCGCTCGGAGTCGTTGCCGGTTATGTATGGCGCGGGCGATTCATGGCACAGGATCGATGGGCGTACCGGCTTGGACCAATCATTGGCGGCATTGCCCTGCTCGCCTTTACCGGTACCGGCGATGAAAATACGGATATCGGCGCCCACCTCGCCGGTTTCGTTTGCGGATTTCTTGCTGGTGTCAGCATGATTCGATTGACATCCCTGGGAGCCTTGCGCCACGTTCAACTTGCCTGCGGCGTCGGCGCTGTGGCAATCGTTATCGCCGCCTGGCTTTTCGCCTTCAACCCCTGGACCGCAGCCTGAACTCAACGGTCGAATCTCGGCCACACTTGCGCACCAATCAATCAAACCTGAGGAATTGACAACAGTGAATGACATGCAACTGCCGAACCTGAACATCGACTGGGTCACCCTGTCCGAACAAATGCAAGCTCTGGGCGTCGAGTTCGGCATCAACGTCATTGCCGCAATCCTGATTTTCTATATCGGTCGGACAGTCGCGCGGCTTTTGTCACGGGGATTGCGCAACCTTATGCAAGCGCAGTCGGTGGATCCGATACTCGAATCGTTTGTCAGCAATCTCGTCTACTGGGCATTGATGGCTTTTGTCATCATCGCCGCTATTACCAAGCTCGGCGTACAGACGGCATCGCTGATAGCGCTGGTCGGTGCAGCCGGCCTTGCTGTCGGTCTGGCAATGCAAGGGGCTCTGGCCAACTTCGCCGCAGGCGTTCTGATCGTCATGTTCCGGCCCTATCGCGTCGGCGACTGGGTCGAGGCTGCTGGTATTTCGGGCTCCGTCGTACAGGTACAGATTCTCACCACTCTGCTGCGGACGGCTGATAACAAACAGATCATCGTGCCGAATGGCCAGATAATGAACAGCATCATTACCAACTATTCAACCAACACCACCCGCCGGGTCGACGTAGTCGTTGGCGTCAGCTATGACGATGACATCGATGCAGTGCGCGAAACCATCCAGTCATTGGTCGATGCGGATGAAAGAATTCTCAAGGATCCGCCTTGCCAGATCGTGGTTGCTGAACTCGCGGACAGCAGTGTCAATTTCTTCGTGCGGCCATGGGTCGCAACCGCCGATTTCTGGCCGGTCAAGTTCGGCCTGACGGAAGCCGTCAAGAAGCGCTTCGATGAGGTCGGAATCCGTATCCCCTACCCGCAGCGCGACGTGCACATCATCCCCAAGGAGGAATGATCCGCCCTCCGCAGGCGCGTCCGGCCCGACCGACTGCCGGGCGACCATTGATTCCGCAGCAAGAAGCGGCCCCGGCTGCCATTGACCGGGAAGGCGCGCTTCAGATACTGTATGTTTATACAGTTCCGGAGTCATGATGATGACAGCCCGCAAAAGCGAGCAGGTTGTTGTGCACAAGGGGCGCGGTGCCGTGTCGAATCCCGGCGGACGCTTCGCAGCCACAGTCGTTCTGCCGAGTGCCGACGAGGAAGACGAACAATCGGCGCCCGCAACGACGCTGCGCCCCATGACCGCCGGGCGAATCATCAGTCGCAACGAGTCCCCGGACGTGCCTTTCAATCGTTCCATCAATCCCTACATGGGCTGTGAACACGGCTGCATCTACTGCTATGCAAGACCGAGCCACAGCTATCTCGACCTCTCCCCCGGTATCGATTTCGAAACGCAGATTTTCTACAAACCAAACGCAGTTTCGCGGCTGCTGGAGGAATGGCATAAACCGGGCTATGAGTGCCGGCCGATTACCATTGGCGCGAATACCGACCCTTACCAGCCTGCAGAGAAGAAACTCCGGCTGACCAGGCAGTTGCTTGAAATCTTCCTGAAACATCGCCATCCGGTCAGCCTGATCAGCAAGGGAGCTCTCATGCGACGCGATCTCGACTTGCTGGCCGAACTGGCGTCGCAGGGCCTGTGCTCAGTCGCACTCAGCGTCCCAACCGCGGACAACGACCTGAAGCGCCGCCTCGAACCACGTGTGCCATCCGCGAATGCGCGTTTCGCACTGATGCAGGCCCTGGCCGCGCGCGGCATACCGGTAAGCCTGCTGATGGCTCCGATCATCCCGGCCATCAATGACCGCGAAATAGAGGACATCGTGCGCCGGGCGGGCGAATGCGGCGCACGGCACGCAACCTGTGTGCTGCTGCGCCTGCCGCACGAACTGAAAACACTGTTCAACGACTGGCTCCAGGCCCATTTCCCGGATCGCGCCACTCATGTCATGAGCCTGCTTCGCCAGGCAAGCGGCGGCCGGGATTATGACAACCGTTTCGGCGTCCGACAGACCGGCCGTGGTGCTTACGCGGAAATGATCGGCAAGCGGTTCCGGGTCGCCTGTCGCAAGGCCGGACTGGAACAGGGCCGCCAGCCAAGCCCACCCCTCGATTGCAGCCACTTCGAACCACCCGGAAAGCGCCAGCTCACAATGGATTTCGGCGCTGGCACCTAACCAATGGTACCGGGCGTGGGTCGGCGGTTCTAATCGGTCTCGACCGCCGGGGAGTCCTTTGACGCAATGGCTCCCTGCGGTCCGCTTTATTTGCGCCAAAGGGTTCCCCACCGGTCGAGACCTTGCGTCGTGGTTCGCTGTGACCACCCCGCCCCGCTCGTGGTTG
>CAZSDL010000002.1:0-64218 GCA_964605635.1 uncultured Woeseiaceae bacterium
GGCAAATTCCAACGCGAGCACCCACACAAATTATCTGATTGAATTGTTAAAGAGCAGGTTGATTAGCGCTTGAGCCGTTCGGGGCTAAACCGCTTGATCGACAGGGCCGATTATTATACAGCCGAACGCGCCCCTAACAACAGCTTTCGCGCTGTCGAAAGTGGGCCTGGTTGCTTAATTTTCGGGATCCTGGCTGAAGGGCACCGTGCCTTCAGCGAGCGGGGCATTATATCGACCGCGGCCGCGGGGTCAACACTTAATTGGCATAGAGGCCTTTACGCCTGAATTACCCGGAAAACCGCGGGTTTGCGGCCCGGCAGCCGGCCACGGCGGCATTTACACCAGGCGCACCTTGGCAAATTTGCGCTTGCCGACCTGAAATACGTGACTGCTGCCTGCCGAAATTTCTCGCCGCCGGTCCTCAATTCGTTCGCCGTCGATTCTCACGGCGCCCTGGTTTATCAGGCGCAAGGCCTCCGTCGTGCTGCCGGCCAGGCCGGCCTGCTTCAGGACATGGGCAATGCCCAGGGTCCCTTCCGTGCTCTTTATGGATAGTTCCTCGATGTCGGACGGCATCTCGCCTTCGCGAAACCGGGCGATAAATGCCAGTTTGGCTCGCTCGGCCGCAGCCTCGTCGTGAAATCGCGCCACGATCTCCAGACCGAGCTCAAACTTTACGTCACGGGGATTTCGGCCTTCTGCAACCGACTTTTTCAGCTCCTTAAGGTGCGCCAACGGCCGAAAGCTCAATACCTCGAAGTAACGCCACATCAGGTCGTCGGAAATTGACATGATCTTGCCGAACATTTCCTCGGCCGGCTCGGTTATACCGATGTAGTTGCCCAGCGACTTGGACATTTTTTGCACGCCGTCGAGGCCAACCAGGAGCGGCGTCGTCATGACCACCTGGGGATCCTGCCCATAGTTCTGTTGCAACTGGCGCCCCACCAGCAGGTTGAATTTCTGGTCGGTCCCGCCGAGCTCCACGTCAGCCTTCAGCGCGACCGAGTCGTAGCCCTGCACCAGCGGGTACAGGAATTCGTGAATGGCGATGGACTGACCGCCCTTGAAGCGCTTGTTGAAGTCGTCCCGCTCGAGCATGCGGGCCACCGTGTGCTGTGCCGCAATGCGTATCAGCCCGGCAGCATCCATCGGTGCCATCCAGGTCGAATTGAACTCGACGCGCGTGTGATCAGGGTCGAGGATCTTGAATATCTGCGCCTCATAGGTACGAGCGTTCTCTTCGATGACTTCCCGGGTCAATGGAGGCCGGGTGGTATTCTTGCCCGACGGGTCGCCGATCATGCCCGTGAAGTCGCCGATCAGAAACACGACTTCATGCCCAAAGTTCTGAAACTGGCGCATCTTGTTTATCAGAACCGTGTGGCCGATATGCAGGTCCGGCGCGGTCGGGTCGAAACCGGCCTTCACGACCAGCCGGTCTTTACCTTTCAGTTTTTGTTCGAGACCGCCGTCGGGCAGAATCTCGTCAGTGCCCCGGGCAAGCTCTGCGAGCTGTTCGGCAATTGCAGTCTTCATAAGGTAATCATTGGCAAATAATGGGGGTAATGATCTCGAACTTGTCGGCTGCCGAACTGTAGCATTACATCTGTTGGTGAAGCAGTCGCGAGACTGAATTCCACCGCCGCCTGAAGGTCGAGCAGCGGTTTGCCTGCTAATTCAGACCCTTTTTGATGAAGGATCATTAACATCATGAGTTTTAACAACTTTCTTTGACCCGCCATGCATCTCGCTGATAGAGTAGCGGCTTCTGGCGACAGGGGGACAATGACTTGAACCGTCGGGTGAGTCCACTACTTCACGATTACAAGCAAACAGCCCCGGAAACGGCTGGAAAAAACAAGAGACTTCAATGGTTTGTAGTTGGCCTGGGACTGCCCCTGGTCGGGCTCATGCTGATGTGGGCGTTCGGTTCGCCAACGAGCGAGCCGGCGCTCGCCGTTGAGGCAAGCGCAGCGTCGGCACTACCGCCCGCAGAGTCGCCGATGCCGACCCTTGACACTGACCTCGAGTTAATCGAACTCGCAACCGCCAAACCGATGCCGGAAATGAAGCCGGTATCGCCCTATTCCGAATTGCAGTTCCGGGTTCGTCCCGGCGACACCCTCGACCGGCTGTTTCGCACGCACAAACTCGATCTCGGAAACCTGGCATCGATCGCGAGTCTGCCGGAAGCCGGAAAACATTTGCGCATGTTACGACCGGGCGATGAATTTCGCATCGAACACGATGACGGACAGCTGATCAGCCTTTATCGTGACCTCGACATTAATAACGCTTTGCTCGTTTCACGTGGCGAGTCAGGGTTCGCCGCCGAAATAATTACCCGACCGATCGAAATCCAGAAGCGCCTGGCCTACGGACGAATCGAAACCTCGCTATTCGAAAGTGCCGCCGCCGCGGGGATGCCGGACAAGCTCATCATGAACCTGGCGGGGATATTCGCCTGGGACGTGGATTTCGTGCTCGACATTCGCAAGGGCGATGACTATTACATTCTGTACGAAGAGATTTACCAGAACGGCAAGTTTGTCACTTCCGGCGAAATAATCGCCGCTGAATTCAATAACAATCGTCGCACTTTCCAGGCGGTCCGGTTTGTCGACAAGAACGGTCGATCAGACTATTTCACCCCTGACGGCAGAAGTGTGCGCAAAGCGTTCATTCGCGCGCCGGTCGATTTCACGCGTATCAGTTCCAGCTTCAATCCCAATCGGCGCCATCCGATCCTGAATACCATTCGCGCGCACCGGGGCGTCGATTACGCGGCGCCTTCCGGAACTCCGATCAAGGCAGCAGGCGACGGCAAAATCATCCATCGCGGGCGCCACGGAGGCTACGGTAATGCGGTCATCATTCAGCATGGCGGCAACATCACTACGCTATACGCCCACCTGTCCAAGTTCCATGCGCCGGCAAAACTGAACGGTCGCATCCGGCAGGGCGATACCATCGGTTACGTTGGCGCCACCGGCCTTGCCACCGCGCCGCACTTGCACTATGAGTACCGGCTGAATGGCGTCCATCGCAATCCGCGCACCGTGGATTTACCGCAAGCCGACCCGATCCACGAAGAATATCGTGCCGAGTTCCTGGCATCGGCCGAACCATTGCTCGAAGAGTTGCTGCAATTCAAGAGTACGCAGGTCGCCATGGCCTCAGACTGATGAACGCGTCCCGGCAGCTTGTCCGGCCGGGGCCAACTGTTCTGACTGTCGATTTCGCGGCCTCCAGCAGTTCCAGTCGTTTCGCAAGAACCCGATGAGTATACCGTGCCAGTAAAGTCGCTTTATATCGGCCTCATGTCCGGCACTAGTATGGATGGCATCGACGCGGGCCTGTTCGACATTCGAGACAATCGCTGCCTGACAGTCGCCACCCATAGCAGTGCGTATCCCGGGGAACTGCGTGAACAACTCACGACCGCGAGCCGCAATCCGGACAGGTGCACCGTCGATTTAATCGGCACACTCGATAACCGGGTCGGCGATTGCTTCCGCGAGGCTGCGGAAGACTTGCTCGTGAAGAGCGGCGTACAAAGAAGCGACATTCGGGCGATCGGCAGCCATGGCCAGACCTTGCGCCATAAACCACGCAATGACCGGCCCTACACCCTGCAGATCGGTGATCCCAACCTTATTGCCGCAGGCACTGGCATTACAACGGTTGCTGATTTTCGACGCCGGGACCTTGCGCTGGGCGGCGAAGGTGCGCCACTTGCCACAGCCTTTCATCGCCACTTTCTCGCCGATGCAAAAGAAAACCGGGTGATTCTTAACATCGGCGGGTTTGCGAATATCACGATTTTGCCGGCCGGTGGCTGCGTGGTCCGCGGCTTCGATACGGGGCCCGGCAACACACTGCTCGATGCCTGGATACAGTCGCAGAAAAACGAGCCGTACGACCTCGACGGCGCCTGGGGTAAGAGCGGCTGCACTGCCGATGGACTTCTGCAGCTGCTGCGAGACAACTCGTACTTTCGTGCAGCGCCGCCCAAGAGCACCGGGTTCGAGTACTTCAACCTGGCATGGCTGCAGGAACGACTGGCAACGGCGACAGGCAAGAAAGTGGTCGCCGCCGAGGATGTACAGGCAACCCTTGCCACCTTGACAGCAAGCACCATCGCCGATGCCATTCATGAACACGCGCCGGCGACTGAGCGTTTACTCGTTTGCGGGGGCGGTGTGAGGAATGGCCATCTAATGCGCCTTCTGGCCGAGATGATGC
Organism: uncultured Woeseiaceae bacterium; assembly: GCA_964605635.1. GTDB lineage: Bacteria > Pseudomonadota > Gammaproteobacteria > Steroidobacterales > Woeseiaceae > IDS-8. The sequence continues at coordinate 4,249 of CAZSDL010000002.1, forward strand.
CTGCAATTCCCATTGCATCGACTGCGGCACACGGTATCGAACCGGGCTGGGTAGAGGCGGCCACCTTTGCCTGGCTGGCGAAACGCCGGCTCGATGGCCTGCCCGGCAATCTGCCGGCCGTCACCGGCGCGTCCGCCGAAGCCGTTCTGGGCGGCATCTGGTTCGGCGCCCGCGACGATCAAAGCAATGCGGTGTAAGGGCAAACTGCGCGCTGGTTAAACAATTCGTAACAGAACGATTGTTATACTGCCCGACCCGCAACCTGCCGAGCACTTGAGTGAGTGATCCTGCCTTACCCGTAAATGACCCTTACATCAATCGGGATCTGAGCCTCCTCGAATTCAACAAGCGGGTGCTCGACCAGGCGAACGACCCGGGAAATCCGGTTCTGGAACGTTTGCGCTTTCTCTGTATCTCGTGCACCAACCTTGACGAATTCTTCGAGCTTCGGGTTGCCGCGCTTAAGCAACGTCTGGAAATCGGCGCACCGGCGCCGGGGCCCGATAAACTGACCCCACAACAGCTGATGGACGAAATTCGCCGCTGCTCTATTGTCCTGGTCGAGCAACAGTACAAGCTGTTGAACAATGACATTCTTCCGGCGCTCGCAGGAGAACGTATCCGGTTTCTGCAACGCTCCGACTGGACCCGCGAGCAGAAGCGCTGGCTCAATGATTTTTTCGATGACGAAATCGTACCGGTACTGACACCGCTGACGCTCGATCCTTCGCGGCCGTTTCCGCAGATTCTCAATAAAAGCCTGAATTTCATTGTCAGGCTGAAAGGCAAGGATGCATTCGGCCGCCTGCGACACCGGGCCATTGTCCAGGCACCAAGATCGTTGCCGAGGATCATCCGGGTACCGGATGAACTGTGCGAGGACGGCGGCCAGCACTATGTATTCCTGTCGTCGATCATCCACGCGCACGCCAATGAATTATTTCCGGGACTCAAGGTAGAGGGTTGCTACCAGTTCAGGATTACTCGCAACAGCAATCTGTATGTCGATGACGAGGAAGTGGACGACCTTATCCTTGCCCTGCAGGGCCAGCTGGCAGCCAGTCGCTACGGAGCCGCGGTCCGCCTGGAAATCAGCCACGAATGTCCGCAGGATCTCAGCGACTTCCTGCTGGACCACTTTTCGCTGGATGCGACGGATTTATACACCGTTGACGGGCCCGTCAACCTCAATCGACTCGCCACGATCTGCGATGTGGCGCGACGACCAGACCTCTGCTACGTGCCGTTTTCGCCGGGGTTACCGGCCGCGCTGAAGACGGAAGAGGACATTTTCTCGGTCCTGCGCAAGCAGAATGTTCTCCTGCATCATCCCTTTCAGTCTTTCGGTCCCGTTATTGACTTTATTGCCGGCGCTGCAACCGACCCGAAGGTCCTTGCCATAAAGCAGACACTGTATCGCACAGGCGCTGAATCACCGTTCGTGGACCACCTCGTCAGGGCCGCCAGAGCCGGCAAGGAAGTGACTGTTGTTGTCGAGCTCATGGCACGTTTTGACGAGGCCGCGAATATCACGCTGGCGTCCAGGCTCCAGGAAGCCGGCGCGCACGTAGTTTACGGGCTGGTCGGCTACAAGACGCATGCCAAGATGGCGATGGTCGTGCGTCGCGAACAGGGCAAGCTCGTGCGCTATGTGCACCTCGGCACCGGCAACTATCACCCTGGAACCGCACGCGTTTATACCGACTACGGCTTGCTGAGTTGCAGCCAGCAACTTGGCGAGGATGTACACAAGATTTTCATGCAGTTGACCAGTCTTACGGCGGCGCGGGACCTGCAAAGGCTGCTGCAGGCACCCTTCAACCTGTTCGATGAACTCTTACGCCGTATTGAGCGCGAGATCGCCCAGGCCGAAAACGGCAAGAAGGCGCACATCATCGCCAAGGTCAACTCGCTGGTCGAGCCCCAGCTCATCGACTGCCTTTATCGTGCCTCGCAGGCGGGAGTCAGGATTGAGCTGATCGTTCGCGGCATGTGCTCCCTGCGCCCCGGTGTTGCAGGCTTGTCAGAAAACATCAGCGTTCGATCCATTGTCGGCCGCTTCCTCGAGCATTCCCGGGTCTACTATTTTTATAACGGCGGGGACGAAGAGTACTTTTGTGCCAGTGCCGACTGGATGGAACGTAACTTCTTTCGCCGCACGGAAATCAGCTTTCCAGTGCGAAACCGGCGCCTTAAAGAGCGCCTCCGTGGCGACCTGGAGCTGTATCTCGCTGACAACTGCCAGGCATGGACGCTGAACGGCGATGGCACATTCGACAAGCTCGATCCCGGCGACGATACGCCGGTGTCGGCACAACAGTCCTTGCTTGCCGAACTGTCCGGCAGCGGCTAGGGAAAACTTTACTCGAAGCGCAATTTGAAGCCGGCTTTTCTCAGGTAACTGCGCTCTCTGTTCAGGTCGGTCGCAGTCAACGGGTTATCCTTGAGCCATCCTTGCGGGAACACGAGGCTCATATAATCCTTGCCGACCTTGATCCTGACGGCCGGTGATTCCGTTGCACTCCGGCCGCGATTCAGCAACACCGACATCCGCAGCAGCAGCGCCAGTCGCAGCGCCGAGTCGCGCCAGGCCATCGGCAGCCTGCGCGCATAGCGCAGATTGATTTCGCGACGCTGGCTGGCAATCAGGAAGGCCAGAATCTGCTGCTCGACGCGCGGGAACCCCGGGAGATCGGCGTGCTCGGCGATATAGGAGCCGTGCCGCTGGTAGCCATCGTGCGAAATATCCAGGCCAATCTCATGCAGGGTCGCCGCCCATTGCAGCATATTGGCTGCCTGTCCGGAGTGCAGCTTCCAGCGCTTTGCGCACTGCACCAGCAATGTGCGTGCCGTGTCCGCAACCCGCGTAGCCTGGCCGCGATCGACGGAATAGCGTCCAGCCATGGCCTGCACGCTGCGCTCGCGAGCATCCTCATGTTGCAAGCGGCCAAGATGATCGTAGAGCAAGCCTTCCCGGAGCGCGCCGTCCGAGGTCTGCAGCTTTTTTACCTGCAGCACATCAACAAGTTCGACCAGGATCGCCAGTCCGCCTGGCCAGACCTGCGCGCGAGGTTGCGGCAAACCGGGCAACTGCAATTCGGAAATATTATCGAATTGCGCGACGCGTTCGATCAGCTGCTCGACCGCATCCTTGGTCAGCTCGCTCGATTCGACAATTTTCAGCTCGCGCGCGACAGCGGCAGTGGCAAGAATGGTTCCGGAGGTGCCGATTACATCGAGGTCCGGCGAGTGCGGGAAAAAAGACTTGACCGGGGAAATTTCGAGGCGCGCTGCCAGGCGCGCTTTTTCGAATGCCCGGCGTGTGATATTGCCTTTGTGAAAGTACTTTTCGGTCATGGCAACGCAGCCGAGATGCAGGCTTTCGAGCGCTTTCGGTTGGACCGCATCACCGAGAATCAGCTCGGTGCTGCCGCCACCTATATCCATGACCAGTCGCATTCCCGCGCAGGGTGGAAGACTGTGGGTCACGCCCGTGTATATGAGTCGCGCTTCCTCAATACCTGAAATGACCTCGATGGGATGCCCAAGCTCTTTCTCGGCTGCCTTGCGGAATGCATCGCTGTCACGCGCGCGGCGCAACGCGCTGGTGCCGGCAGCCCGGACGCTGGAGGCTTGCATATCGCGCAGTCTCTGACCAAAGCGTGCCAGGCATTGCAGCGCGCGCTTGATTGCAGCGTCGCTGAGGTCACCGTGATTGCGCAGGCCTTCCGACAGCCTCACGGTTTCCTTGAGGCGGTCGATAATCGTCAGTTGCCCGTGGCGGAGTTCGCCTACGACCATGTGAAAACTGTTGGAACCAAGGTCGACTGCGGCAATTACCTCGGGTGCAGCGTCTGGCGCAACATTCTCGTTCGGACGATCTGCAGTAACTGTGCTGATCTGCCTGACCTTCTTGACGGTGGTTGCGTGACTCCGGCGGGACTCTAAACGCTGAACGAAGACCCACAGCCGCAGGTCGTGGTCGCATTTGGATTGCGAATGACGAACTGTGCGCCCTGGAGATCTTCCTTGTAGTCGATCTCTGCACCCATCAGGTACTGCACACTCATCGGATCGATAACGAGTGTGACCCCCTGGTTCATGACGCTGCTGTCACCGTCTTCGATCTTTTCGTCGAATGTAAAACCATACTGGAATCCGGAACAGCCGCCACCGGAAACAAACACCCGCAGCTTGAGCTCAGGATTGTCTTCTTCCAGCATTAATTCATTGACCTTCTTTGCCGCTGCATCCGTGAAGACGACAGGCGGAGGAACAGCCATGGTGCCGATTCGTGGTGTGTCAGTCTGCATAAATCAAATAATCCTGTGGTCGTCGCGGTATATCACGACCCGGTTACGATCTTGACGGGCGACTCGAGGCGCTGCGTGTCTACGGCTTCCGGTCGAGGTCTGCCCGGATTCTCCATACGGTTGGTCTTTTCCAGCATCGGCATCTGGCCGCCCGGCTGGTGTACCAGTTTACCGTTAATTTCCGCGCCAATCGCCATTTCAATCAAATTGTAATACACATTGCCAATGACCCGCGCCGTCGGGCCGAGTTCCACCCGTTGATTGGCGAAAACGTCACCGCGCACAACGCCGTTCAGGACGACATAAGGGACGCGCACGCCGCCTTCCACACTGCCGTCTTCGGCAATGCTCAGCGCGGAGTTGCTGTCCGGGTCCGCGTTGACGTTACCTTTTACAACACCATCCACGTGGCAACGCCCCGCAAATGTTACGTCACCGCTTACCTTCGAATTTGGTCCGACCAGCGTATCGATTCGGTTTTCCATCGGCGTCTTTCGGCCGAACATAGCGTTCTCCCTGATACCCGGTTCAATAATGCCCGGTTAACCCTGGCCTGATTGCCAGAGAAAACTCTGTTCAACACTCGCGATCGACTTGGTCCGCGAACGTACTTCGATATTGACCTTCTCCGGCGTGAAACCATCCGGGAGGATCAGCCGTCGATCGAGATTCTGGAAATAGCGAAACGAAAACGGCCAATCGCTGTCTTCGTCGTCAGGGACAAGTTGAGCCAGCGTGTAGGTGGTAGCCACACCATCCTGTGCGCCTTCCAGCGAGAAAGCAACGTCTCCGTTGACGCTCAGATCGTGCTGCATGACCTGCACCAGTACCAGGTTGACGTGGTAAAGGCCTTCGTCCTGTCCTTTACTGACCTTGAGCTCCTGGACCCGCAGTCCTCTGCCGCCGTCAGACGGCGAGATGATGCCGCGATAGAACGCAATGGCTTCGCGCTGTTCATGAATCTTCTTTTGCAGGTCGGTGAGGCTGGATTCGACCTCCGAATAGGCTCCGCGGTCGATATTGCGGTGTGTCTCGAGCAGTATGATTTCCTCGCGGAGCGTTTTGATCTCGTTTTCCAGGTCGTCGATCTGCGCGCCCAGGGCACGGCGTTCCGCCGTGACATCGACAATATTGTAGTCAGCCTGGATGCGCCCGAGTTCGAACGTGAGATACAGGCAGGCCGTGACCGCAAATGCGATCGCTGCCACCAACGCCCAGCCCTTGGCGCCGTGGTGCCGCAATGCACCGGGTGTTCTCGCCACGATATCGGATCTCTCGCCGTTTGGATTGATTATGTTACGCGGTGACCCGTGCAAACTGAAGTGCGTCAGGTCACGGATTCAGGCGCCGTTTGACGAATAATCGGCTCAGAATGACTGATTTCACCGAATCAGGCACGTATGGCCGCCGCGTCCGGCGCTTGGTCAAACAGTGCCTGCTGCGGCACACTGCCACACCAGTTGCGGCCTGCAGATGCGGGGACGCACCGAGCGAGAGAACGTCCAATGCATTTTTCTGCCTATTACCTTTGGATCAAGGCCCTGCATATCGTCTTCATGGTGACCTGGTTCGCAGGGCTGTTCTATCTGCCACGGCTGTTCATCTATCACGCGGAAGCCGGCGATCGGCTGAGCCGGGATCGATTCACCGTGATGGAGAACCGCCTGTTCGCCATCATGACCATCGGCGCGATCGTCACCGCCGTACTGGGATTCCTGCTGCTGTGGATGAACCCGCATTTGCTCGCTCAGGGCTGGTTCCAGGCGAAGCTCGTTCTGTTGCTGGGCCTCATCGTTTTACATCTTTACTGCAAACGATGGATTACGCGACTGGCAGCACGCTCGGATCCACAGCCCAGCCGGGGACTGCGCTGGTTCAACGAGATCCCGGTGATCTTTCTGCTGGGTATGGTCCTGCTGGCCGTGCTCAAGCCTTTTTGACAACCCCGACCGCTTTTTTCAGGTTTGCTCAGCCGTGGCAAGGTCCTTGTCAAAAACGGCGCGCCAGCGCTGCGGCCACCAACCGGGCTGTGGCGGCAAGCCGTCCGGATAGACATGCGGCCCGAGTTCATGCAGCGCACGCGCGTAGACTCGCCGTTTGAAATAAATCACTTCATTAACAGGCTTCCAGAAATCGACCCAGCGCCAGCGGTCGAACTCCGGGCTGTCACAGCAATCGAACCGAACCCGCTCTTCGGGGCTGACCAGCTTGAGAATGAACCAGCGCTGCTTTTGGCCGATGCACAAGGGCTTACTGCGGTGGCGCAGGTACTTTTCCGGCAATCGATAGGAGAGCCAGTCCCGGGTCGCGCCGAGGATTTGAACATCGTCAGGCTGCAGACCCAGTTCTTCATGCAATTCGCGATACATCGCGTCTTCGGGACTCTCGCCAAGCAGCATGCCGCCCTGCGGAAATTGCCAGCCTTTACTGCCGACACGGCCGGCCAGCAAGAGCTTTCGCTCCGCATTAGCGAGAATAATGCCGACGTTGGCACGGAATCCTTGCAGGTCGATATAGTCGTTCATAGAGGCGACTTGATTGTCCATCATTAGGGCAGTCTGTCAAAGACCACGGAACCTGTCCCATAATCCGGCTTGGCGGGCGGACTGAATTCTTCTGATGCTGCAACGACGTGTATTGCTCCTGGCCATTTTGCTGGCCATTTCCGTACTTGCAATCGTGGCGGCGCTGGCGTCCGGCAGCGCCAACCTGGGTGCGCAGGCTACCTGGGAGGCGCTCACCGGCAATGCACCGGACAATATAAAGAACCTGGTATGGAATCTTCGCGCGCCGCGCGCCCTCACCGCGTTCGGCGTGGGCGGTCTGCTGGCCGTCGCCGGAGTGCTGATGCAGGTGTTGCTGCGCAACCCGCTGGCGGAACCTTATATCCTTGGCACCTCGGGTGGCGCCGCTGTAGCCGCGTTGAGCGCCATGCTGCTCGGACTCGGCAGCACGCTGGTCGATATGGCGGCGTTTGGCGGCGCCATGGCCGCTACACTTCTGGTGTTTTCAATTGCGCAAGGAACGGGAAGCTGGACACCCACCCGGCTGCTTTTGACCGGTGTCGTCCTGGCCGCCGGATTCAGCGCAGCCACAACCTTATTGCTGGCGCTGAGCCCCGACCAGAATCTCAGGGGAATGCTATTCTGGCTGATGGGTGACTTGAGCTTCGCGCACTCACCGGCACGCAGTCTGCTGCTGCTCGCAATCATCACACTAACCGGTACCGTCTTCGCCAGACACCTTAATGTGCTGGCCCGCGGCGAATTGCAGGCGGCCATTGTGGGCCTGCGAGTAGGTACTTTTCGCCTGTGCATTTTCGCGGTGACCTCGCTGGCGGTTGCCATCTCGGTGACGACGGTGGGTGTAATCGGATTTATCGGGCTCGTCATTCCCCATGCCGTGCGCCTTGTGGCCGGCAGCGATCATCGCATCGTATTGCCCGCATCGGCGCTTGCCGGCGGTTCATTGCTGGTGGTCGCCGATACGCTGGCTCGTACGATCATTGCACCACGGCAACTGCCGGTTGGCGCTGTTACGGCGGCGGTCGGCGTTCCCCTGTTCCTGTACCTGATGAGCCGTAGTCGGCGTGGCCTACGGGAACCGGGCTAAGTGAACTTTCCCCGGCTCTCGCCGATCTCACGCCGGAAGACGACTACGTGATCGGTTTCCAGGCGAATACCGATCGACTCGCCGACGGCATGATTGTGATGGCTCGGCACTGATGACAGGAGTCGTGCACCGCTCGGCAGTCGCAATTCGTAAAGAAATTCCGAGCCCTTGAATTGCTTGTTCACGACCTCCGCTGTGAGAGTGCTGTCATCGTCGTGGACGACATCGTCGGGGCGCAGCAGCACATCGACGGGCGTGCCGGCCGGCCAGTCGGCAATCATGCTGCCGCTGGCAAGTCCTGTTTCGATCTCGACCGACTGGCCGGTTGCGATGCGACCGGGCAGCCAAACTCCGTTGCCGACGAATTCCGCCACAAATCGATCTGCCGGCCGGTGGTACAAGCGGTAGGCGGTATCCCATTGCAACAAGCGCCCGTGGTTGAGGACGCCGGTCATATCGGCCATCGCGAACGCGTCGTGGTGATCGTGCGTGGCAATGAGTGCCGTGGCGCCCAGAGATTTGAGCAGCGCACGCATTTCCTGGCCCAGGGTCTGGCGGAGGGCAAGATCAAGATTGGAGTAAGGTTCGTCCATGAGCAGCAAGTCTGGTTCCGGAGCCATCGCGCGCGCAATGGCCACCCGTTGCTGCTGGCCGCCCGAGAGTTCGTGCGGATAGCGTTCCGCAAGGTCTGCAAGGCCGACTTTTTGCAGGAAGTGCAAGGCACGGGAACGCTTCTCGGCGGATGACATTCCTCGCAGGCCGAACGTAACGTTCTTCAGTGTCGACAAATGCGGCAGCAAGGCGTAATCCTGGAACACCATGCCGATTCGCCGCTTTTCCGGCGGCACCTGGTGTGACGGGGAACTCAGCTTGTTGGAGCCGGCGTGAATCTCGCCGCCGCAGACGGGTTCGAATCCGGCGATGCAGCGCAGGAGGGTCGTCTTGCCACTGCCACTGGGACCAAGAATGCAGCCGATCTGGCCACGTTCGAGCGACAGCGAGACGGCGTCGAGAATGACATCGTCGCCATAGCGGAATGTAACGTCCGTCAGCGTCAGCATCAGTAGCGCCGGCGTGTGAGCAGGATTACCGGCAGCAAGCCGGCAATGACGATGGCCACTGCGGGCATGGCAGCCCGTTCCCATTCGCCCTCGGTCGTCAACTGGAAGACGCGCACCGCCAGCGTGTCCCAGCCGAATGGACGAGTCATCAGCGTGATGGGAAGTTCTTTCATAAGGTCCACAAAGACAAGGAGTGCCGCGGTAAGAATCGCGGGACGCAATATCGGCAGATGCACCCGCCCCAGCAACCGCAGCCCGGAGACTCCCATGCCGCGTGCCGCTTCCTCGACACTCGGGCGGATGCGCTGCAGCGCGCTCTCGACCGGCCCATGTGCCACCGCCAGGAAGCGCGCGAGGTACGCAAGGAAAATGACCATAAGGCCGCTTTGCAACGCGATGATCGATCCACCGTCACCGGCAACCAGCTGGTTGAGCGCGCGACTGAGCCAGGCGACCGGCACAAAAAACCCGACGGCCAGCACCGCACCGGGAATCGCATAACCGAGTGTAGCGACGCGGGCAAGGCCGCGATTGATAACACCGGGTGACCGTCGCACCGTGAATCCGAGCAACATCGCCACAGCAGTGATGAACATGGCCGCGAAGCCTGCCAGCATCAGGGTATTGGCAATTAGCTGCCAGTATCCGGAATCGAATTCCAGTGCGAAATTCTCGATACTCCACATGACGATGAGGCCTGCCGGCAATCCGAACGCTATGAACAAAATGGCGCCACAAAAAATGGAAACGGACCACGCTCTGCCAGCCGACAGAGCAATACGTCGCGACTGGCGGGCGGTTCCGGGGCCGGTATAACGTGCCCGGCCTCGCAAGTGACGTTCGAGAAGCAGCGCAACAAGCACCAGGACTACCAACACCAGTGATAACTGTAGCGCCGATTGCAGGGAAAACAATCCGTACCAGGCACGATAGATCGCTGTGGTAAAAGTCTGGTAGTTGAAGAGCTTGACCGTGCCGAAGTCGGCAAGACTCTCCATGACCGCCAGGCTGACTCCCGCAACGATCCACGGCCGCGCCATCGGCAGCGTGACACGGAAGAAGCCTTGCAGTGGCCGAAAGCCGGCACTGCGAGCCACCTCGAGCCCCCGGATACCCTGTGACGCAAATGCCTCCCGCACGATCAGGTAAACGTACGGATAGAGCGTCAGCGTAAGAGTGATGATTGCGGCGCCACGTGCTCCGATATCCGGAAAATGCTCGGACGATCCGAACAGCTGACGCCAGCCACCCTGCAATGGCCCGGTGTATTCGAACAAGGCAAGGAATGCAAAACCAAGAACGTAGCCCGGCATTGCCATGGGCAGGAGCATTGCCCAACTGAAAAAGCGGCGTCCCGGAAACTCGCAAGCGGCAACGAACCAGGCCAGCGATACGCCGATCGTTGCGGTGCCGATCGCCACACCCGCGGCAAGCCACAACGTATTACTGAATGCCTGGGGCAAAACATAGCGGGCGAGATGCGGCCACACATCGCCGGCACCGCCGACAAAGGAAAGAATGACGACGAGCAGCGGCAGGGATGCGACGAACGCAAACACCAGCACGATCAGGCTCAGGCCGCTGCCGTTTCGTCCCGGTCTCGGCTGTACAGCGGTGCGCGTCGTCCCCCCGCCTGGCATTCCGGCACGTTGCATGTCAGGTTGTTACATTGCGTCAGCGGTAACCGGCACGATCCATCAACCTGACGGCATCAGCCTGGTAGATGCCGGCCTGCGCCACGTTCATGGGGCTCGCATCGAAAGGTCCCCACGCGGCAACCAGCGGGTGCGGCGCCACGGCCTGGTTCGCCGGATACTCCATATTATCCCCGCCGAAGAGATTTTGAGCGGCGGAAGACGACATCCAGATCAGCAATGCCTGGGCGCCTTCCGCATTGTCCGCATGCCGTGTGACACCGGCGCCCGATACGTTGACATGCACGCCGCCGGTCTCGGCGGACGGCCAGAAGACGCCAACTGGAATTGCCGGATTGTCCTTTTGCAGTCGGCCGAAGTAATAGGTATTGACCACGCCCACGGCGCATTGCCCGGCGGCGATTGCCTCGAGCAATTGTGTGTCATTGGAAAAAACATCGGTTGCGAGGTTGGCAACCCAGCCACGCACGATGCGCTCCGTGGTCTGTTCGCCGAGTTCAGCGATCAACATAGCCACCAGCGACTGGTTGTAGACTTTCTCGGAGGTCCGCAGACACAGTTTTCCACGCCACTTCTCGTCGGCGAGTCCTGCGTAGTCGGTCAGCTCATCGGGAGTGACGGAGCGAGTGTCGTAGACAATCGCACGCGCGCGCACAGAGAGTCCGAACCACTGGTCGTCCGGGTCCCGCAGATGCTCCGGGATATTTGCCGCCAGCACGTCGGAATAAGTCGGTCGCAGTGCGCCTTGTTCGGCGGCATACCAAAGATTCCCGGCATCGACTGTCAGAAGGAGATCGGCCGGAGTGGTCTGTCCTTCGGCGAGCAGCTTCTGAATGAGCGGCTGCTCACTGTCTGTGGTGTACTGGATCGGCACACCCGTCTCCGCCGTATAGGCGTCGAAAATCGGTTTGATGAGTTGCTCTGCCCGTGCCGAGTAGACGACAACGGGTTGCGGGGGCTGCGCGTCGTTGGTACCGGGCGGCGTATCGTCGCCACCGCATGCCGCCAGGCCCGAGAGCACACCAACGGATGCTGCTGTTGTCAGGGTCCGAGCCAATGAGAGAAGCATAGTCAAGTCCGCCGCGTGTTAACGATAATGCGTCTCATTATCACATATGGAACTGCAACTGGCCACCGGGCGCCGCGCACTCCGTTCAGGTTTTCGCGATCTCGATCCGGTTTCTGCCAGCCGCCTTGGCCTGGTACAGGGCGACGTCGGCCCGCGCCAGGAGGCTGTCGCCGAGGGTCTTGAGGTCCTTGTCGTCTGCCCCGGGTAAAGCGGCAGCGATGCCGATGGAGGCGGTAATCGCGACCTGCTGCCTGTTCCCGAAGCGCACCGGACTGGATGCAACTGCTTGTCGAATTCGTTCAGCCAGGAGCTTTCCGGATGCGACGTCGGTATGCGGCATGAGAATGACAAATTCCTCGCCTCCGTAGCGCGCGGCCACATCACTTGCGCGCACCTGGCATTCGACTCGATGCGCCAGTTCGCGCAAGACTTCATCACCGGCCGCATGTCCGTAGGTGTCATTCACGTTCTTGAAATGATCCAGATCCAGCATCAGGCAGACGAGTGAGGACCGATCACGACGTGCCCGGGCAAGTTCTTCTGTGAGCCGGACCTGCAGGTAGCGACGGTTGTGCCAGCCGGTCAAAACATCCGTGAAGCCGCTGCGCATCAGCCGCGCCCTGTTGACAGCATTCTCCAGGGCGAATGATGCGATCGTGGCGAGATGCGAAAAAAAATCCGTGGCGTGCTGCAAGGTGAATCGACCCCCGTCCTGGCTGCCGAAGTTAATACTGCCGAACAGTGTTCCCTTGTGCGTCAGCGGCAGTATGGCGATGCTGGCGAGGTTGGTGTGCTGCGGAAACAGCAATTGATGATCGGATGCCCGATACGGCCCGAGCCAGGGTTTCCTGAGCGCCACGTATTGTGGCGCGAGCCCGGATAAGGATTCGACAAACAACAAGCCGGGCAGTGCCTGCGAGGCAATGCCCGACGCCATCAGCAGATGGCGCACATCGTGATCAGGATCGCATAGCACCACCGTCACCGCAGCGAGCTGATAGCTGTCGGCCAGCCCGAGCAACATGCGCCGGAACAGCGTTGCGAGATCTTCAGCCTGGAGGAGTTCCAGTTCACGCTTTTGCGACGCCTCCAGTATGCGCGTGTTTCGCGCCACCTCCTCCCTGAGTTGCGCGAGTTTCCTGCGCGTCTCGATGAGCTCTGCCTGGAGATCTTCCCTGGATGCCATGAGTCTATTTTATAAACCTGCCGATCACGATCTAGCGTCGCGATGCAAGGTACTCCCGGCCTTGCTCCATCATGCGGACAAAACCGGACTCGTCATCATCAACAACCAGTTGCCGCAGGCGCAGCACGGATTCACACAATGCGTCCAGTGATCTCAGGCCGAATTTGTTCAGTTTCTGGATTTCAAAATAAAGATGGGGGTTATCCCTGGCTACCGCGCCGGCAACCAGCAATTGTGCATCGAAGGTCGTTGAGGACAGTTGTGCCAGTTTCGGTGCCGCTTCGCCGCTTTCTGCAAGTGCGGTGAAGAACGCAATATTGAGTGCATGCGACAGGCCCAGCACGTAAGCGATAAGGCGATCGTGATCGTCAAGGCCCATGTCGAGCTGTTCGACCATGGTGGCGGCAAACAACTCCTTGGCGTCTGCCGTCGCCTGGGCCGATCCCACGTCGACAAAAATCAGGTGCCTTCCGGAAAGCAATTCCGTATCAGGACCGTACATCGGATGCAGCGATGTTACCCGGCAGCCGGCGGTTGCCAGTGCCTCCAGGCCATCGCGCAATGGCGTCTTGAGAGACCCGATATCAAAGATGAGGCTTTTGGGCTTGCTCGCCGCCAGTTCGCCGAGAATTCTTCCGGACACGGCCAGCGGGGTCGCGACAACGATGATGTCAAAGTCGAAACCAGCCTCGCGCCAGTCGCGGAAGCAGCCCGGGGCCGGATCGATTCGGGTGTCGGCAATGCTCGTAGCGAAGCCCTGCGATGCAAAGAAATCGACAAACCAGCCACCCATCTTACCGGCACCACCGATGACCAGTACTTCCCTGCCGTTGCCCTTGCCTTCCGCCACAACCCGGTCCCGCTCCTGGCTCGCCAGTGACGACCGAATCAGTGAACGAATGACGCCTTCCGCGAGTTTGGGATCGACAGCCAGGGACTGCGCATACGTTCGAGCCGTCTGCAGGACATCCTTTTCCCGTTCATAGTCGCGTGTGGCTCGACCAGTCGACAGCTTGCTACGCCCGATCTCGCCAACGATGCGCTGACGTTCAGCGATCAATTCGAGAATTCTGCGGTCTACCGCCGAAAGGTCATTTCTCAGGTCATCAAGAGTCATCGCTCAGGCCGATTTCGCTGCATCAGGAGGTCCGGGGGACCCTACCTTTTACAGGACCCGGACGACCTACAGCAAGCGCAACGGGTTAGCGATCCCGATTTCTCTTGTAACGATAGTGCTTCTTCCGGTCGCGCTTGTGCCAGTCATTTTTCCACCGATCATAGTCAGGCGCGTAACGGTATCGATCGTGCCTGGCGCTGCGGAATTTTACATGGCGCACGGGTCGCGTATGTCGCAATTCAATGCCATACAGGTCGTACAGATGCAGCCAACTGAGTTGGGGCGCGTGCCGATAGCGGCTCTGCAGATACCAGTCATTGAAATGGCGATGCGTCTGCAGCCAGCGCGGCCGCGTGCCACGGAATCTTTCAACGGCGTGGATGTCGTGAACGACCACGATACGCTGGCCGACGAAATGTGGCGCACTGTGATATACGTCATGCGCCATACCCTCAGGGGATTGCGTGAGGGCCAGGCAAGACAGTATTGCCAGCATGCCCAGTTGACGTTTCATATCCTGTCTCCCGTTGTTTGACGTTACGTGGCCAGATTGCGCCCGATGCAATGAACGAAGCCTGAATTCAATTAGCTGATTTCGTTACATTTATGAATGGCAACTGAACGGTTTCGGTTGCAGCAACGCGCGCGTCGAAAGCCGCGCCCCTACCACCGGTTTCGCAATCGTGCGAACATTCGGCGCACTGCGGAAAAATTCGAATCAAGGGGGACGCACCGACATGAAAACCCGCGCAGCTATCGCCTGGGAAGCAGGCAAACCGCTCGAGATCGAAACCATCGACCTCGAAGGACCGAAGAAAGGCGAAGTACTGTTGCGAAACGTTGCGACCGGTGTTTGTCACACGGATGCATTCACGTTGTCGGGCGAGGATCCGGAAGGAATTTTTCCGGCAATACTCGGACACGAGGGCGGCGCGGTTGTTGAGGAAGTCGGTGCAGGCGTCACGAGTGTCAAAGTCGGCGACCATGTCATCCCCCTGTACACGCCCGAGTGTGGGGAATGCAAATTCTGCAAATCGGGCAAGACCAACCTGTGCCAGGCGATTCGTGCGACACAGGGCAAGGGACTCATGCCGGACGGCACTTCGCGCTTCTCGAAAAACGGCAAGCCGATTTTCCATTACATGGGCACGTCGACTTTCAGCGAGTACACAGTGCTGCCGGAAATCGCGGTCGCCCGCGTCAGCAGCAAGGCGCCACTCGAAAAAATCTGCCTGCTCGGCTGTGGTATCACGACGGGCATCGGCGCCGTTCTGAACACGGCCAAAGTCGAAGCCGGCGCAACGGTAGCGGTATTCGGGCTCGGCGGTGTAGGGCTCAGCGCAATACAAGGCGCAACCATGGCCAACGCCGGCCGCATCATCGCCATTGATGTGAATCCGGACAAGTTCGAACTCGCGCGCCAGATGGGCGCGACGGATACCGTCAACCCGAAGGAACACAGCGCGCCGATCCAGGAAGTCATCGTCGAAATGACGGACGGTGGCGTCGATTATTCATTCGAGTGCGTCGGCAACGTCAAGCTGATGCGTGCGGCGCTCGAATGCTGTCACAAGGGCTGGGGCGAGTCGGTGATCGTTGGTGTCGCCGGCGCCGGGCAGGAAATCTGCACACGGCCGTTCCAGCTGGTAACCGGCCGCGTCTGGCGCGGCACTGCTTTCGGCGGCTGCAAAGGGCGCTCACAACTGCCCGGCATGGTCGATGAATACATGGACGGCAGGATCAAGGTCGATGAATTCATTACGCATACGATGCCGCTGGAGGACATCAACAAGGCGTTCGACCTCATGCACGAAGGCAAGAGTATTCGCTCGGTCGTGCATTTCTGAGAATGCCTTGCCTGTGATCGAAAGTATGGCCGACGTCAGCAACGCCGCAACGACGACAAACTACAGGTAAAACTCGATGACACGGGTCGCCGTCGCTACCTCCTCACGACTTGCGGCGGATGCAGCCTGCGAAATTGCCGACCGCGGCGGTAACGCGGTGGACTGCGCAATCGCCGCTTCACTTCTGACCATGAACACCGAGCCCGGAGTTTGCGCTCTGGCCGGCGGCGCCTACGTGACCGTGTGGGCCGCAGGCGGCAAGCCGGTAACAATCGATGGCAATGTAGCTATCCCGGGTATCGGCCTCAAGCACGCCGCTGACGCCGCGGCTGCCGTCCCTTTACACATGGAGTACGGCGGCGGTATCGACACACTGGTCGGTTGCGGATCAATCGCCGTTCCGGGCTCGCCGGCTGCTCTCGAGAAAGCATCCCTGGAATTCGGCGTCCTTGACTGGCACGAACTGTTCCAGCCGACGATACGGGCCGTCGATGCCGGCTTCCCGCTGCCACCACCATGTCACTACTACCTGAAGTTCTCCGGCATGCCGGTGTTTGGCCGCAGCAGGGACGGATTCGACGCTTTGCATCACGCGGACGGCTCGTTGCGCGAAACCGGGGACCCCATCACGGTGCCGCATCTTGCCGACTCGCTGAGGGCGATTGCGGCTGAGGGCAGCCGGGTCTTTTATGAAGGTGACATCGCGCAAGCCATCGTGCGGCATGTGCAGGAGAATGGCGGCAGCCTGACACGCGAAGATCTGCTCCAGTACAGCGCAATTGTGCGTGACTCGCTGACGGTAAACCTCGACGGATGGCTCATCGGCGTCAACCCGCCTCCGGCAATTGGCGGGGCCGTACTGGCCGCAATGCTGGTTGCCTTTCGGCATCAAACAGGCAATAGCTGGGATGCACAATCACTGTCAGCGCTGGTCGCCGTGCAACAAGCCGCGCTCGGGTATCGCCGCAAGCACCTCGATGTCAGCGACGATGTCAGCGCCGAGGCAGCGCGCCTGCTCAGGATGGCCCGCGATGGCTATCTGCTGGATATCGCCGCTTCCGGCTCGACGGTACATACTTCTGCCGTCGACGATAGCGGGCTCGGATGTGCGATCACCGCATCGTCGGGATACGGTTCGGGTGAAATGCCGGAAGGCACAGGATTGTGGCTCAACAATTGCCTTGGCGAACTGGAACTCAACCGGCGCGGACTCAGCGCCGTGCCGGCCGGCGCCCGACTGCCGTCCAACATGACCCCGGTGATTGCCAGGCGAAAGGCCACGGTGCTTGCTGTCGGATCGCCCGGTGCGGACCGCATTACAACGGCGATGCATCAGTTTTTCGTCAACTTTGTTCAGCACGGACGCGACCTCGACGCAGCGGTTGCCCATCCACGACTGCATCTGGAACTGCCTGCCAGCGGTATCCGGGTCGCGGTTGAGCCGGGTATGCATCCGGACGACTGTCCTTGGCCAATCACGCAGTACCCGCAAATCAGCATGTACTTCGGGGGCGTCGGCGCTGCGTTGTTTGACGCGCAGGAGGGCTTTTCAGTCGCCGCCGACCCGCGACGGGAAGGTGCAACCTTCGTGTCCGCCTGATGCCCGCCAAATCGGGGTCTGCTACCCTGCCGCGAAACCCTCGGAGACTGCCGTGACCCGTTCGCGTTCTTTTATCACCCTGCCGGAGCAATTGCCCGCCGACCCGATGCATTGGGCGGATGCATGGCTTAAAGAAGCGGTTGGCAACGCGGTGCAACGGAACGCCAACGCCCTGACGCTGGCAACAGTCGATGCCGAACATCGGCCGTCGGCACGCGTCGTGTTATGCAAGGCTTTTGTGCCGGATCCCGGTTACCTGGTCATTTACACCAACTATCGCTCACGCAAGGGCCGGGACCTGGCTGCCAATCCGCGCGTGGCTGCGGTTTTTCACTGGGACAAACTGGGCCGGCAGATCCGCATAGAAGGAATTGCGGTACGCTCACCCGACGATGAGAGTGACGCCTACTTCGCCAGTCGCGATCGCGGCAGTCAGCTCGGGGCATGGGGCAGCGACCAAAGCACGCCGGTCGAATCGCGTGACGCCCTGATCGCGCAGATCCGGGAACGTGCCGCGGATCTCGATGTCGATTCAGACGGCGAACCGAAAGCGACCGGCGGCGTAGCACTTGCCATCCAGCGCCCACCACACTGGGGTGGCTATCGAATCTGGGCAAACGTCATTGAACTCTGGATCGAGGGCCGTGACAGAATTCACGACCGCGCCGTGTGGCGACGTGAACTGGTACGTGCCAACGAACACACTTTTACCGTTACCCGGTGGAACGGCACGCGCCTGCAACCGTAATCGAACAAGCCTGGTTATCATGGACGAGAGCATCGTTGATAAAAGAATTCGCTGTCCGTTTTGCGCGGAGGCAATGGATATCGTCATCGATCTGTCAGCCGGCGGCCAGTCGTACATCGAGGACTGCCAGGTCTGTTGCCAGCCGATGCAGGTTACTTTCGAAACCGATCAGGGAGAGTTACTTACTCTCAGCGTGGACCGTGCCGGCTGACCGGGTAGTCGCAATGCCGCCGGTGAAACGATCCACCACCGCCAACACAGCTCTTTGCGAACCGTTATTGTTTGCGATTTGCGGGGTCCTGCGAACCTGCCTGCATGGCAGCGTATTGTTGGTGGCAGGTACGAGCCTCGCCAGTGCGCAGATCACGCTAACCGAGGGCACCAATCTATCGGCGGACATTTCCCCGGCCAACAGCCAGATCAGCATGGATTTGCTCGGCAGCATCTGGCTGGTACCGCAGCACGGCGGTGAGGCCGAAAAAATCACCAACAACCTGCAGCCTGCGGAGCGCCCGCGCTGGTCACCGGATGGCAACACGATTCTGTACCAGACAAGATCCGCGCTTGGCAGCCAGGTATGGATGCACGACCTGTCACGCCGATCGTCCAGTCCGGTAACAGAAACACACTATTTCAATCATCACGCTGACTGGCATCCTGACGGACAGCGCATCGTGTTCTCCTCCGAGCGCCGCGACAGTGGTTTCGATCTGTGGGAGCAGCACCTGCCGTCGGGACTTGCCTGGCGCCTGACGGACCATGTTGGCGACGAGACCGAGCCTGCCTGGTCGGCGAATGGACGGCATCTTGCCTATATCCACGACACGGGCGAAGACTGGCGACTGGTATTGCGACGACACGGCCAGCCTGAAATCGACCTGGTGATTTCGGACACCCCGCTTGCAGCTCCGTCGTGGCGACCAGATGGCAGTTTGCTGACTTTTCTGCGCAAACGAAATGAGGCCTACGAGTTGCAGATGGTCATCCTGTCAGACCCGCCACTGGTCCGAACACTTATCTCCGGCGAGGATTTTTTCCTGTCGCCGGCAAGCTGGCGCGATCGACAGCACTTCTACTACACAGCGAACGGCACCATAAAGTCGCGGCAGTTCGATGAATGGACATCGAGACCATTGCTTTTCCGCGCGCAGGTCGGGCACGCACCGGCCAGGGCTGCCGCGCCGGCTGCTCGTGAATTGCCCGTTGTAAATCCCTCCGCCCAACGTTTGATCATCCGCACCCGACGCCTCTTCGATGGCGAGTCGCCGGGCTACCGAGAAAATTTCGAAGTCGTCATCGTGGACGGCCGCATCGAAGCTGTGCAGCCGCAAAGCGGCGCATCGAGCGATGCAGCGATCCTTGATCTGGGCGATGCAACAATGTTGCCTGGCTTCATCGATGTTTACGCCCAAAGCCCTGACGTGCACCAGCGCGCCACCGGATTGCGCCTGCTCAGCTACGGCATAACGACTATCGTTGCGACCGACGTACCACCGGACTTCGATGCAGAGCTGTGGGAATCCGCTGAGCAGCCCGGGCCGCGGTTGCTGCGTGCCGTACCCCTTGGGCTGCCGCCTGCCGGAGGAACATCTGCGCTCCCGGCGCTGCTCACAATTCCTGCTACGGGCTTGCCACCCGCAGCAGCGCAGGATTCGCTACAGCACTGGCGGGCTCAGAAACTGCCGATCCTTGCCGAGAGCTGGAACGTCGGCCTGCTGCTCGGCGCAGATCTCCTGCTTGGCGCCGATCACGTTCCCGCGTCACCGCTGGGGCGCCGCTATGCAGATATGGCGATCGCCGCCGGTAATGGTCCCGTGACGCTGGTCTCCGGCCTCGCCGATGCCGAGACTCCGGGAATGTCGCAACTGCGGCAGTCGCGACAAGCTGCTCTCGCAGCACAGCCCGAAACGCGTCCGCGGCGTTTCTCGAGCGTCCCGGATATGACCGGAGCTACCTCAACGGTGGTGGTCGGCAGTAAACCCAATGGACTGCCCCCCGGCATGGCCTTGCACGCGGAGCTGCGCGCGCTGGCAGCCGCCGGTCTTGACGGCGACCGGGTCCTGAAAGCGGTCGGCAGCAACGCCGCGTCCGCCCTGGGCCTGCAGGGCGAGCTGGGGCGGATTGCAGCGGGTAGCCTCGCAGACCTGGTCATCGTGGCCGGCGATCCCAGGGTACGCATCAGCGATGCGCTTGAGGTCGTAGCGGTGGTACGTAATGGCCGCTTCTACAGCCAGGTCAGCCTGCTGGAACGAGCGCAGGCCGGCACGGTTGTCGAATAATTTGACAGTTGGCGCTACCAGTAACACCTGTCGCCGTTTGGGGACATAATCCGGCCTTTTTTCTCGCCGCCGAAGCCGAAGCCGACCCTTTCGAGACCCCTTCGGCATGACAAGACTGCGACCGGGATATTCATAAGTATCGGTTTTTAAATACTATTTTATAATTTACCTGGCAGCTCGTCGGATTATTTTACAAAATGCCGCTCATTCTTAAGCTGACTGGGTGAGGTTTTGTCGCAAGCTATTGAAAAGAAAACGGTAACAACCTGCTGGCATAGGACTTGCTATGTACAGCTTGCCCAAGCGAAGTGGAACTGAGAACCGGCCACCGGAAAATCGATACATACAGGATTTAGACGCCAGAAGAACAATAATTACAAAAACAAAACGATCCAGATCCAATAATAAAAATACGTCTGTATCTGGTTGCCGAATTTTCAGTTACCTCTACTAATAATAATAAGAGTCACCTCTGCCTCGTCGCGAAAGCCACGGGGCTTTCTTTTTTCTCCAGTTGCGTGAGTTGCTTGGCCGACTTAGTCTCGCTGCCGGGTGAGCGATTCGAAGTGGAGCGACAATGACGCGAATTTCATTACGCTGGCTGGTGCCGGTAATTGCGCTGCTCGCAAGTGCGTGCGCTTCTGTCGACGAACGTGACTACGTCGAACGCGATATCACCGCACTGCAGGAGTCGATGCACAACGGCGACCTCACCTCACGGCAACTCGTGCAATTCTACCTTGACAGGATCGACGCGCTGGATCGACAGGGACCTGAACTCCGCGCTGTCCTCGAAATAAATCCCGATGCATTGGCAATTGCCGACGCCCTGGATAACGAGCGTGCTGCATCCGGCCCACGCGGGCCCCTGCACGGAATTCCTGTCCTGCTCAAGGCCAACATTGATACCGGCGATCGTATGGCCACCAGTGCCGGATCGCTGGCGCTTGCTGAACACCGTGCACCGGATGACGCCTTTATGGTCGCGCGATTGCGTGATGCAGGTGCCATCATTCTCGGCAAAACCAATCTCAGCGAATGGGCAAATTTTCGCTCAACAAAATCGTCGAGTGGCTGGAGCAGCATTGGCGGACAGACGCGCAATCCTTACCAGCTGCGGCGCAATCCCTGCGGCTCGTCGAGCGGCTCGGCCGTTGCGGTTGCCGCCAGCCTGGTCACAGTTTCGATAGGCACCGAAACCGACGGTTCCGTTATCTGCCCTGCTTCGATCACCGGCGTCGTCGGCATCAAGCCGACACTCGGGCTGGTCAGCCGTGACGGGATTATTCCGATCGCGCACAGCCAGGACACGGCTGGCCCCATGGGGCGCACCGTACGGGATGCCGCGATCCTGCTCACGGCAATGGCGATCATTGACCCGGCCGATCCGGCATCTGTACAGCGCGGCACGGTAGTCCCGGCATATGCTGAGAACCTTGACCCGGACGCATTAGCTGGCCGGCGTATCGGCGTTTTGCGAACGTACTCGGGAGCCGGGCACGACCAACGCATCGACGACATTTTCGAAGAGAGCATCGCACGCCTCGAGGCGCAGGGAGCTGTCATTGTTGACCCGGTCGAGATCGACACAGAGGGTCTCGGCGATGCCGAATACGAAGTTTTGCTCTACGAGTTCAAAGCAGATCTGAACGACTATCTCGCGGCATCGAACGCGCCGGTCCGATCGTTGCAGGCAATCATCGAGTTCAATTCCGCCAACGCGGAACGCGTAATGCCGATTTTCGGGCAGGAGATTTTCGAACTGGCGCAGCAAAAAGGCCAACTGACCGATGTCGACTATCTTGAAGCGCTCACAGAGAGCAAGCGCATTGCACAGGAAGGCATCGACAATGCATTGCGGGAGCACCGCCTCGATGCCTTGATCGCACCGTCGAACGGACCTGCCTGGCTGACGGATCATGTGCTCGGGGATCACTACAGCATCTACAGTTCGTCGCTGGCCGCCGTGTCAGGATTCGCCAGCATAACCGTACCGTCAGGCTACGTATCAGGGCTTCCCGTTGGCGTATCGTTCATCGGCGGTGCGTTCAGCGAGCGAGCCCTGATCGAGATCGCCTACGCCTTCGAGCAGGCGGACAGAGTTCGCCGGCCACCCGAATTTATTGACGACTGACCCGTTCGAACGATGTTCAAGGCGCCTGGCCGACTGATCCGCCGTTCTTTCGCTGCGTTTAAAGCTGGGCTACCCTGCCGCGATGCAGACTTCTACCGTGCCAGTGCTCGAATGCCTGAACCTCGGAATCTCGGTCCCCGGACGAACCCTGGTCGAGTCCCTGCAACTCTCCGTGGCAAGCGGTGAATTTTTAGCCATCCTCGGTCAGAACGGCGCGGGCAAGACGCTAACCCTGCATACCATTGCGGGACTGCGCAGGCCGGCGACCGGATCGATCCGCTTACAGGGTGCGGCTTTGACAGGAATGAGCCGCCGGCAGATCGCACGCAGTTTAGCCTTGCTGCCGCAGGACACTGAGGATTTCTTTCCCGCGACCGTGCTTGAGACGGTGCTCGCGGGACGTCATCCGCACATCCCTGCGCTGGAGTGGGAAACGACGGCCGACCGCGCGATCGCAATGGATGCCCTCGCGAGCGTCGACATGGCCTCGCTGAACGATCGCGATATCGCCACGCTATCCGGCGGCGAACGTCGACGTGTCGCAATCGCCCAGGCGCTGACCCAGAATCCCGAGCTCTATGTGCTGGACGAACCCACGAATCATCTCGACCCGCAGCATCAGCTGCAGATCATGAGCTTGTTCGCGAACGCGGCCGCGCGGGGCGCTGCAATCATCGCCACTTTGCATGACGTCAATCTTGCGGCAAGGTTTGCGAACCGCTGCCTGCTCTTGTACGGCGACGGTCGCTGGGAACTGGGAGGCACGGCGCAGATTCTGAGCGAATCGCGATTGAGCAATCTGTATTGCACGCCGATGGAAGCAGTTCCCTGGCGGGGTCACCAACTGTTTGTCGCTGCGGCGCAATCCGGTCAGGAACCCTTAAGTCGACCCAATAGTTCCTGATGCAGAACTGGATTGGCGGCCAGCACCGAGGTTGTAGCGAGGCCTGGCGGATTGCCGTCGAGGTCCGTGAAGATCCCTCCCGCCTCCGCGACGATGACAGCCAGTGCGGCGATATCGAGAATGCCCACATCGGACTCGATCACGGCATCGATCTTGCCGGCCGCTAACAAATGGTAATGGTAGAAATCGCCGTAGCCGCGAATGCGATCGACAGCGGTGACGATATCGCCGAAGCGCGTCCAGCCAGGCGACGCCGCAAGCGTTTTCAGATTGCCGGTAGATAACGCCGCGCGCGAAAGATCGTTAATGTCACTGACTGCCAATCGTTTGTCATTCAGCCACGCCCCGCGACCGGTTTCGGCCCATGCCAACTCGTCGAACAAGCTGCCGCTCGATACGCCGAGTACCAGTCGTCCATCCCTCATAAGTGCAATCTGCGTGGAGAAGAAAGGGTATTGGCGCACGAATGCCTTGGTGCCATCGATCGGGTCGACCAGCCACAGGTTTGCCGAAGTCGATCCGGTCTGTCCGGTTTCCTCCCCAAGAAAGCCGTGGTCCGGAAACCGTTCGAGGATGATCCTGCGGATTGCCTGTTCGCATTCGACATCGGCCTGCGTCACCGGTGTGCGATCCGCTTTCGTGCGCACCTCGAAATTTCCGCGGAAATAGTGGCTGCTGATTGCCGCGGCTGCACTGGCAGCGGCGAGCGCCGTTTCCAGTTCCGGTGATTTCTTTGCCGCCACTGTCATTCCTTGCCCCGCTCCTGCAATGCGGTCGAATCGAAAGCGGCAACTATGGCTGCAGCCTGTGCGCGACACAAGTGTGGTCTGACACACTTCGCTTGACAGTTTGCGGGTCACTGCCTATTGTTCGCCCGACATCAGGTGAATCCGGAAAGGCATTTTTTCGGATGAACGGGAAGCCGGTGGAGTCAGCAATGACTCATTCCGGCGCTGCCCCCGCAACGGTGATCGAGTCAACCCGTAGCCCCCGCCAGCCTCTTGGCCCGGCGGAGCCACTGCGAAACGAAAGCATCTGCTTTCCAGTTCGCGGGAAGGCGCTACGGACTGGAATGCACGCCGCACGGCATGTAATCCACTCGTCAGCCCGGAGACCGGCCTGTTGCACACGTGAATGACGCGGCGGGCGTAGATTCGGACGTGCCTTGACACAGCAACGGTCCCCATCAGCCCTCCCGGCATTCGCAACGGTCGAACCATCTGATCGCGTGCGGGCGGCACGCAAGGGGACAATATGAAAACTGCACACGCTGCGGCACGTCCGATACTGTCATTTATTGCAATCCTGATTCCAACATTACCGATTGTCAGCACGGCCGCGACGGAACCTGTGCCACGGGATCAAATCATCGTTACAGCGACTCGCACCGAGATTCCTCTTGAGAACGCGATCGTGCCCGTCACGGTCATTACTCGACAGGACATCGAGCAGTCACTGGCGGCCGATCTCGCGGAATTGCTGCGCTTCGAAGCCGGTATCGACATCGGGCGAAACGGCGGCCCTGGTCAAACGACGTCGGTTTTTCTGCGCGGCACCGACAGCAATCACACGCTGGTGCTCATTGACGGAGTTCGCATTAATCCGGGCACGATAGGTGGCGCTGCCATACAGCACATTGCGCCTGAAACCATTGAGCGCATTGAGATAGTCAAGGGGGCGCGGTCGGCCCTGTTTGGAACGGATGCCATTGGCGGTGTCGTCAATATCATCACACGTCAGGGCGAAGCGCGGTATTTCGAGAGTGCCGTTGGCACGGGGAGTTTCGACACGCGCTCCGCCCTCGTCTCGGCGGGCAGTCGCAGTGAGACAATGAACATTGGCTTGACAGTAAACTGGCAGGATACCGACGGATTTTCATCCAGCACACAAAGTGAGATCGCGCGCGGTTACGACAACCTGTCGGCGAGTATCCATGCGGGCCGGCGATTGGCTTCCAGTTACGTGACCCTGCGGCACTGGCAGGCCAGCGGCAACAATGAGTATTTCGACTTTTTTCTGGCGCCGCTGGACCAGGACTTCAGGCTTGCGAGCACGGCGCTGGAAGTGAAAACAGCGTTGCCAAACGATGTGCAGAGCAAGCTCGTTCTGAGTCATATCGACGATTCGATCGAGCAAAAACAGTCGGCCGATTTCGTCGAATCGAAACGCTATGCCGTCGACTGGCAGGTCTCACTGCCAACGGGTAACCATGAATGGGTCGGCGGCATCTACCTGGTCGACGAAACCGCATCGTCCCTGTCTTTCGGCTCCGGGTTCGAGGAGGATACGCGCGTACGCGCTCTATTCATTGAGGACCAATGGAGCCGGGGCGTGCATCGAACGTTTGTCGCGGCGCGCCTCTCGGATCACGATTCCTTCGGCAGCCATTTCACCTGGAACGCGGAATACTCGCGCTCGCTGGGTGAGCGCTGGACGCTCAACGCGGGTCTTGGGCACGCCTTTCGCGCGCCGGATGCCACGGACCGTTTCGGCTTTGGCGGCCGACCGGATCTCGCACCCGAGGTGGCTGACGAAGCCCAGGTCGCGCTGCGCTATCGTCCGGACTCGCGGCATACGTTTGATTTCGAACTGTATCGAAAAGACATCGATGACATGATCGAATTCGACCTGTCCACCTTCGAATTGCGTAATATTGGCAGGGCGGAAATACGCGGCGCCGAGCTCGGCTGGGAATATCGTGGCGAAGGTTTTTCTGTTCGCAGCAGCGTCGTCCGTCAATCGGCCGACAATGCAATCGAGAATGTGCGCCTGGTGCGGCGCGCCGAGGAAAGCATGACCGTAAATCTACAGAAAGACCTCGGAAAACACCGGCTGGGATTTTCGCTTCTTGCCAGTGGCGATCGCGACGACGTGGGCGGCATCCACTTACCGGGCTATGTACTGGCCAACCTGACCGGGCAACTGGCACTCGCCGAACAGTGGCGCCTCAACGCACGCATCGAGAACCTTTTCGACCGTGACTACGAAACAGCGGCGGGCTTTCGCATGCAGGAGCGGAGCTTCTTTCTCGACCTCGGGTACAGCTGGCAGTAAGCGTCGATGGGTAATCGCCTGAGCAAAATATATACGCGCACCGGTGACGACGGCACGACCGGGCTGGGGGATGGCAACCGCGTTGCCAAGAGCAGTTTGCGCGTGGAGGCATACGGCACGGTTGACGAGGCCAACAGTACCATCGGCATGGTCCTGGCATGCGCTTCGGTACCCGACGATATTCGACACTGCCTCACGGAAGTCCAGCACGACCTGTTCGACCTGGGCGGAGAACTGTGCATACCCGGCCACAAGGCAATCGAGCAGGCATTCGTTTTACGGTTGGAACAACAGCTTGACGCGTTCAACACGGTGCTGCCGCCGCTCAAGGACTTCATCCTGCCCGGCGGGGGCCAGGCCGCGGCGGCGTGTCACCTGGCCCGTACCATCGTGCGTCGTGCCGAGCGCTGCGTGTGTGCGCTGGGCGACGCAGAAGAGGTGCGCAGTGAGGTGCTGCAGTACCTTAACCGCCTGTCGGACCTGTTGTTTGTTATCGCAAGACGACTGGCGCGCGCGGAAAGCGGAGAGGAAGTGATCTGGGATCGCGAGCGGCTGAAAGATAGCGGATAACCCGGAACGCATCGATTGCCACCTGTAGGAGCCCGCCCTGCGGGCGAATGCGGCAACGACCAGACTTTTCTTATTCGCCCGCGGGGCGGGCTCCTACGGTGGTTCTGTTCGTGGCGAACCGAACCTACAGATGGCAATAGAACCGCCGTAGGAGCCCGTATCACGGGCGATTTAAAATCCATGCGGTACGATTCGCGCGCGCCAGGTCGAGCGTACGGCACAGGCTTTCACCTGCCTCTAACAGTCGCGGAGTTGCCCGGCCCATTTCATTTGCCGGGAGGAAAAAATGATTGCCGTAGCGATTGGCGGACAATTCGGGCCACCGTCCCCATACGGCGAAGGCATCTTTCCTGTTGTCGTCACTGGCAAGCAACACTTCCGGATTTCGTGCCAGTACGGCTTCGACATCAACCAATGGCGCCAGGTCGTTCAGGCCGGCAAAAACGTTATTGCCACCGCAAATGTCGATGAGTTCACTGACGTAGTGCGCACCGTTGACGGTATACAGCGGTCGGTCCGACACCTGGTAGAAAACGCGTACCGGGGCGGCGCCACGATTCTGCTCTTCAAGTAACTGCAGGGCCGCGCGAAACGCGTTCGCAACCTGTGCGGCCTGTTGTTGCCGGCCCGTCAGTGCACCAATACGTTCCAGCGCAGTCGCAATTTCCTGCAATCCGCGTGTCTCGATGGTTTCTATGCGATAACCGCGTGCCGCGATCCGGTCAATTACGTTGGCGGGCGTGCCGCTCTTCCAGGCCAGCAAAAGGTCAGGTTCGAGCATCGCCAGTCGCTCCTGGTCGATTGCGAATGCGTCACCGATAACGGGCAATGTGGCCGTGGCCTCCGGATAGTCGGTGTAGGCACTGACGCCCACCAGCATATGCCCTGCGCCAACGGCGAACAGCAGTTCCGCGAGGTGCGGTGCCAGCGTGACGATGCGCAGCCCGGGAGACTCCACCTGTTCCGGTGCATGGGTCGACTCGCTCGGCAGCGTTGCGGGCAGGACGAACAGGACGAGTGCCGTTATCCAACCGAATTTCAACGATGTCGATGCCTGCCGGCTACACGGACCAGCCATACAGTGTCATGGCGGCGATTACTGCTGCCCAGATAAAAAGGGCGCGAAGCACAAGACGCTTGGCTGCAGTGGCACCGCGAATGCCCCGTTCGGCGTCATCCTCGTCGGCGACCGGCAGGATTGCCAGGGCCCCGACACCGACGCGCGCCAGCAAACCTTCGGACACTTCCCGCGACAGCCTGCCGGCCGGGTATGACGACGACCGCCACGCAGACCAGGCATCGTCGAAACTGCCGGCCAATGCATAACCGATCGCCGTGAGACGTGCCGGGATCCAGGCCAGCCAACCGTGTAGGGCCTCGGTGGCGGCGACCACCTGCGATGCCGGCGATTCACTTCCCGGATCACGCGCGGCCGCGAAAACCGCGCGTCGACGAGTCAGATCGGTGACGCGATAAGCCCATGCACCCACCGGGCCAAGCAGCACGAACCAGAAAATGACGGCGAACAGTCGATTGTTTGCCTGTACACAGACTGCCTCTTCTACCTGGCGATTGCGTTCCTCCGTAATATCAGGCGGATCGTGTTCAAGAAGCGTTTTGGCAGTGGCGCGCACCTCCTCACTATCGTCGCTCGACAAGGCCGCGCAATAATCGTCGACCTCTTCTGCAATGTCTTGCGGACCGAAGGAAAAAAACAGCACGAAGATTGCGAAAATAAGGTATGGGAAGCTGAATAAGGCATCGCCAAGGCTCATCCATACGAGCAATACAGGCAGGACCAGAATGAAAACCAGCACAGCAATCGGCAAAATCGGCGGCCAATTGTCGAGCCGGGAAATCTGGATGAAGCCGGCATCGAGAACGCGATCGAGCCAGCGCAGTTCGCGCATATGAAACAGATGGGTTGCCAGTCGTTCGACGGCAAGCGCTATTAAAAGGGCGATCAGTTTCATTGGGTCCGGTCTGTCCTTGCTGCCTTTCTTGCCGATAAATCATCATACAGACGCAACCAGTCGAATGCAGGGCCAGGATCGGTTTTGCGGCGCGGCGCGATGTCGCAATGCCCGGCGATCGATCGGGGGGAGAGCCCTGGATAGCTGCCTATGAGCGTGTCGATTACGGCTGTGAGGACCGCATACTGATTGTCCTCGTAGGGTGTTTCGTCCTCCCCTTCGAGTTCAATGCCAATCGAGAAGTCGTTGCAACGCGAGCGCCCGCGGAACGTTGACTCGCCTGCATGCCACGCGCGCCGACCGAACGGCACAAACTGGATCAAAGCGCCGTCGCGCCGAATCAGGAGATGTGCCGAAACCTGCAGTTCACGAATCTCGCTGAAATACGCATGCGCCTCCGAATCGATGCAATTGGTAAAAAATTGCTCGATGTAAGGTCCCCCGAAGTCGCCGGGCGGCAGACTGATACTGTGAATGACAAGCAGTTCAGGCTGTGCACCGTTCGGCCGATCGTCCTGGTTGGGTGAGGGGCACTGCACCGCCGGCCGCAACAGGCCGGCGCCGGGGCTTATCGTGTATACCTGCGCAGCATGCTCGGACAAGATTTTACATACCTTAAGCGAAACGACGTCTTGGGCAACAGCCTTTGACATGGTCAATCCTGAGTAGGTGTAATGTCAACGATAGCGCATCCCGGATCCCGTCGTTTTTGCGAACACTGAAGAAGGTACAACTGAATTGAGGCAACCCGGCACCCATCGTGTGTATGTCGATGAGACGTTGCAGAGTGGCGTGCAACTTATTTTGCCGGTTGAACAATCACACTACGTCAATCGGGTGCTGCGCCTGAAACCGATGGACGCATTGACATTGTTTAATGGCAAGGGCGGCGAGTTTGCGGCGGTGATCGTCACGGTATCAAGGCATGGTGTCGCAGTTCGCGTTGACGCTCATGTTTTCCCCACGGTCGAGTCGCCGCTGGCCCTGCACCTGGTGCAGGGCGTCTCGCGTGGCGAGCGCATGGACACCGTGGTGCAAAAAGCAACGGAGTTGGGCGTGTCCCGGTTGACACCTGTGCTGACTGAATTTTCAGTCGTGCGCCTGGATGATGCCGCAAAACGCGACAAGCGCACCGCCCACTGGAGGAAAATTGCGCAAAGCGCTTGCGAACAATGCGGTCGCACTGTTCCGCCCGTCATCAATACTCCCGTTCAGTTCAACGAGTGGCGACAGCAACTTGTGCAGGATGGCTACAGGCGAATTGCCTTGCATCCGACGGCCGCCTCGCCGTTGGCGTCGCTGCAGCCGGTGACACGTTGCGTTATGTTGCTGATCGGTCCCGAGGGTGGCTTTAGCCAAAACGAAATCGGCGCAGCGACTGCAGCGGGTTTCGAGACCTGTTCCCTCGGTCCGCGCATTCTTCGTACCGAGACCGCAGCCATCGCAGCAATTGCGGTCTTGCAAGCCCGCTGGGGAGACCTCGCGTAACGCGTCAGGCCTGCAGTGACTCGGCAACGATCATGCGCTCGAGGGCTTCCAGGTGCGGAACCAGGGGGTATTCATTGATCATTTTCACGCGGCACAGAACCGGTGCGCCTTCCGGCCAGCCGGATGTCGCATCGAGTTTCAATACCGCGCGATTAACGCGCACCAACTGTGGAAACCCCTGGGTCAGGACGCCGAAGTAGCCGGTCCGGACCTGGCCGGTGCTGGAATAAAAGACGACAATCCGCGTCCGTCCGCTGGTCGCGGGCAGTTCCTTGCCGATAGCGCCTTCGAACGAGACGACCGGCAGTGCACGGCCGTTCCAGTTGACCGTACCCAGCATCCAGTCCTTGCTGCCATCCGCTCGTTCTGGCGTGGTAAAGCGCACGACCTCGGCGACGCAGGCACGTGGCACGATCAGGCGATCTTCCGCAAGCGGCACCAGCAAACTGTAGAGCTCTTCGGTATCGGCGCTCACTGCAGATTGATCCCGCGTTCTTCCAGCAGCCGTTGAATCGATTCGAGCAACTGCGAATCCTGGTAGGGCTTGCCGAGGTAGTCGTTGACGCCAATCTCGATGGCCCGCGCGCGATGTTTGTCACCGACTCTCGAGGTAATCATGATAATCGGCACGTCGGCGATGCGTTCGTCATTACGCACGTGGGTGGCAAACTCATAGCCGTCCATGCGCGGCATTTCGATATCCAGCAGGATGATGTCCGGTTTGGCATCGGACATCGCACTGATCGCATCCAGGCCGTCTTTGGCCGTTACCACGCGCATTCCGTTACGCAGCAGGAAACGTTCCATGACGCGCCGGACGGTGATGGAATCGTCGACGACGAGAGCCAGCGGCCGCACATCGACCGGCGCCGGCGTAGCACCCTTCAGTTCCACCATCGGCGCGCCCGTTCGGACCAGTGCATTGATGTCGAGAATCAGCACGATGCTGCCGTCACCCAGAATCGTCGCGCCGGAAATGCCGCGGATCCCGGTCAGCTGCGGTCCTACTGACTTGACCACGATTTCGCGACTGGCAAGCATCTCGTCGGTCAGGATCGCCGCCGAGTACTCTCCCGCGCGCACCAGGATGATCGATACGTAGGAATCGTCGTCAGGCAGCTTGGCAGGCTGCCCCCCGAGGTAGAGCCCCAGATGGCGAAATCGGTAAGTCTGTTCCCCGTACTCATAACCGGGGTCACTCTGGTTGAGCATGCTCTCGAGATCGGCGCGTCCGATGCGGGCCACGCCCTCGACCGTCGGCAAAGGCAGCGCGTAAACTTCTTCCCCGGTGCGCACAATCAGCGCCTGGGTGATCGCCAGTGTGAACGGCAGGCGCACGGTAAAGTTGGTGCCCTGGCCGATGACCGACGAAATATGCAGCGAACCACCGAGTTTTTTGACCTCATTGGCCACGACATCCATGCCGACACCGCGACCGGCTGACTGCGTCACCTGCGTCGCAGTGCTGAAGCCCGGCGTCAGGATCAGCTGCATGATTTCTTCGTCGCTGGTCTTGCTGTCGGCAGCCAACAGGCCGTTCTCATACGCTTTGCGGCGTATCGCCTTGACATCCAGTCCGGCTCCGTCATCGGCAACATCGATGACCATCTCTGCGCCTTCACGATGCAGGCGAATGGTTATGCGGCCGGTCGCCGGTTTGCCGTTCGCCTGCCGTTGCTCGGGTTTTTCGATGCCGTGAATCACGGCGTTGCGCACCATGTGCTCGAACGGCGGCAGCATCTTGTCGAGCACCTGTCGATCAAGTTCGCCCGCTGCGCCTTCGACCGCGAGTTCCGCGCGTTTGCCGGTTTCACCGGCGACCTGCCGCACGAGACGCGTCAGCCGCGGCACATGACGCTGGAACGGCACCATGCGCGTACGCATGAGGCCATCCTGCAATTCCGCCGTCACGCGCGACTGTTGCACGAGCAAGGTCTCGGCGTCGGAAGTCAGCGTGCGCATGAGATCCTTGAGGCTGCCCATGTCGTTCGCCGACTCGGCGAGAGCTCGCGACAGTTGCTGAATATTGGAATAGCGATCCATCTCCAGCGGATCGAAGTCACGCGAAACGTAGGTTTCCTGATGGCCGTGCGTGACCTGCGCCTCGGTCTCGATTTCGAGTTTACGCAACTGCTGCCGCAGGCGGCTGACGGTTTGCTCCAGCTCATCGAGATGGAACTCGATCGACGTGATTTGCTGGCTCAGGCGTGAATGATAAATACTGATTTCGCCGGCCGCATTCAGCAGATCCTCAAGCAGCTCGGCGTCGATCCGCGCGAACTCCTGCCGGGCTTCCGCGCTGGCCGCGCCGCGCTGGGCCATGCGGCGCTCTTCCGCAATCGATTCGAGCGGCACACCCTGCGCTGCTGCCACATCGAGCTGCACGTCCTCCACCTCGTCGGCGGCTTCGACGGGGGGCTCGGGTATCGGCTCGTCGGCTACTGGTTCAGGTACACGCTCAGGTACAGGCTCCTCGAGCGAAACGGCCGGGTCGTCCGCGGTATCGTCGGCGAGAGCGGGTTCGCTGCCGGCGGTTGCCGCCTCGAGCTCATCGGACAGTGGCGTTTCCTGCGCCGGCGAGTCATCGACAATAGCCAGCCGATGTTCCTCGATCACCTCTTCTATTATTGCGTCTTCCGTCGCGGATTCGGTCGCCAACTCAGGCGATTCCACAACCGGTTCGTTGACCGGTTCATCCAGGTGCTCGTCGACTGCTTCGTCGGCCGCCTCGTCGACAATAACCATGCTGACCGACTCGTCCAGCTCGGCAGTGAATGCGACCGCGACGTCTTCCTCGAGCGGGAGCGCTGCCTCGCGCTCCTCCGCCGGCTCCTCTGCCTCGTCCTCGCCGGCATTTACCTTGCGAATGATGCGTTCGAGATCATTGGCGGGCGTAACCTTCTTGCCGGTGATGACCGTGTCACGCATGCGATGCAGTTCGTCGAAGCTCTGCTGCAGCAGGTCGTCGATACGTGGCGATGCGTCGACGCGGCCTTCGTCGATTCCGATCAACAGGGTTTCCAGCTCATGACTCAGATTGCCCATCGCGGCAATGCCGGCCATGCGCGCACCACCCTTTAATGTATGCAAATGCCGTTTCAGTTCCTCCGCCGGTTCCCGAAGGCTCCTGTCCTTGCTCCACAAAGCCAGCGCCCGGTCCGCTTCTTCGAGAATCTCGGCAGCTTCCTCGGAAAAGATCGCGGCAATTTCAGCGTCGTAATCGCCCTCCTCATCGACGTCGAACGGCACTGTCGTTGCCTCGTCAACGGGCTCTTCGCTGGCCCGCTCCTCGACAACCGGTGCTTCGATTGCGTTCGTGAGACCCGTCAGTTGATCGATCAGGATCAGGTAGTCTGCCCGCTCACGCTGCGGCTGGTTGATATCGGCGACAATGGCGTGTATGGCGTCGACGGCGTCCCGCACGGCACCTAAACCCTCTGAATCGAGGCCGACGTTATAGTCCTGCGCGCGCCGAATATAGCGGTTCAGCGCACCCGCTACCGCAACGCCACGTTCGACATTCGCCATGTTGGCGCTGCCGTGCAGCGTGTGACAGGCACGATGCAGCTTGTCGGTAACCGCAAACGGTGGCCGATGTCCCTCGCAGTTCGCCAGGTATTCAAGGACGACCTTGAGATGACCGTCGGTCTCCATGGAGAAAATGTCCAGCAACACCGGGTCCATTTCGAGCGCTGTCACTTCTACGTCTGTGCTGACTCCCTCTGGCGTCGCCAGGGTCAAGACTGCCGCGTTGGGATCTGCTTCGGCGAATGCGCTGGCACGAGCCATCAGCAAATTGACGTCCGATTCAGGCTCGGTACCGACTTCGAGCTGCTCCACGAGTTCCGGAACCACCTTCGCGGCATCCAGGATGAACTTCACCATCGGTGGCGTGCGGCTCAGCGTACGATTGATCAAGCGGTTGAGAAGGTTTTCAATAGACCAGCAGTATTCCCCGATACGCTCGGCGCCGACCATGCGACCACTGCCCTTCAGCGTGTGGAAAGACCGCCGAACGGTGATAAGCGTCTCCATGTCGTCCGGCGACTCGGCCCATTGCGGCAGGTTGGTCCGGATTGTGCCGATTTCTTCTTTCGCTTCCTCGATGAACAGTTCGAGGAGCTCGGGGTCGAGGTGCTCCGCGTGCGCCGCGATGACCGGCATCGGAATGACTTCGGTTTGCTGCAATCTTGCCGAGTCTGCGTGCTGTCCCGCCGCTCTGGCATCAAACTCCTCCCTGGACACCCGGACAGCGCGGGTTGCGGACGGTTGCTCGTCCTTGTCTCGCGCAAGCCGTTTTTCGAGATCGGCCAGCACCGCCAGGCAGGTTTCGGCATTGTCCAGCATGTACTCAGGCTCTCGCCGGCCGGCCTTGACGGTCTCCATGTAGTACTCAACGCTGACGATGGCGTCCGCGAGGCGGTCCATTTCCTTTTGTTGCAATCGGCCCGGGCCGCCCCCGCGCAAGGTCAGCGTGATCAGGTTACCGATCCGATCGAGCACCTCGACCGCGCGATTCTTGTTCAGCATCATCAGGCCGGCCTTGATGCCACGAACGAGCCCGGGAACGCTGTCTATGCCCTGGGAGTTGCCAGCCGCTGAAAGGCGTTGGCTGAACGTCTCCTTGATACGCGCGAGATTGATAATGCTCTCGCGCATTACTGCTTCGGCAACCTGCTTGTACTCCGCATCGTCTTCAGACGGGAGCTGCTTCTTGTCGCCCGGCGATGACGGGTCCTGAGGTACGATCATGCGAACGAGATGCTGATCGAGGCGATCTTCAACCCTGAGCAACGTCGAGGCAATCTCGACGATGGTTTGCTCGTTTGTAGCACCGCCGCGCGCGACAACGGTTTTCAGGCGCTCGATCTCGCCGTCAATATCGCCGCGCAATTCGCCGAGACCGAGAACGCCAAGCGTATCGCTGATCTTTTTCAGAAGGTCGAGTTGCGGCACGAGTTCCGAAGACTTGTTCATGCCGGTGCGAACGTAGATATCCAGTACGTCCTTCACCCGACCCAGATCTTCCTTGATGGCGGCCGCCACCGTCTTCATCAACTTGACGCTGGGAGCCGACAGGCTCTCGCGGGCATGCTCGACCTGCTCGTCGCCGGGCAACAGCTCGGACAGGTTGAATGCCGCGCGAATCTGACTGATGCGCTCGCCGGGTTTGCCGGAACGCGCCACGTAATAAAGAAGATTGTTCAACAGGTCGGTGACCGGGTGCGAATCAAACGAATCCGGCCCTTCGTCGATCAGCAACTTGATGCGGCGATCGGCCTGTCCCAGCAAGCGCTTCAGCGCGACCGAGGTCTCCAGGCCGCCGTTTTGCAACGATTCCAGCACGCCGCCCAGCACCCACCAGAGCTGGTGCATGTCATTACGGGTTGCGGCTGTCTCCAGGGCGGCAACCACTCCGGACAGCGATTCGAGGTGTCGTTTCGAGTCGCCGCCCTGAATCCAGCCGAGCAACGCCAGCTGAAACTTCGGCCGCAAGCGGCTCGCAACCATGACAGGGTCGTCGCCGATCGTCTCGCGCAACTCCTTGCCATCCGCGCGCAGCGACGGTGACAGGTTGAGAAGTAGTAACGTGCCCTCGGAAAGCAACGGCCTGCCGCGCGCTGCGCGCAGGTCGTTCAGCATCGGCAGCAACACCAATGCGATATCGCGTCCGCCGCCCAGCAGGCGTTCGATGTAGATTGGCAATTGCACCATTGCGCGCGTCAGCGCATCGAGCCCGTCCTCGCGACCCTTGCCGGCCCGTAACTTCGCGAGGTACGCGCAGACGTGCTCCATTTCCTCGGCCAGCAGCGCGGCGCCGTAGGTTTCAGTCAGGCGCAATACGCCGCGCGCCTGATGCAAGAGCTCACCGCACTGAACGAGCCCGGCGGATCCGCCACGACCCTCGAGCACGCCTTCAAGGGCTACGTGCGCCGTGCGAATCGTCTCCAGCAACTCCTGGCTGACAATGGCGAGTGCGCTGGCCGCCGCTTCGAAGGTGCCACTTTCGTCTGGCCGTTCCTGAATTCCCGAATCGCTGGTCATCGTTCCCGTCAGCCTGATGCGGTGTCTCTGGGCTTCTGCGCACGTTCCGCTACCGATCTGCCCGACAAAGCGCTCGACTCGAATGCCGAGTTCGGCAAGGTGAATCCGGCAACCGTCTGGCGCAGTTGCGATGCCAGTACGGACAATTTGGAAATAGCGGACGCGGTCGCCGTTGTCGCCTTGCCGGTCTGGTCGCTGATCTGTTTCAGCTTATTGGTACGGCGGGTAACGTCGGCCGCTGCGCTGGCCTGTTCACGTGCCGAGCCGGAAATATTCTGTACGAGGCTCGCAATCTGGTTCGAAACCTGCTCGATTTCGTCAAGTGCGGCACCGGCATTCTCCGCAAGCAGTGCACCGCCGACGACGTCCGTGGTGCTGCGCTCCATGGATACTACCGCTTCGTTCGTATCAGACTGAATGGTACGTACGAGAACTTCAATCTGCTTGGTCGCGTTGGTCGAGCGTTCCGCAAGACGCTGCACTTCGTCGGCAACGACCGCGAAGCCGCGTCCCGCCTCACCGGCCATCGATGCCTGTATAGAAGCATTTAGCGCCAGGATGTTTGTCTGCTCGGCAATATCGTTAATCAGCTCAACAATATTGCCGATTTCCTGCGAGCTTTCTCCAAGTCGCTTGATGCGCTTCGACGTGTCCTGGATCGTTTCGCGAATCGCATTCATGCCGTCGATTGTGCGCCGCACCGCTTCGCCGCCCTTGTGCGCGACTTCCACCGAATGACGGGCGACATCCGACGAACGTTCTGCGTTACCGGATACTTCCTCGATGGAAGACGCCATGGACATGATCGATTCTGTGGCCGC
The DNA here is from genome assembly GCA_964605635.1 of uncultured Woeseiaceae bacterium. GTDB lineage: Bacteria > Pseudomonadota > Gammaproteobacteria > Steroidobacterales > Woeseiaceae > IDS-8. The sequence continues at coordinate 41,725 of CAZSDL010000002.1, forward strand.
GCGAATCTCACGATTCTGGTTGTCGGCAGCTCGCGCCATGTGTACGGCCGTGCTTTCGGTCTGTTTGGCTGCTGAATCCACCATAATCGCGGTTTCATTGATCGTTGCAACGAGCTCACGCAGTTTTTCGATCGCGTAGTTGATCGAATCGGCGATCGCACCGGTGATATCTTCGGTAACGGTCGCTTCGACTGTCAGATCACCGTCGGCAAGACTGCCGAGCTCATCCAGCAAGCGCAGGATCGCCTGTTGATTGCGATCGTTCTGTTCCGCCTGTTCCTGGGACGCCCGCTCAAAATGAGCCGTGCGCGAATGCATCCAGGCGAGAATCGCAAGCAACAACAAAGCACCGCCGACCAGCAACAGGGGTAACAACGGATTCGCGAGAAAGCCCGTCTCCCCGGTACTCGCAGCCGACTCGTTCTCCGCGGCGGCGTAAATTTGGTTTGCCGAATTTACCAGCGAATCGAGAGTGGCCGCCGGATTGTCGAGGTTTGCTGCTGCCTGGAGCGCGCGCGCAGTTGCCTCCTCGATATCGGCCAGCGCAGCAACGAGTGGTGCCAAAGCAGTGTCGCGGTCGGCTGCCGGCAGCGCTGCGATATCCAATTCAGTCTCCTCGCCGGACAATGCATTGGTCACCTGTCGCAGGTAATCCAGGTCGGCCGACATCGCGGCCGCCGCTGTCTGTGGATCCGGGTTGTGCGACAGTCCGTTCAGTGACTGGCGCAGGCGGATAGCGCGCTGCTGGAATTCTTCGATGTCGGCCGATGCGCCGGTCAGTTCAAAAAGCGTATCCGATGCGCTCAGCAGCTCCGGCATACGCGCTGCGACCGCATCAGTCGCACTGCTAATGGATTCGGTATCGCCGCGGCTGGCAAGAATGCCACGCGCCTGTTGTTCCAGATTCGTCCATGCACCGGCGCTGCCCGGTAGTGCCCCATCTCCTGCCGACTGGCGCAGATCTGCAAGACGCATGACATCGTTCTCGAGACGTGCAAAATCCTCTGAGTCGCCACCCAGCGCGCCGGTCGCATGCAGGGCAAGCGCCTGCGACAGGGCCGCGGATCCGGACACCGACTGACTTGCCGCGGAACTTGCGCTCCACTGGACATACAGGACAACGCAGGCGGCCGCCAGAATCAGCGCCGTCAGCACAGCAAGAAGCGTGAACGCGGAGGTCTTGTCGGTAGTATTAACCATGGCTTTGCATCATCTGCTTGGTTGGTACGCCCGCTGCATCATTCTGCAGCGGCCTGGAGAAACGAGCTGCTTTCAACCAGCTCATAAAGGCCGAAGACCGGCCAGCTGTCGTGACCGCGCTGATAAGCACCTTTCAGAAAGCGATCGCAACGGACCACCGTCGGCAGCCATTTATCTTTGAATTCACTGTCCATGAAGCGCCGAAACCCGAGCACTTCGTCGACGACGAGTCCCGCGGGAACCTCACGGTGATTCACCGATATTACGCGTGTTGAGCGCCGCAATGACGTTCGGCCGCTGCCGAGCAGCATCTTGAGATCGATCAGCGGCAGCAAATGCCCGCGCAGATTGGCGATGCCGAGAACCCAGCGCTTGGCACCGGGAACTCGCGTCATCGATTCCGGCAACATGAGCACTTCCCGTACTTCCCGGCGACTGGCGACAAATTGCTCGTCGCCGATGCGAAAGCCGACGCCGACCCATTCCGCGGGCAGACCGCCGCTACCCTTGCCGGCAAAGGCCGCGCGACTGCGGCGTTCGAGTTCCTGCAACAGGTCGAATGGTTGCTCGACCAGGCTCGTAAGATCGACGGCGTTGTTCATTCAGCCGGCCATAACCGCGTTTATTCTCGCCACCAGGTCCTTTTCGGCCACCGGTTTTACAAGGTATTCCACCGCGCCCTGGCGCATGCCCCAAATCTTGTCGGTCTCCTGATCCTTGGTGGTAATCATGATGACCGGAATGCGCGCCGTTGCCGGATCCCGGGTCAGTTTGCGGGTAGCCTGAAAGCCGTTCATGCCCGGCATGACGACATCCATCAGGATACAGTCCGGATGCGCTTTCTGTGCCTGCCGGATACCTTCTTCGCCGCTGTCTGCAACAAGCGTACGGAAGCCGTTCTTCTCAAGCATGTTCTGGAAAAGATGCAGTTCAGTCGGCGAATCGTCCACGATCAGAATTACTGACATTCCCTGTACCTCAGTTGATCTGGCTGGAAATGGCGCCAAGCAGTTCGTCTTTGGTAAACGGCTTGGTCAGATACTGCTCCGAGCCGACGATACGGCCCCGCGCACGATCGAACAGGCCGTCCTTGCTGGACAGCATGATGACCGGCGTACCACGAAATACCTTGTTGTGCTTGATTAACGAACAGGTCTGGTAGCCGTCGAGCCGCGGCATCATGATGTCGACAAAAATAAGATCGGGCTGGTGGTCCGCGATCTTCGACAGCGCATCGAATCCATCGATCGCGGTGAACACCTGGCAGCCTTCTTTGGTGAGCAAGGTCTCCGCGGTACGGCGGATCGTCTTGCTGTCATCCACAACCAGGATCTTGAGTCCGTTCAAACTTCGAGGTGCATTTTTTGACACTGGGTTTCCTCACAAAGCGCGACCGGACAACGCGCGACCGGCACACGGGATTGCCGGTCAATCTCCGGGCAACGCGACTTGTACCATATTGACCATGGGGCTGCCACGAACCCCACCACAGGACACAAGTTTACTGATTTTATTCGTTTTTCGGGCCGATCGTCAGGATGTCTGAGGAGTGCACCGGAAATCACCTCCGGAGGCTCCCGGTGGACGTTCCGCGCAGGGTATAGTGCCGCCATTCGCGATTTCCATGCGACCTGTGCAGGGCGTGTGCGCGCCGCCTGCCTGACCTGCAGTGAGAGAAGACGAGACACCTATGCCGCCAAAATCCTATCGCCTCGGCGTGGTCATGGACCCGATACAGTCGATTGTGCCCAAGAAGGACAGCACGCTTGCGATGCTGCTCGAAGCCCAACGTCGCGCGCTGGAGATTCACTATATGCTGCAGGGCGACCTCGGCCTGCTCGGTGGTGTCGCGCTGGCCCGTTCGCGCCAGCTCTCCGTGCGTGATGACCCGCACGACTGGTTTTCGCTCGCGGAGCCACGGGAGATACGGCTTGCGGATCTGGATGTAATCCTCATGCGCAAGGACCCGCCTTTCGACATGGAGTACATCTATACGACCTACATCCTCGAGCGCGCGGAGGCGCAGGGCACACTCATCGTAAACAAGCCGCAAAGCCTCCGTGATATGAACGAGAAGGCTTACACAGCCTGGTTTCCACAGTGCGCGCCACTGACTCTTATTTCCCGCGACAAGGCGGAATTCAAACGGTTTCTTGCCGATCACGGGCGTATCGTCTTAAAGCCGCTCGACGGCATGGGAGGACGGTCAATTTTTGTCGTTCGCCAGGGCGATAACAATGCCAACGTCATCATCGAGACCCTGACCGAGAATGGCCGGCGATTCGCCCTCGCCCAGGTCTTCATCCCGGAAATAAGCGCGGGCGACAAACGCATTTTGCTGATCGACGGCGAAGCGGTGCCCTGCTCGCTCGCACGTATACCGCCCGCCGACGACAATCGCGGTAATCTCGTTATGGGAGCGACCGGTGAAGGTCGGCCCCTTAGCGAGCGCGACCAGTGGATCTGCGCGCAAGTCGGTCCGACACTGCGGGATCGCGGCGTGCTTTTCGCCGGGATCGACGTCATTGGCGACTACCTCACCGAGATCAATATCACCAGCCCGACCGGCATACGCGAGCTGGATACCCTCTTCGGGCTGAATATTGCCGGAACGATGTTCGACGCCATCGAGAAGCGCCTGGCCTGACTCTGTCCTGGCTCGATCCTGGCTGGTCCCTGGCGCCGCTGCCGGCCCGAGTCAGCAGAGCTCGGGGATAGCCAGGTGGCAGGGTGACCTGGGTCGCATTGCAGGCGGCCTGCAGGCGGTAGAATGCTGAATCGAGCCGCGCAAAGCCTGTGCCACAATAGCCATGATCCCATTTCCGGGGCGGCCAGCGTCATACTTTCAATGCCTGATACAGCTGCTATGACAAATGCTTTTGCAGAAATCGACGCGGTGGAGGAGCCGGACCGGCTGGGCCTCGACCCGGGCGACCATCCGGATCGTCTGCCGCCGATGCTGTTTCTTGCGGCCCTCGTGCACGGCATCCTGATCATCGGCATCACCTTTAACGCGGTACTGGGCGGTGAATCGCGCGAGGCCATATCGCTCGAAGTGACTATCGTCGCGAATCCGGAACGCTCCATGGCCGAACCGGAGGACGCCGACTACCTGGCGCAGTCGAGTCAGCAGGGCAGTGGCAACACCCGCGAGCAGGTACGCCCGAGTGCTGAGCCCGAAAGCAACATGCCCTTCGACAATCCTGGCACCACGGATGGCACCCGCCTGCTGGATGCACAAACCGAACGGCAAGCGGCCGACCAGCTTCTGACGAGCCGCAGCGAAACGGACACTCGCGTCGCCGAGCAACCGCGGGAGGAGCCGATGCAGGAAAGCGCGACCGCCATTGCGCTCGAGTCCGGCGCCGAAGTCACCTTGCCACTGCCGCAAGAGGACGAGGCAAATCCGCTCATTCACGATGACAACCCGCGCCAACTCGTTACCAGCGTCGATACCCGGGAATCCAAGGTTGCGGGTTATCTGGATCGCTGGAAACGCAAGATCGAGGCGACGGGGGTCAAGTACTTCCCGGAAGAAGCGGTATTGCGCGGTCACACTGGCAGCCCGACGCTGGAGGTAACCATCGACGCATCGGGGCAGCTTCACGAGGTCATCGTACGCCGCTCCTCGGGCTCTCAAGTGCTGGACCAGGCGGCGATCAGCATATTGCAGCACGCCGCGCCATTCGACCCGTTCCCGGAGTCCCTGCGGGTCGATTACGACCAGCTTCGCTTTGCCTATAAATGGGAATTCCGCAAGGTCGATGCCGCGACAGCCGCTGCCGGCAGCCGGACCGCACTGCCCTAGCAGCCTGCCGGACTTCGGCTCATCTGCCAGGGCGGTTGTACACAGCCACTGCAGGCCGGATACTAGTGGCCATAAACCCATGCCTGAAACCCGGTGGCAGGAAACAAGGGACGCGGAAGAAGCCTCGCGAAGCCAGATGCAGAGTTCAAAACAAAGCCAGAAGCAAATTGAGGGTTCTCTCAATAACCAGCTGCTGATCGCGATGCCGGGCATGGCCGACCCGAATTTCAGCAGCACGGTGACCCTGATCTGTGAGCACAACGCGGACGGCGCGCTGGGCATTGTCATCAACCGCCCGACAAATTTGAGCCTGGGCGGACTTTTCGAGCAACTCGAAGTGCGCCCGACGGACGAGGCAGCGGGACGCAATCCGGTACTCGATGGCGGGCCTGTTGCCCGCGAGCGGGGCTTTGTCCTGCACCAACCGGGCGGCCATTACGAAAGTTCCGTGGCGGTCTCGAGCGACGTTCAGTTGACGCTGTCACGCGATATCCTGGACGCCATCGCCACCGGTGCGGGACCCAGCAAGTCCCTGGTGGCACTCGGCTACGCGGGATGGGAGCCCGGGCAGCTCGAAGCGGAGATGCTGGCCAATACCTGGCTAAGTGTGCCGGCATCGCCGGAAATCATTTTCGACGTGCCGTTCCCGCAACGCTGGCTGTCAGCGGCCGAAATACTCGGCATCGATATCAACCGCATGTCACCGCATGCCGGCCACGCCTGAAACCGCGTCGGCGACGACCGTACTGGCATTTGACTTTGGCCTGCGGCGCATCGGTGCGGCGGTCGGGCAGCCGATTAGCGGCTCCGCGAGCCCGTTGGGTACCGTCAGCAACGGCCCATCCGGCCCGGATTGGGCAGGTATCGAGCGCCTGATCAGCGAATGGCGACCGCATCGCCTGATCGTCGGTCTGCCAACGCGTGCAGACGGCAGTAGTTCGGCAATAACCACCGCTGTGCTGCAGTTCGTTGCCGAGCTGGATCGCTTCGGACTGGCCGTCGAGACCGTCGACGAACGTTATTCCTCCCTTGAAGCCAGCGCCCGCCTCGGAAAACAACGCCAACAGGGACTCCGCGGCCGTGTGTACAAGAAGGCTGTGGATGCCGCGGCTGCGGTGGTAATCGCAGAACGCTGGCTGGAAGAGCAGGCCGGGTCGAGCTCAGGACGTTACACAAACACCGCAGCGACGGAGTAAACTCTCGTCGCCATGTCCGTCACCGAACTCTTCGATCGCCCTACCGTCCCGGATGAGAGCGAGTTGCAATTGACCGGCAAGGGTCGATTGCGACACCTGCTAACCCTCCGTGGCCTCACGCGAGACCAGCTTACCGAGCTCATGGACCGCGCCGAGTCCTTTCTCAGCCCGTCCGGCACGCGGGTAGTCCGCTCCCGCGCACTGCAAGGCCGAACTGTCGCCAATCTGTTCTTCGAGCCCAGTACGCGCACACGCGCCTCGTTCGACCTCGCTGCGAAGCGACTGGCGGCCGATGTCCTGAACCTCGATGTGAATACGTCGTCCCGTAAAAAGGGCGAGAGTATTCTCGATATGATTTACACATTGCAGGCGATGCAGGTCGACGTATTCGTCGTCAGGGATGCAAGCGCGGGTGTACCCGCCTACATCGCGCGCAATGTGAATGACTACGTGAGCATACTGAATGCCGGCGAGGCAGACGTTTCGCACCCGACGCAGGGTCTGCTGGACCTGTTGACCATTCGGCAGCACAAAGCGGATTTCCCGAACCTGAGCGTCGCCATCGTAGGCGACATCGCGCATTCGCGCGTGGCACGGTCAGCAGTCCATGGCCTGACCACGATGGGTGTGCGCGATATACGCCTCGTCTCACCGCGGGCACTGGCCCCGGACCCTGAGGAAATGCCGTCGGCAAAAATTCTTCACCGGCTCGACGACGGCATTCGCGGCGTCGACGTTGTCATGGCGCTTAGAATCCAGCGCGAACGCATTGGCAATCTGGATGGTATTCCCGGAATCGACGAATACTTCTCCAACTACGGTGTCAGTCACGAACGCATGAAGCTGGCCGCTCCCAACGCAATCGTCATGCATCCCGGGCCGATGAATCGTGGCATCGAGATCGAATCCAGCCTGGCCGACAGCCGTCATTCGGTCATTACACGGCAAGTAACCAACGGTGTTGCGGTGCGCATGGCGATCCTTGGTATGGTGATCGAGTCACTGGACGCGCGGTGACTGCATCGGTTCCGCGGCCAAGCGGCGTTTCCCGCAATCGCGACACGATTTTCGTCGAAGATGCCCGCGTCCTTGGCGTAGCGACCTTTCCGGGGACTCAATACATCCTGCGCCTGCAAGCGCCCGAGACGGCAGCCAGGGCGGTTCCGGGCACGTTCGTGCACTTGCAATGCGATCCCGCGATCCCGATGCGCAGGCCCTTGTCCATCATGCGCGTCGACACTGAAGAGGGCTGGATCGAGGTTCTGTTCAAGATAGTCGGCAGCGGACTTCGCTCCCTCGGGCAGCGGCAACCGGGAGACCAGGTGAACCTCCTGGGACCGATCGGCAATGGCTTCCGTGCGGTGCCCGAGCGTCCGCGAACCCTGCTGATCGGCGGCGGTGTCGGCATTCCGCCCATGGTTTTCCTGGCCGAACGCCTTCATCAGGACGCTCACCCATGGCAGCCTTTGGTGTTGATGGGCTCAGAGATTCCTTTTCCCTTCGAGGTGTCGCAGTCAAGCATCAAGACTGACTGGATCGACCCTTCAATTGATGGTTGCATGCCACTTCTCGACGGCTGGCGCATACCCTGTCGTCTCGCGAGCATGGCGACGATCGAGCGCACCTTTCGCGGCTATGTGACCGATCTTGCACTTACATGGCTTCGCGCGCTGGACGCCGCGGAACGCGAGCAGACGGTAATCTTTGCCTGCGGTCCGACCCCGATGCTGGAAGCGGTCGCCGCACTCGCGCGGGAATTCGCGCTGCCCTGCCAGGTCGCGCTGGAAGAGTTCATGGCCTGCGCGGTTGGCGGCTGTGCAGGATGCACGGTGCTGGTGGCAACCGACGACGGCCCGGCAATGAAACGTGTGTGCGTTGACGGGCCGGTGTTCGATGCGGCGACGGTATTTGCGGCAAGACCTCATGATCGGGACTAAGATCGCCCGCCATACGGGCTCCTACAGCGGTTCTGTCGCCACCTGTAGGAGCCCGCCCTGCGGGCGAATGCGGTAACTACAAAACCTTTTCCCATTCACGCGCAAGGCGCGCTCCTACAACACGCGATGAACGGGTGTAGGAGCCCGTATCACGGGCGAAATGATCAATCAGCCGAAGTTGATCTTGGCTTCCAGGTTGGAGCGTGAATCGGCGTGCGACATCGCTTCTTCGAGCGTGATGATGCCGGCCTTGTAAAGATTGAGCAGCGCATCGTCGAAATTCTGCACGCCTTTCTCGCTGCTGTTCTTGATTGCCTCCTTCACCTCCGAAATATCGCCTTTCATGATCAGGTCCTTGATGTGCGGCGTATTGAGCATGAGTTCCACGGCGGCGACCCGCTTGCCCGCCCGCGAGCGCACAAGTCGTTGTGAGATGATGGCTCGCAGGTAGTGCGCCAGGTCCATAAAAACCTGCACATGCTGTTCCTGCGGGAACATATTGATAATGCGGTCGAGTGTTTCCGGTGCGTTGTTCGAATGCAGTGTCGCCAGGACAAGATGACCAGTACCGGCCATATCTATTGCTGACTGCATGGACTCGCGATCGCGAATCTCGCCTATCTGAATAACGTCGGGCGCAGCGCGCATGGCGCTTTTCAGGGCATTCGCGTAGGACTTGGTATCGAGGCCGACCTCGCGCTGATTGACGATCGACTGTTTGTTCGGATGCAGGAACTCAATCGGATCCTCGACCGTGATTATGTGGGACGACGTTTTCTCGTTGCGATGATTGATCATGGCGGCCAGCGTAGTCGACTTGCCGTTGCCACTGGCACCGACCATCAGGACCAGGCCGCGTCGCAGCATGACCAGTTCCTTGAGCTGTTCCGGCATGCCGAGGTCGTCCAGCTGCGGCATTTCGGCCGTGATGTATCGCAATACCATGGCGACATTGCCGCGCTGGTGAAACACGTTGACGCGAAAACGCCCGAGGCCTGGCTCGGAAATTGCGAAATCCACCTCGAGTTCACGCGTAAAGGTCTCGAGCAGATTTTCGTCCATCAGCTCGATTGCCGCCTGCTTGACCATTTTCGGCGTCATTTCAAGCTTGTTGACCGGCATTATTTTGCCGTCGATCTTGATCTTCGCCGGAGCGAACGGAGCAAAGAAAAGGTCCGAAGCCTTTTTCTCCACCATCAGTTTGAATAGCGGTTTTACGTTCATTGACTGGTCGCCAGCAAAGTAATTGGTCAGAAGGTCCGAGCGGTATCTTCCTCAATAATCTTGAGGCTATCGGCCTGTTGCTCCGCCAGTGACGAATCCCGTTTGCTTTCGAGCTTGACCTTGAGTCGCAGTTCGTTCTTCGAATCAGCGTTGCGTATGGCTTCTTCGTAAGAAATGATGGATTCCTCGTACAGAGCGAACAGCGCCTGATCGAAGGTCTGCATGCCGAGCCGCGTTGACTTGGCCATGATTTCCTTGATCTGCGAAACATGCCCCTTGAAAATCAGGTCGGCGATCAATGGCGTGTTCAGCATGATTTCCATCGCAGCAATACGCCCGACCCCGCTTTCCCGTGGAATCAATCGCTGTGAAATGAAGGCTTTCGTGTTAAGCGACAAGTCCATCAATAATTGCTGCCGGCGCTCGTCGGGGAAAAAATTGATGATTCGGTCGAGTGCCTGGTTGGCACTGTTGGCGTGCAACGTAGCCAGGCAGAGGTGCCCGGTTTCGGCAAACTGAATGCCATACTCCATGGTCTCCTTGTCACGAATTTCGCCGATCAGAATCACGTCGGGGGCCTGGCGCAAGGTGTTCCTCAGAGCCGCATGCCAGGACTCGGTATCCACGCCGACTTCGCGTTGCGTAATGACGCAGCCCCTGTGCGGATGTACATATTCCACCGGGTCTTCGATGGAAATGATATGTCCCTTCGAGTTCTCGTTCCGGTGGCCAATCATGGCAGCCAGTGTCGTGGATTTACCCGAGCCGGTGCCGCCTACGACGATCACCAGGCCGCGCTTGTTCATCACAACGTCTTTCAGTATCGGAGGGAGATCAAGGTCGCCCAGCGTCGGTATTTCTGTCGTAATCGTGCGCAGTACCGCACCGATGAGCCCTTGCTGTATGAACGCGCTGACACGAAACCGGCCGATGCCCTGCGGACTGATGGCGAAATTGCACTCTTTGGTGGCATCGAATTCCTTGATCTGCTTGTCATTCATGATCGCGCGTACCATGATCGCCGACTGCTCCGCGGTCAGCGGCGTGTCGGTAGCCTTGTGGACCTGGCCGTCGACCTTGATGGCCGGCGGAAAGCCGGTCGTAATGAAAAGGTCAGATCCTTCTTTCTCGACCATCTTGCGCAACAGATTCTGCATCAGTCGCACTGCCTGTTCGCGTTCCATATTCGTCTTCTCCTGCCGCGCCTATCCGTTACTGCAAACCGTTACTGTTAGAAATTCTCTTTGTTGACCGCGCGGAACCGCGCTTCTTCTTTATTGATCAGACCCTTCGCCATCAACTCGGTGAGATTCTGGTCAAGCGTTTGCATACCGGTTGCGTGACCCGTCTGGATCGCCGAGTACATCTGGGCAATCTTGCCTTCGCGGATGAGGTTTCTGATCGCGGGTGTACCAATCATGATTTCATGTGCAGCGATACGACCACCACCAATGCGCTTCAGCAATGTCTGCGAGATGACGGCACGCAATGATTCGGACAACATGGCGCGAACCATCTCTTTTTCTGCCGCCGGAAATACGTCGACGATCCGATCGATGGTTTTGGCCGCCGAACTCGTGTGCAATGTGCCAAAAACCAGGTGACCGGTTTCGGCCGCCGTCAGGGCAAGCCTGATTGTTTCCAGGTCGCGCAACTCACCGACCAGCACCACATCGGGATCCTCGCGCAGTGCTGATCGCAGGGCCTCGTTGAAGCCCAGCGTGTCGCGGTGTACCTCGCGCTGGTTGATCAGTGACTTCTTGCTCTCATGAACGAACTCGATCGGGTCCTCGATGGTTAGGATATGGTCGGGCTTGTTCACATTTATATAGTCGACCATGGCGGCCAGGGTCGTGGACTTGCCCGAGCCCGTCGGGCCGGTGACCAGCACGATGCCGCGCGGATGCATCGACACGTCCTTGAAAATCTGCGGTGCGCCCAGGTCGTCCAGCGTCAGGATTTCCGACGGAATGGTTCGGAACACGGCGGCCGAGCCGCGATTCTGGTTGAACGCATTGACGCGGAAGCGCGCCAGCTTCGGAATTTCGAACGAAAAATCGGTCTCGAGAAATTCTTCGTAATCCTTGCGCTGCTTGTCATTCATGATGTCGTACACCATGCTATTGACGTCCTTGTGCGTGAGCGCCGGCATATTGATTCGCTTGATGTCGCCATCGACCCGTATCATCGGCGGCACGCCGCCGGACAGGTGCAAATCAGATGCGTTGTTCTTGACACTGAAGGACAGTAGCTGCGCAACGTCGACGGCCATACATCTTCCTCTGGAGTAGGCTGACCGGACTTACCATAACCCGGTCTGGTGGCTGCCTAGTATAACGAAGCACTCGGAGCAAAACGTGATTACGGTCACGGAAAACTTTCGAAAAATCCAAGATTTGCTGGCCTTGCTTACGGCGGATGCGAAGCGGCCGGCCGGATCGGTTCAACTGCTTGCCGTGAGCAAATCGCAACCGGCAGCGAGAGTCCGGGAAGCAGCGGCGCTCGGCCAGAAGCATTTCGGCGAGAACTTCGTGCAGGAGGCCCTGGCCAAGAAGGAAGCGGTCGGCCGGGACGATCTGGTCTGGCATTTCATCGGACGGCTGCAATCGAACAAGACCCGACCTGTCGCCGAGCACTTCGACTGGGTGCATACGGTGGACCGGCTCAGGACAGCAAGGCGCCTTAGTGAGCAGCGCCCTTATTATGCGGGCGACCTCAATATCTGCATCCAGGTCAATATCGATGGCGAGCCGGGCAAATCGGGAGTTCCCCCGGAAGACCTGACGACGCTGGCCGCCGAGATCTGCGGATTGACGAGGCTGCGCTTGCGGGGACTCATGTGCATACCCGCTGTCCACCACGGCCTCGAAGCACAACGCGAGCCGTTTCGGAGGTTACGGCAGCTGAGCGAAGGGCTGGCCGCAGCCGGCATTGCCACAGATACACTTTCCATGGGGATGTCCGCCGATTTCGAGGCGGCGATACTCGAAGGGGCAACGATCGTACGAATCGGCACGGCGCTGTTCGGCGCGCGCCCGTAGCCGGGGATCTTCAATTTGGTGTGCCGGCTCTCAAGAGGAATTAAATGATGCGCAAGACAATCGGCTTTATCGGCGGCGGCAATATGGCGCGAGCAATCGCCGGCGGGCTCGTTCGCAGTGGTTTTGGCGCCGCGAACATATTGATCGCGGAGCCGCTTCCCGCGCAGCGCGAGCTGTTGCAACAGCAGTTTCCCGGGTCGTTTGTCACAGCAAATAACAACGACGTCGCAGCTGAAGCCGGCGGCATCGTGCTTGCCGTAAAGCCGCAGATTCTCGGTCTCGTCTGCCGTGACCTGCGCAACACTGTGCAGGTTCGCAAGCCACTGGTCATTTCCATCGCGGCGGGACCGACAGCGGGTGACATCGACAATTGGCTTGGCGGCGACCTGGAAATTGTGCGGGTCATGCCGAACCAGCCGGCCCTGATCGACCAGGGCATCTCTGCAATGTACGCCAATGAAAAGACCGACGAGCTCGGCCGAATACTCGCCGAGCGGATCATGTCTGCCGTCGGACAGGTTGTCTGGATCGACGACGAATTGCTCCTCGATGCAGTCACCGCCGTATCCGGCACCGGGCCCGCCTACGTTTACCTGCTCCTCGATATAATGATTGACGCGGCGATTCAACTTGGTATCGATCCGGCAACTGCGCGCACGCTGGTCGTGCAAACAGCACGCGGAGCGGCGTCGCTGGCGATGGCCGAAGCCGAGTCGCTCGGCTCGCTGATCGACCGAGTGCGATCGCCCGGCGGTACAACGACAGCAGCATTCGAGTGCCTCGATGCTGCTGGCGTTCGTGATATCTTTGCGACGGCAATCACTGCGGCAAGGGATCGAGCGAAAAGCCTCGCCGAAGAAGCGCGGGATACGTGATGGGAGCGAAGCGAGAATACGATGCCAGAGGCCATTTACTTTATCGTCAGGACGCTGACGCAACTGTTACTGTTGCTGTTGCTGTTGCGATTCTGGCTGCCCTGGCTACGCGCCGATTTCCGCAATCCTGTCGCGCAAGGTATTTTGCGCATCACATCGCCATTGGTCATACCGATACGCCGCCTGCTACCTTCAATCGGCCGTCTCGATACGGCTACGATCCTGTTGACCTTCGTCGTTCAGTTTCTTGCCATCGTACTCTTGCTGGCCATCCTGAACAGGATGGCCGATCCGTTTACAATCGCATTGGTCTCCATCATAGAGCTGGCCATACTAAGCCTGAACCTGTTCTTCTTCGTCATCCTCATTCGCATCATCCTGAGCTGGATTTCGCCCAACAATTTCAATCCCGTCACGGCCTTGCTCACCACCATTTCCGAGCCGATTCTCAGGCCGTTTCGGCGCCTGATTCCGCCCGTCGGCGGACTGGATATTTCGCCCATTTTCGCAATTGTGCTGTTGCAGGCAGTGGTCATCTTTCTGCGCACGTTGAAACCGATCGCCGTTTGAGCGGATCGCGGGTCGACTGACCCGGCGGACTGCATGAGCGGTACGGTCAGGAGTTGATTGCCGACGGGCGACCGCGCAGCGGCAATGACAGACAAAAAAAGATGGCCTATAGTCCGGGTTGGGCTGACAGGGGTAATCCTTTGGGGGGATGACAAAAATGACACGACTCAGCGCAACGATTGCCGCAGCCATTGTTTTGCAGCTTGCCGCATGTGGTGGTCCCGGCGAGAAAGCCACCGTGCCACAGGCCGAGCCGGCCGCAGCGTCTTCGATCGATATTGGCAATCATGTTGTGCATTTCAGCGCTCAACTGACTGATCGATTGCCGCCCGAGATCGCGAGCCTTTACAACATTGTGCGCAGCAAGAACCGGGCGATGCTGAATGTATCCATCATCAACAATGAGACCTCGGCATCGGTCCCTGCGACTGTATCGGTGAAGACGGTCAATCTGACGGGACAACTCAAGACTGTTACCATGCGAAAGATTCAGGAGCAGGAGGCGATTTATTACATCGGCGAAACACCGGTGTCCAATCGCGAAACCCTGGTCTTCGATATCAGCGTCACGCCGGAAGGTGAGACTCAGCCGTCCGAAGTTCGCTTCAAGAGGGACTTCTACACAGATCGATAGCATCAAGTTGGTAGCCAGGGAGCGGGAATACAGGCGTTTTTGCCTTACCTAACCCTGGTACTTGTGATATGGTCGCGCAGATTTTTTCTGCGGGCCCGGGCCCGATTCGTTATTTTCAGGAGACTCTTTATTTATGGCAGCAAAAGACAAGGCAGGCGCAGGCAACAGCAAGGCGCCGACAAAATCCGAAATATTTGCGCAGATCGCATCGGACACCGGACTGACCAAGAAGGACGTGTCAGCTGTATTTGATTCGTTGTCGGCCCAGATCAAGAAAAGCCTCGGCGGACGCGGTCCCGGACTCTTCACGATGCCCGGCTTGTTGAAAATGCGCGTAGTCAAGAAGCCGGCGACGAAAGCTCGCAAAGGCGTCAATCCGTTTACCGGCGAAGAAATGATGTTCAAGGCCAAGCCGGCTTCGAAAACGGTAAAGGTAGCTGCCCTCAAGGGCCTGAAGGATATGGTCTGATTGCCTTCCTGGCAGCTCGCTATGAAAAAAACCGGGCTTGCCCGGTTTTTTTCTGCCTGGAAAATGCGCAGGCGGACGATTACTGTACAGGCAGTCGGTAGCTTTGGATACGAATCAGACGATCTCGACATGCTCACCAATGAAAGTTTCTACCGCGACGCGCAACGGCACCAGTTTGCCGTGAAAAAAATGTGTTGTTCCTGAAAATACCTGCAGTTCCGGGCCAGCTTCGAGGCCGTTGAACCACGCAATTGTCTCATCCACATCGACAAGCTCATCCTCATCGCCCTGAATGACAAGCCATGGGCAAGTGGGCATAGGGCCAGCCTGACTTCCGATACGTGACATCGCGGGTGCGACGCTGACGAGACCTTCGGAATCGCGATCAGCGGCCGCCGCAATTGCAATGGCAGCGCCGAAAGAGAAGCCGGCCAGCCAAAGGGGCACTCCGGGAAAGCGATTTGCCAGCCAGCGGATGGCCGCAATCGTATCGGCGAGTTCACCGCGTCCGTTGTCGAAACAGCCGGTACTTTCTCCTACGCCGCGAAAGTTGAATCGCAGGGCAGCAAATCGCCGATTAACGAATGCCCGCGCGAGCGTATGCGTAACTTTGTTGCGCATTGTGCCGCCGTGCAACGGGTGAGGATGGCAGATTACCGCCGCACCGATCGGGTTTCCTTCGGAAGGCCACTCGAGCAATGCCTCGAGCTCACCGGCGAGGCCAGCAAGGAGAAACTCTTCAGATTCAGGTGCAGCGCTCATGGACAGCTCCTGCCAGTTGTTCGGAGCCACTGTCCCGAACGCGCCAAATAGTGGCCTGTCTAGCCGTTATTACTGTAAAATTATGACCTTATGATACCGCTCAAGAGTCGGCGCTGCGAACTCGGCAATTTTTCGCCGGATTACCTGCATGCCTGAACTATCCGCCGCCCTTCTCGCCGTTTTTGCAATCCTGTTTGGCGTCGGCGTACTGGCTGGCTGGCTATTTCGCGGCGATCGATGTGTACGGGAAAAAATTGCGGTCAATGCCGGCTGGCAGGAGCAGTTCGAAGCTCAGCAGGCCGAAACCCGGCGGCTCTCTGAGCAAAACCGCGGCCTGATGAAGCAAATCAATCAACACCAGGCATCCGAAAAAGACCTTTCCAGACGTTGTAAAGAGCTTGCGACATCCCTTAAAGCAGCGATCGAGCGCCGCGATGAGTTGCAGCGCCAGGTGAAGGATGTACGAAGTAACCTTGAAACGGCGCTGGAACATCGTACCCGGCTGCAGACCGATATGCGCAGTCGTGACTTACGCAATGAAACGACTGCCCACGCGCTGCGCGAAAAGGACAACAAGATCTTCAAGCTGAGCCGCGAACTCACGAGCTGGCAGAACCGGGTGCCCCCGTTGGTCGAAAAGTATCGTGAACGCGAACTGGAGATGAAAGAGCTGCAGTTCGAGCTCGAGCAGGCTCGCGAAAGAAATCGCGAAATGGAAGCCCTGCAGAACGAATTGTCACGGGCACGGGATCGAATCGTCGAACTGGAAACGCGTCCGCAACCCGAACATACGCGAATTGAAGCCATCAATCCCAATGCATTGGCGAGAGAGCTCAATGCGTCCCTCGATGCATCCCTCGATGCATCCCTCGTTGCTTCCAATGAGCAGTTCAACGAATCTACAGAGCCGGACCTGTCCGACTTGCAAGACCAGATTGCGGACGAAGTGCGCCCGCCCCTGTCGGGCAACGGTCGTTACGGGCTCGAATTCCTGCCGGAGCGCCCGCGCGCCCCGCAAGCGCGTGATGACCTTAAAGCGATAAAAGGTGTTGGACCCGCAATCGAACGTACCTTGAATGACCTCGGCTTTTATTGTTTTGAGCAAATTGCGTCGATCAGCGAATACGACATCGACCGAATTGCCGAGCGCCTAAAAGGGTTCCGCAGCCGCATCTATCGCGAGGACTGGATCGGCCAGGCGCGCATCCTGCATTACCAGAAGCAAAACGACGGGCCGCCCGCCTGACGGCGGCTCGATCGATTCGATCCTGTTATTGGCCTGGCGTGCCTTTCAGCGCCGCGAGTTCCACCTCGAATACCAGTGTCGCGTCGGGCGGAATCACATCGCCGGCACCCCGCGAACCGTAGGCCAGCTCCGGCGCGATGGTGAGTTCGCGAACTTCACCGACCCGCATACCGGCGACGCCGCGATCCCAGCCCTGAATAACGCGCCCTGCCCCGATGGGAAATTCGAAGTGCTGGCCACGATCGACAGAACTGTCAAACTTGTCACCGCGATTGTCCGCTGCATCTTCGCTGTACAGCCAGCCGGTATAGTGGACGACTGCAATTTGTCCGGCCTGCGCAACGTCTCCGTGGCCCGCAGTTACTATTTTGCGATCAAGACCCGGCTCTATTTCTACCGACTGACCTGTTGCCTTTTCTTCTACCTCCTGTTGTGGCGCAACCTGAGGGTCGGCCGATTCGCTATCACGGGTTTCCGGCTCCGGCCCGCCACAGGCAGCGACCAGTGCGACAATGGAAATCAGTGATAGACACTTCAATGCTTTCATGGATAGAGATTCCTTTATTGGAAGTTCAGGGAGACTCCCGCAGGCGGTCGGCCGTGCCATTCAATCCGATTTTTGGAAGTCGAGGGACGCAGAGTTTATACAATAACGCAAGCCGCTCGGTTCAGGCCCGTCCTCGAATACATGGCCAAGATGGGCGCCACAACTACTGCACACCACCTCAACTCGATTCATGCCATGACTGGTATCACGGACAGTCCGTACGTTATCGCCGGCCAATGGCAACCAGAAACTCGGCCAGCCCGAACCGGAGTCGTACTTGTGCTGCGAGCTGAACAGACCGCTACTACAGACGATGCAGGAGTATGTACCATCCTCCTTGTGGTCGACATAGCGCCCGGTAAAGGCGCGTTCCGTGCCTTTTTCCTGAGTGACACGATATTGCTCATCGGTCAATCGACTATTTAGGTCGTTTTGAGATTCGGGCCTTCGGCTCATAAATTTATTGCCAGCTTTCCAGACCACCCAAGTCTAGCAGGTTGTAGAAAACGAACAGGCGAACGGGGTTTCCCGTCCGCTCATACTGCATCCGTCTGACTGCCGGCCGCCGGTTTCCCAGCCGCGATGTCGAGAAGCAACTGGTTCATGCGGCGTACGTAAGCCGCCGGATTCGCCAGCGGCGTGCCTTCTGCGAGCAGTGCATGATCCAGGATCACGTTTGCCAATGACTCGAATTGCCGCTCGTCCGTTTCGTCGGACAGTCGCACGACCAGCGGGTGTTCGATATTGATTTCCAGCAGCGGTTTTGATTCGGGCAGCGGTTGGCCAGCGGCTTCAAGCATGCGCCGCAACTGGGGGGTCAGATCCTTTTCGTCGGCGATTACGCAGGCGGGCGAATCTACCAGCCTCTGACTTACGTTGACTGCCTCCACGCGCTCCTTGAGTACTTTCTTGATTTTTTTCAGGAGTGGCTTGTGCGCGTCGTTGCCGGCCTCCTGGGAAATCTTGCCATCACCTTCCGGCATCGCCAGACTGCCTCTGCCGACATCGTGCAGCTTCTTGCCCTCAAACTCCGGCAGCTGGTCAACAATCCACGCATCGATCCTGTCCGTCAGAAGCAGCACTTCGATACCCTTTCGACGCAGTTGCTCGAGATGCGGGCTGGCGCTCGCCGTCGCATGGCTTTCGGCAAGAAGATAATAGATCTTTTCCTGGTCCTCGCCGGCCCGGGTCAGATAATCGGCAAGCGACTGATCCTGCTTTTCTGTCTCGCTGTGGGTCGTCGAGAAGCGCAACAGCCTGACCAGCTTGTCCACATTCTGTGTGTCTTCAACAATACCTTCCTTGATGACCTGGCCGAACTCGCGCCAGAACGTTGCGTAATTTTCCGGCTCATCGGCGGACATCTTCGACAGCATATCGATTACACGGCGCGTAAGTGCACTTTTGATTGCGTCGATCTCCGCGTTTTGCTGCAGCGTCTCACGCGACACATTTAACGGCAGATCAGAACAATCAATGACACCCTTTACGAATCGCAGGTAGAGCGGCAGGAACTGCTCGGCCTGATCCATGATGAAAACACGTTGTACGTAAAGTTTGAGACCCCTTGGCGCCTCTCGATTCCACAAATCGAACGGCGCTCGCGAAGGGAGGTACAGCAAACTGGTGTACTCACGCTTCCCCTCGACGCGGTTATGGCTCCAGGCCAACGGATCGGCAAAATCGTGCGACAGATGCTTGTAGAACTCCTTGTACTCTTCCTCGCTGACGTCGCTCCTCGAGCGCGTCCACAAGGCCGTTGCCGAGTTTACCGGCTTCGCATTTTCATCCTGCTTCCCGGCCTCTTCCAGATACACCGGAAAGGCAATATGGTCTGAATACTTGCGAATCAGCGTTTCGAGGCGCAGCGCGTCGACAAACTCTTTCTCGGGCTCCTTAAGGTGCAAAGTCACCGAGGTTCCGCGCTCATTACGCGCCGCGGACTCAATTGTGAATTCGCCCTGGCCGTCCGACTCCCATCGAAGCGCATCCTCCGCGGCCAAGCCAGCTCGGCGGGTTTCGACGACTACCCGGTCAGCAACGATGAAAGATGAATAGAAGCCAACGCCGAACTGACCGATGAGCCTTGCATCCTTGCGCGAGTCACCCGTCATTTGCTGCAGAAACTCAGCGGTACCGGAGCGCGCGATCGTTCCCAGGTTGTCGATCACTTCCTGCCGTGACATGCCAATGCCGTTGTCGACCACAGAGATAGTACCGGCCTGGGGGTCGTGGATGACACGAATGGTCAGGTCGGGTGCCTCGCCCAGCAGGTCGGGCTGCGCAAGCGCCTCGAAACGCAGCTTGTCGGCGGCGTCGGATGCGTTGGAAATCAGCTCCCGGAGAAATATTTCCTTGTTGCTGTACAAAGAATGAATCATCAGGTGCAGCATTTGCCGCACTTCGGTCTGAAAGCCCAGTGTTTCGCGGTTTCCCGTAGATGTCATTTGCCAGCACCCGCCTCAGGCCTTGCCTGCGCCAAAACAGATACGATAGTGGCGGATTGCCGGATTTCAAGCAGAGCGGCCGAACGCCCGTGCCCTGGCCAGCTATTTTTAACGGGTATTAACGGGTGCGTACGGATGTGTAAGGGCGGGGTTAACTCAGGAGCGGGCGGCAGCGCGCCGGGGGCTACTCACAGCGGCTCTGTAGAGTGAGGTCACGAGTAACAGGGTCACAGCGGCGAGTGCGAGCGGCGGCTGACCGAGGGCAAGGAGAACCCCCAGAACCGTCAATGTAATCCACAGACTCAGCAACAGTAGCGCTCGCAACGCGCGACGCAGTTGTTCGCCGGAAAACGCGATCGCGAATAAAATGTCTTCCAGGTCGTCGAGATATTGCGCCAGGCGTTCCATGTCCGTGTACTCGGCCGAACTGTCAGCGGGCAATCGATAGAAGTGGATCAGGTCGGCTGGAACCCTGGTCGTTTTTCGGGGCGGCTTCCCCATCAGGCTGTGACCGCTCAGTTTCTTGCATTGCATCAGCATTCGACTGTTTCGCATGCGCAATAGCGCGGTGAAAAAGCTGCCAGCGTTGACGTGCCGATTCACTTTTCCAGGCTTCGAAGGAGGGCTCTTTTTTCACGAACTTGTTTGACATAGTCGGCGCTTCGGGAGAAGGGAATTTACTTGAAGCAGAGTATAAAGATGGTTTTCCAAAACCGCCGTGAGGCAATTCACAGCTTGCTGCACCAGTGGTCGGCTGCTTTGGAAAATTACAGTTTGCACTGCCATCGGGTGCGCAGGATACACACACGCATGCTTCGACGTAATGTCGTTAAATCAAGACAGCGGGGATCGTGCTAACTATCGGACCAGCTACGCTTTACCTGTTCGGTCCAGTTTCGGTAGCCCTTCCAGGTATAGAGGGAAGGATCAAGACCGCCACGACGGCGACCGGGCGCCGGTGCATTGGAAATCCATTTGCGATATTTCTGCCAGCCATCGGCGTCGCGCGAGTCACCCGCGTGAAGTCCGGGTTGTCGTTCTTCGGACTCACCTTGATCCACGGAAGCGGTTTCGCTCGCCTCCCCAGTCCAGCTCTGATCCTTGGTGTGCATGCGACCGTATCCAGGTGATGACGGCTACGTATGCTACGTTGAGGCGAGCCTCTTTCAAAGGAACCAAGTCACAGTGCAGTGATCCATTTTTCTTCTTATTATTAGATGCTTAGAGGTTCTTTTTACTTAATAGCCCGGCTCTGGCCGGCGGTGCGTCGCGCGGTCCCTCGGAGGACGCGGTAGCACGGCGAATAGCTGGCGGCCGCCAGTTTCATGCGCCCGGCATCGACGAACGCGCTCAGCAATCGATCCAGCAGCGCCATGATTCGCTCCGAACCGTAGATTTCAAAGGGCCCATTGCGTTCGATCTCGGCGATGGTGTCTTCTTTCACATTGCCCGACACAATACCGGAAAACGCGCGACGCAAATTAGCGGCCAATATATGCGCAGGCAAACCTTCGGTCAGATTCAAAGCTCGCATCAAGTCATGCGATGCAGTAAACGGCTTCTGGAATTCGTGATCGATCGCCAGACGCCAATTGAAGTAGTAAGCGTCGCCGTGCTCGAAACGAAAGTCACGAACTCCCTGCAGTCCGGTGACCATATTCCTGGCGACAGCTTCTGAATCGTCGATAATAATGGAGTATCGTCGACGCGCCTCTTCACCCAAAGTCGCTGCTATGAACTCGTCAATCAACTTAAAATACGCGGCGCTCTCCGGCGGACCGGTCATGATCAAGGGTAATGGCAGATTCCGGTTGGACGGATGCAGCAAAATTCCCAGCAGGTACAGTATTTCTTCTGCCGTGCCTACGCCGCCTGGAAAGACAATTATCCCGTGACCCACACGAACAAATGCCTCCAGCCGCTTCTCCATATCCGGCATGATTACCAACGCATTGACAATCGGGTTCGGCGACTCGGCGGCGATGATGCCAGGCTCGGTAATTCCAATATATCGTCCGTTGCGAATCCGCTGTTTCGCATGGCCGATGGTGGCGCCCTTCATCGGACCCTTCATGGCGCCGGGACCGCAGCCGGTGCATATATTCAAGCTTCGCAGACCGAGTTCGTAGCCGACTTTTTTCGTGTAGTCGTACTCGTGCCGGCTGATGGCATGCCCCCCCCAGCAAACCACGAGATTGGGCGTCGCCGGTAATTCGAGGAGCCTCGCGTTGCGAACGATATGAAAGACGGCGTTGGTGATGTTTTCCGACGTTTGCAGATCGAAGCGAGTACTTTCGCGGATTTCATTGTTCGTAAATACCACATCACGCAAAACCGCGAAGACCTGCTCACGGATGCCTCGAATCATGCGGTCGTCGACGAACGCAGTTGAGGGCGCTCCACGCAGGGAAACCTTCAGCCCTCGATCCTGCTGTATGAACTCGACGCTGAAATCGCGGTACTTCTGCAGGACGGCCCGGGCGTCATCCGTATCACTACCGGAATTGAGCACCGCAAGAATGCAGCGTCGCAACATGG
>CAZSDL010000003.1:0-49958 GCA_964605635.1 uncultured Woeseiaceae bacterium
CGGCCTGCATGCGCTGTTTGTCGGTGCTGGTATTGGCGCTGTCCACGCTGATCTTTTCGTCCGCAAGGACGCTGCTGACATCCCGCAACAGTCCCTGGCGGTTATAGGCGTGTAACAGGAGTTCCGCCGGGTAATGCGCATCTGATGCGTCGCCCCATTCGACTTCGATGACGCGCTCGGGATGCCGGGACTGCAAACTGCGGAAATTGCCACAGTCCTGCCGGTGAATGCTGACGCCTCGACCTTGCGTGATGTAACCAACGACCACTTCGGGAGGCACGGGCCGACAACAACGCGCCAGGTTGCATAGCAGATCGTCAACGCCACGAATGGCAATAGGCCCGGGCCGGTCACTGCCGATGGCGGCGGCACGGCGAGGCGTCAGCAGATCGACCGGCGCATCCTTCTTCAAATGCTGGATCGCAGTCGCTACTGCGCCAGCCGTTATATCGCCGGCGCCAAGCGCCACACACAGGGATTCGGTGTCGGCCAGCTTGAGCTGCCTGGCAATACGGTCGGTCGTCAGGTCACGCGCATTCAATCGGTTCATTTCGCGATCAAGCATGTCGCGGCCCTGGCGGCGATTCTGGTCACGATCCTGCTGTCGAAACCAGTTTCTGACTTTTGCGCGACTTCGGGCCGCAATGAGATAGCCGTTTTGCGGGCTAAGCCAGTCGCGACTCGGCTGTGCATCCTTACCGGTAATAATTTCGATCTTGTCGCCGTTCTGCACCTTGTAAGTCAGCGGCACAATGCGCCCGTTCGCCTTGGCACCGCGGCATCGATGCCCAACCTGCGTGTGCACGTGATAGGCGAAATCAAGCGGCGTTGCGCCGGCCGGCATCTCTACGACGTCGCCCTTCGGGCTGAGCGCGTACACCCGGTCTTCAAAGACTTCGCCACGCACCCGATCAAGTAAATCACTGTCCTTGTCGGTCGGTTCCAGCAGCTGGCGCAACAGACGGATCTTGCGATCGAAAGTCGCTTCGCTGGCGCTGCCTTCCTTGTAGCGCCAGTGCGCCGCTACACCCAGCTCGGCGTGACGATGCATTTCGTGAGTGCGAATCTGTACCTCGACGGCACGACCGCCCGGACCGATGACGGCTGTATGCAGCGACTGGTAATTATTCTCTTTCGGATTGGCGATGTAATCGTCGAACTCGCCACGCAAGTACGGCCAGCGATTGTGTACCACTCCGAGCGCCGCGTAGCAGTCGCTGATCGTGTCGACCAGCACCCGCACCGCACGGATGTCGAAGATGTTTTCCAGGCCGCCGCCCTTGCGATGCATCTTTCGCCAGATACTGTAGATGTGCTTCGGGCGACCGCTGACCGTTGCCGCTATGTCGTTGCGTCCGAGTTCGTCTGCGAACTCCTGCCGGACTTCCTCGATCGCCATCTCACGTTCGTTGCGTTTCTCATTCAGCTTTTTCGCGATACCGGCGTAGGTGTCCGGATGCAGGTAGCGAAAGGCAAGGTCTTCGAGCTCCCATTTGAGCTGCCATACGCCGAGTCGATTCGCCAGGGCGGCATAGATTTCACGGGTCTCGAGCGCCAGTGCCTGCCGTATCTCACTGCTGGCGTTCTTGGCCGCGCGCAGTCGATACAATTGCTGTGCAATGCGCACCAGCACGAGACGCGCGTCGGAAACAAGCGCCAGCAGCATCTTGCGCAGTGCTTCGGACTGGCTGACGGCTAACGCTTCGCCTGGCTGCCAGTCGCTCGGCAGGGTAAACCGGCCCAGTTGCTCGAGATCCTCGATGGTAGTACACAGGCCGGCCAGCTCCGGCGGTAATGCGGCAACCTGCAGCAATTCGTCACGCGACAGCGGATACAGGAAGGCGGCAGCGAGCAGGGACGGCGCGAGCCCAAGCGGTTCCAGGATGGCAACTATCGACGCGCCTTCTGCAACGGCCGACTGCCTCTGAAGCGACTCCGGCATGGTCTCGGCGAAGCGTCGCGATAAGGCGACGATATCGACCTGATCGCCGCTGTTCACTCGACTTTCCACGCGTGAAGTGACCATTTACCGTACTTTCAATGATGTCTCAGGGTAGCGGAACCGTTATCATACGGCGGCATACGAGCCGCGATTTCGTTTCCCGGATCGAACACCAGGAGCCGACACTATAGCCCGGGCAAGTAACATTTTGCTGTTGCCGATCGCTTCAGTGGCGGGACCGAAGGCAAGGTACATACGGAAGACTATGGCTGGACACAGCAAATGGGCAAATATTCAGCACCGCAAGGGCGCCCAGGACAAGAAGCGTGGCAAATTATTCACGAAGCTCATACGTGAGATCACCACGGCGGCACGTATCGGCGGCAGTGACATCGCGGCCAATCCACGCCTGCGGCTTGCTGTCGACAAGGCCAAATCGCAGAGTTTGCCGCGGGACAATATCGACCGTGCCATCAGGAAAGGTGCGGGCGAACTGGAGGCCGATGCATTCCAGGAGATCCGCTACGAAGGCTACGGCCCGGGCGGGACAGCGGTCATGGTCGATTGCATGACCGATAACCGGAACCGTACCGTCGCCGACGTTCGCCACGCTTTCTCCAAGTTCGGCGGCAACCTGGGTGCGGATGGATCGGTCGGCTACCTTTTCAATCATGTCGGGTTGCTGTCGTATGCGCCAGGGCATGATGAGGACGCCATCATGGCCGCGGCCATCGAGGCAGGCGCCGAGGATATCGTCGTCGATCCAGATAAGTCCATTGAGGTGCTTACCGATCCGGCCGATTTCGAAAGCGTGCGCGATGCAATGGGCGCTGCGGGTTTCGCACCCGACGACGTCGAACTGACCATGCGTGCGACCATCTCCATGACGCTGGGGCTCGAAGACGCAGGTTCGATGCTACGGATGATCGATATGCTCGAGGACCTGGATGATGTGCAGAGGGTTTACAGCAATGCGGAAATCAGCGATGCAGTACTGGCACAGCTCTGAGATCGGTTTTGACTGAGCGCCAACGCATACTCGGTATCGACCCGGGGTCGCGCGTCACGGGATTCGGAATTGTGGATTTCACCCACGAGAGCGCGTGTTACGTAGCCAGCGGCTCGATCAGCAGCGACGATGGCCCGTTCGCGGAGCGGCTGCGCGTAATCTTTCGCGCCATCACCGAAATTGCCGACGAGTACCGGCCGGATTGCGTTGCCATCGAAAGCGTCTTTGTGCATCGCAATGCCATGAGTGCGCTGAAACTCGGGCATGCCCGCTCCGCGGCGATGTGTGCGACGTTCGCGCTCGATATAAGTGTGTTCGAGTACGCGCCTCGGGAAATCAAGCTCGCGATCGTCGGCAATGGCGCTGCCAGCAAGCTTCAAGTGCAGCACATGGTGGTTTCGCTGCTCGGCTTGCAGGGCACCCCGCGGCCGGATGCCGCCGATGGACTCGCTGCTGCTCTTTGTCACGGCCACCAAAGCCGGCTGCGCGCGCGCCTCGACAAAGCGGCCGTTATGACGGGGTCGCGATGATCGGCTCCATTCGTGGTCGTCTCGCATTCAAGCAACCGCCACAGGTGATCCTCGACTGCAGCGGCGTCGGCTATGAAATCGAAACGCCCATGTCGACGTTCCTGGAATTACCGCCGATCGGCAGCGAAGTGTTCCTGCATACCCATCTTCAGGTGAGGGAGGATGCACATACGCTGTTCGGTTTCGCCACCGAGCAGGAGAAAAGCCTGTTCCGTCTGCTGCTCAAAGTGAACGGCGTCGGGGCGAGAATGGCACTGGCGATTTTGTCCGGCATGGGGGTTGCCGATTTCTACCGGGCCGTGCAGTACGAGGACACGGCATCGTTGATCAGGACACCTGGTATCGGTCGCAAAACCGCCGAACGACTGATCATCGAAATGCGCGACCGCATCGAGAAACAAGCGGGCGCGGTGCCGAAATCGGCCGGCGGTACAGCAGCGACCCATTCCCAGCGGAGCGAGGCGTTTGACGCGCTGGTCGCGCTGGGCTACAAGCCTCAGGAAGTGAAAAGCCTCATGGAACAACTCGACATCGACGACAAATCCGCCGAAGACATCATTCGTGCGGCGTTACGCCTGGCGGCCGGATAAGTTATGGCCCCAGTCGAACATGACCGCCTGACCAGCGCCGTGCCCCGCGACGAGGACCGCGTCTTCGACCGCGCCATCCGGCCGAAGACACTGGCGGACTATGTCGGGCAACCGGCCGTACGCCAGCAAATGGAGATATTCATAACGGCCGCGCGAAATCGTCACGAAGCGCTCGATCACGTGCTCATATTCGGGCCGCCCGGCCTGGGCAAGACGACTCTGGCGCATATCGTTGCCAATGAGATGGGGGTTAATATGCGGCAAACCTCCGGTCCGGTGCTGGAGCGTCCGGGCGACCTCGCGGCTCTCCTGACCAATCTCGAACCGAACGACGTGTTGTTCGTCGACGAAATCCATCGCCTGAGTCCCGTTGTCGAGGAAGTACTGTACCCGGCCATGGAAGATTTCCAGCTCGACATCATGATCGGCGAAGGCCCTGCGGCGCGCTCCATCAAGCTGGACCTGCCGCCCTTCACGCTGGTCGGCGCCACCACGCGGGCGGGGCTGCTGACGTCGCCTTTGCGCGATCGTTTCGGAATCGTTCAGCGACTCGAGTTCTATTCGACGGCCGATCTCGAGTGGATTGTTCGCCGCTCAGCCGGAATCCTGAACCTGCCTCTCGAAGCAGGCGGAGCCACGCAGATCGCGTCTCGTGCGCGCGGCACGCCGCGGGTGGTTAACAGGCTGTTGCGGCGGGTACGTGATTTCGCCGAAGTGCAGGCGGACGGTGTGGTTTCCGAAGCCGTGGCAGTCAGTGCCCTGGATATGCTGGAAGTTGACCCGCACGGTTTCGATGCCATGGACCGGCGGCTGCTGCACACCATAATCGACAAGTTCGATGGCGGCCCGGTGGGCATCGAGAGCCTGGCCGCGGCGGTAGGCGAGGAGCGTGGGACCATCGAGGATGTCCTCGAACCCTACCTGATTCAACAGGGATTCATGATGCGCACCTCACGCGGTCGCGTGGCGACACGCAACGCCTACCTGCTGTTCGGGCTATCGGCGCCGCTGCGCGATGCGATTCCTGAGTTGCCATTGTTCGACAAGCACTGAGTTGCAGACGGTGGCCGTTTCGAGCGAACCATTTTCATGGCCAGTCCGTGTTTACTACGAGGACACCGATGCACAGGGACTGGTGTATTTCGCAAACTACTTCAAGTTCATGGAACGCGCACGTACTGAATGGCTGCGAGCACTGGGCGTTGAACAGGATGACCTTCTGCACCGGCAAAGGCGTTTCTTTGTTGTCGTCGATACGCAGGCGGATTTCCTCCTCCCGGCACGATTCAATGACCAGCTTGTCGTAACAGCAGGGTTGCTGGATCTGGCCCGTGCCAGCTTCCTGCTGGAGCAGAAAATTTACCGAGGCAGTTTTGACGGCGAGCTGCTTTGCCGAGGAACCACGCGAGCCGCTTTTATTAATGCCGACACACTGAAACCGGCGCGATTGCCCGACACACTTTTCAAGGATTTTCAGAAATGACCACCGATATGTCGATTCTCAATCTGGTCATGGGTGCGAGCATACCCGTCCAGATCGTAATGCTGATCTTGCTTGCGGCCTCGATCGCCTCATGGAGCATCATTTTTACCAAACGACGGATTATCAGCCGCACGAAGGAAGCATCCGACAAGTTTGAAGCCAATTTCTGGTCGGGTGGAGACTTGCAGACACTGTACCAAAGCACCACCCGCGATAAGGGCGGCAGCCTCGGCATGTCGAGCATCTTCGAAGCAGGCTTTCGGGAATTCAATCGCGGCTCGCAGCAGGATGACGTGCAGCCCGACAAGCTGGTGGAAGAATGCCGGCGCGCGATGCGCGTCGCCATGATGCGCGAAGTCGACCGCCTCGAACAGGGACTCGCAACGCTCGCAACGGTCGGCTCGACCAGTCCGTATGTCGGCCTGTTCGGCACGGTATGGGGCATCATGAATTCCTTTCGTGCGCTCGGTAACGTGCAGTCCGCAACGCTGGCGATGGTCGCGCCCGGCATCGCCGAAGCGCTGATTGCCACCGCCATGGGCCTGTTCGCGGCGATTCCGGCTGTGATTGCCTACAACCGTTACGCGGACAAGGTGGTACGCCTGGAGATCCGGTACGACGGCTTCATGGAGGAGTTCTCCAGCATCCTGCAGCGGCACTCCCGCAAGAAGAGAGGAGGTTGACATGTCGACACCTCTGCAAAAGCGGAAACTGATGGCTGAGATCAATGTCGTACCGTACATCGACGTGATGCTGGTGCTATTGATTATTTTTATGGTGACGGCTCCTTTGCTTACGCAGGGCATCACTGTCGAACTGCCAAAAGCCGGGGCCGAGCCTATCGCGGATGTACCCAATCATCCGCCACTTGTCGTAAGCGTCGACGTCGAGGGGAATCTTTTTATCAACGTGGGCGATAACGAGGACGAGCCAAAGAGCGCCCAACAGATCGTAACCAGCACACGGGCAATCATGGAATTGAGGCCGGATACGCCAATCCTGGTCAAGGCCGATCGGGCTGTGCCTTACGGCAACGTGGTAGGTGCGATGGTTCTGTTGCAACAAGGGGGCGCCGACAACGTGGGATTCATCACCGATCCGCTGGATACCTACCCGGTTCCGGAATGACACGGCGACAGGTGACTCTCTGAGTGGCTGAGCGCTCGCAAAATATTGTTGCGACATTGCTGGCGGTATTGCTGCACGCGGTGTTGATCGGACTGATGATTTTCGGAGTCGATTTTTCGAAGCCGCACCGTCCGGTTGTGCCGCTGGCGATACAGGCCAGCCTCGTCAACGAATCCGCAATGGGCCAGGTCGCCACTCTGCCGGATGCGCAACCGATAACGGAGCCCGAGCCCGAGCCCGAACCTGAGCCGGAACCGGAACTCGAGCCTGAACCCGAGCCGGATCCTGCCGAGCTGCAACGCATCGAAGCGGAAGCGCGGCAGCGGCAGCAAGACCTGGAACAGGAGCAACAGCGTGTACGCCAGGAACAGGAAGCCGAGCAGCGGCGCATCGAAGAGCAGGCCGAGGAACGGCGGCAGCAGGAGGAGGCGGAGCGGCAACGCCAGGTCCAGGAAGCGCGTGAACGAGAAGCCCGGGAGGAGGCCGAAAAGGAACGGCTCCGTGAAGAGGCGGAACGAAAACGGCAGGAAGACATCGAACGTCAGCGTCAGGAGAACGAACGCCGGCGGCGGGAAGCAGAGGAGGCCGAGCGCATCCGGCAGTTCCAGCAGCAACTCGCGGATGAAGAAGAACGGCAGGCTGCCATGAACTCCGGGGAGATGGATCGCTACATTTACGCTATTCGGCAGAAAATCGAACGCAACTGGATTCGTCCGGCGAGCGCCAGGCCCGGCCTTGAATGTGTGGTCCAGGTACGGCAGATTCCCGGCGGCGAGGTCGTCGGCGCGTCAATTGCAAGCTGTAATGGCGACGCCGCCGTGCAACGGTCCATCGAGGCGGCAGTTTACAAGGCATCGCCGTTACCGGTGCCGGACAATCCCGCGTTGTTCGACCGGAACTTGCGCATCATCTTCAAACCTGAACAATAGAGCCTGTCAACACCACCAGGAATGAGTCATATGCCCCTATTTACCCTTCGCCGGCTGTTCGTCATCGTCACAGCGCTCGTGTGCTCGTCTTCCGCACTCGCGGAACTCAGTATTGAGATCACGCGCGGCGCCGGCAACGCGGCACCCGTCGCCGTTGTGCCGTTCGGCTGGGAAGGCAATGACGCTTCGGCCCCCCTGGACATCGCCGGTGTCATTTCCGCCAATTTGCAGCGCAGCGGCCGTTTCGCGCCGATTGCGGAAAGAAACATGCTGCAAAAGCCAACGTCGGGCATCGATATCGACTTCGGGGACTGGTCAATTCTGGGCATCGAAGCCGTGGTCATCGGCAAATTGACGCAAACCGGGGACAACGCCTACAGCCTGCAATTCCAGCTCTTCGATGTGTTTCGCGGCGAGCAGCTCGTGGGCTACCGCATGCCGGCCAGTCGCGGCACCATGCGCCAGGCAGCGCATCGCGCGTCTGACATGATCTTTGAGAAGCTGACCGGCATTCAGGGCGTTTTTGCGACCCGAATTGCCTACGTAACGGCCAGGGAAGAAGGGCCAGGTCGAGTTTTCACTTTGGTGGTATCGGATGCCGATGGCGAGAACGAGCACATCATTATGGAATCCGCCGATCCCATCATGTCGCCGGCCTGGTCGCCGGACGGTCGTCGACTGGCGTACGTGTCCTTCGAGGGCAATGCGTCCTCGATTTTCGTGCAGACGCTCCGAACCGGCAACCGTATCCAGGTCTCGAACAAGCCGGGCATCAACGGCTCGCCGGCATTTTCCCCGGACGGGCGCCAACTGGTGCTGACCCTGGGCGGTGCGGACGGGAACCTCGACATCTACGTGATGAATCTGGCCGACCAACAGGTCACGCGCCTGACGACCAATAGATCAATCGACACCGAGGGCAGCTGGTCGCCGGATGGGCGCCAGATATACTTCACGTCCGATCGCAGCGGCGGTCCGCAGATCTATCGGATCGATGCCGCCGGGGGAACTCCCGAGCGCATCACCTTCGAAGGCAGTTATAATGCCCGTCCTCGCCTGTCGCCGGACGGCAGCAAACTGGCGATGGTGCATGTCACGCAGGGCAACTATCGCATTGCGGTAATGCGATTGAAGGAAAAGGACCTGCTGGTCCTCTCGACCGGACAGCAGGATGAATCACCGAGTTTCGCGCCGAACAGCGATACATTGATCTACGCGACGCGACAGGCGCGTCTTGGCGTGCTGGAGACGGTAACCGCCGACGGACTGATCCGGCAACGGCTGGCATCCGGCGAGGGCGACGTTCGCGAGCCGGTCTGGTCGCCGTTTCCACGCGACTGATCCGGGACTGGCGCCAGGGGGCAGGATCCTGACGTATATTGAACATCAGATAGGTGTTGTATACTATTGAAATTACTAATGATATCTTTCAATCGAAATTCGGATTTACACTTACGTTCATAGCTCAAAGGACACACCAATGACACGTTATAGTTTTCTTGCAGCGGCTTTGCTGGCGTTAGTACTGGCCGGCTGCGGCTCGACGCCGATACCCGACCCGGAGCCGACGGATTCCAGCATGGCCGGAGCGGGTGGCAGCGATGCCGCGTCACGCGGCCTGGGCGGCAGCGGTCTCGGCGAGGGCGAAGAGTTCGGCGATGCCGCGCGCACGGGTGAAATGGACAACGTCATTTATTTCGACTTCGACCAGTCGGAACTGCGAACGGAATATGGCGACCTGCTGGCCCGGCACGCGCAGTACCTGACGAACAACTCCAACGTTCGTGTCCGTCTCGAGGGCCACGCCGATGAGCGCGGCTCACGCGAATACAATATCGGGCTCGGCGAACGACGCTCACAGGCGGTCCGGCGTATGCTGTTGATACAGGGTGCCTCGGCCGGCCAAATCTCGACGGTCAGCTTCGGCGAAGAACGGCCGGCTGCGTTGGGAAGTGACGAAGAAGCTTACGCTCTGAATCGCCGGGTTGAGCTGAAATACACTAACTGAGCAGAGACAGGCAAGTGCATAAAACCAGAGCCGGCATCACCCTCACTGCAACTGCGCTATTGCTTGCCGGTTGTGCCCTTAACCAGCCAGACGAGGACCCGGTTGCCCGGCAATTGGACGATATCGAACGGCGTCTGAGCGCCATCGAACGCATACTGGCCAGCGGCAGCCTGATCGAAATGGCAACGCAGGTGGACAGACTGCAGCGTCAGGCAGCCGAGCTGCAGGGACGCGCTGAAACCCTCGAATACCAGGCAGAGGAAACCTCGACCCGGCAGCGCGATCTGTACCAGGACCTGGATCAGCGCATACAGAATCTCGAACAGCGCTTGCAGGGAGTTGCGGGCGGTGCGGGAGGCAGTACAGGGGCGGCGGGGAATCTGCCGGTACCGGGCGGTTCCGATCGTGACAATTATCAGGCAGCGTTCGAGTTGCTGAAGGATCAGCAATACTCGCAAGCGGCGTCGGCGTTCAAGCAGTTCCTGAACAATTACCCAGACAGCCAGCTCGCGGAAAACGCGCAATACTGGTTAGCGGAATCGTACTACGTCACCCAGGAATACGACGAAGCACTGCGACAATTCCAGATGGTAATTGACCAGTTTCCACGCTCGCGCAAGGTGCCCGATGCCTTGCTCAAAATGGGTTATTGCAATTACGAACTCCAGCGCTGGGATCAGGCCCGGGCGGCCCTTGGACGTGTTCAGCGCGAATTCGCGGACACGACAGCCGCTCGACTGGCGGAACAACGGCTGACCCGGATGCAGGGAGAAGGCCGCTGACCGGATACTGTTGCCGCATGCTCGTCAGGCAGTAGCCGATTGCAGCAGTCTTGCTCGACTTGTCATTTGGCTTAGGTCCGGTATCATCCCGCCCGTCGTCTCTGTCGGACCTCAGTAAACTCCATCCTGCTAGGGGCGTTAGCTCAGTGGTAGAGCATTCGGCTTTTAACCGACTGGTCGTAGGTTCAAATCCTACACGCCCCACCAATCTCAGCGATTGAATCCGCATCCTGCGGCGCAAATGATTACAACTAAAACTGGCGACGCCGTCCCGCAGTGCGGCTATCATTGGCCGCTTTGCATTCAGGGCAGAGCTCGCAAATCGTGCCAGACACTCGTTGGAAAATACATAAATTCGGCGGTAGCAGCCTCGCGGATGCTTCCTGTTTCGAACGCGTCGCACGCATCCTCTCCGAGCGACCAGAGCCACGAATAGGTGTTGTGGTATCGGCCATGGCCGGTATGACCGATGACTTGTTCCGACTCCGTGCCCGGGACGATCAGCATTCACACGATTTGCAGTTGATCGGGGCTCGCTATTCGAAGGTGTCAAGCCAACTGGTAGCGGAAAACGACCTCGATCGCTTGCTTGCAGAGTGGGAGGCCGACGCGGCAGCAATTGAAACGTTGTTGCAAACCGCAGAGCAAGGCGGAGCCACCGAACAGCGCAGTCGCGATATCATTGCAGGGTATGGCGAAATCTGGTCCGCTCGATTGCTGGCTGCACATCTCGCGCAGCGCCTCGGCAGCGAGCGTGCCGGTACCTGGCTGGATGCTCGCAAGTTTATTACCGTGCGCCAGCGCGAACTTGGCCCATCCGTCCAGTGGGAGGCCGCACGCAGCAACTGGTCGAGACTGGTCCCGGCTGATTTCAGCGGTATCGCCGTCATTACAGGCTTCATTGCCTCGGATGAAAAGGGCTTGCAGACCACGCTGGGGCGCAATGGCAGCGATTTTTCGGCATCGATCGTTGCCGCGCTCGCGGGAGCCGACGAGCTCATTATCTGGACGGACGTGGACGGCGTCATGAGTGCCGACCCAAATCGTGTGCCGGAAGCGCGAGTTATTGACAGCCTTTCCTATAACGAGGCGATGGAGTTAGCCTACTTCGGGGCGAAGGTCATACATCCGCAGACGCTGGGTCCGGCGGTCGAGAACGATATCCCCGTCTATATTCGCAATACGTTCGCGCCGGGATTGCCGGGCAGTCACATTCGCTCGAAAGCCGGTTCTGCAGAGCGCATAAAAGGCATAACGGCGATTGCCGGCATGGCGCTAATCAATCTCGAGGGTTCCGGCATGATTGGTGTTCCGGGAACCGCCGACAGGCTGTTCGCAGCGCTTAAAAATGCCGATGTATCAGTCACACTGATATCGCAGGCCAGCTCCGAGCATTCGATCTGCGTAGCGGTGCCCGACAACCGGGCCGAGCTTGCTCACCGGGTGGTCAGTGATGCGTTTACGGATGAACTCGGCAACAGGCAGATCCAGAAAATCGACGTTACTCGCGCGCAAAGCATTATCGCAGTCGTCGGTGACAGCATGGCAGGTACTCCCGGCATCGCCGCCAATTTCTTCGGTACGCTGGGGCGGGCCGGCATCAATATTCGTGCCATCGCCCAGGGCTCATCCGAACGCAACATCTCAGCCGTGGTCAACACCGCCGATGCGACGCGGGCGTTGCGCGCTGTGCATTCTGGGTTCTATCTTTCCGCAAAGACGGTATCGATCGGCCTGATCGGTCCGGGAACTGTTGGTGCCACACTGCTGGAACAACTGCATAGCCAAGGCGACCGATTGCGCGACGAATTCAATCTGGACCTGCGCATTCGGGCCATAGCACGCTCTGGCGTGATGCTACTGGGCGACCGTCGAATTGCACTTGGCGACTGGCGAACGGCCATGGAAGAATCGCCCGTTGCGATGGATTTCGAGCGCTTCGAAAAGCATATCAACGCGGATCACCTGCCGCATACGGCAATTATCGATTGCACAGCGAGCCGGGATGTTGCGCGGCGTTATGCCGGATGGCTGCGGCGCGGAATTCATGTCATTACACCCAATAAAAAAGCATTCAGTGACGAGTCGTCGTATTACTCAGAGATTCGTGAGATCGCACGCAGCGGTAACGCGCATTGCTTCTATGAGACGACAGTCGGTGCCGCGCTGCCCATCATCCGGACTATTCGCGACCTCATAGACACCGGGGATCGTGTCCGTTCGATTCAGGGAATTTTTTCCGGAACCCTTGCCTACCTCTTCAACGTGTTCGACGGTTCGGTGCCGTTCTCGACCATCGTTCGTGCCGCCAAGGAAAGCGGCTATACTGAACCTGATCCGCGAGACGATTTGTCCGGCATGGATGTTGCCCGCAAGTTGACTATAGTGGCTCGGGAAATGGGCCTTACACTCGGCATTGGCGACTTCCCGGTGCAGAACCTGGTCCCCGAGGCGCTGCGTGACGTCGCGTTGCCGGAGTTTCTTGACCGATTGCCGGAGTATGACGGGCTGATGGACAGTCTGGTCCGCGAAGTGCAGTCGCGAAACGGTCGATTGCGCTACCTGGCCCGGCTCACGGCCGAGGGCAGCGCATCGGTCGGCCTCGAAGCCGTGGACGCGTCCAATTCGTTTGCCAACATAAACCTGACTGACAATATCGTGCAATTTGTCACCGATCGGTACGCAACGAACCCGTTGGTCGTGCAAGGCCCCGGCGCCGGGCCGGCCGTCACCGCCGGCGGCGTGTTCGCCGATCTTCTGCGGCTCGCCACCTATCTTGGCAACGACATCCAGGTATGACTGCCGCACGCACCGTGACTGCATTTGCGCCGGCTTCAATCGGCAATGTCGGCGTCGGTTTCGATATGCTGGGGCTTGCACTGAGCAATGTCGGCGACCGGGTGTCGGCTCGTCGCACTGCAGACGAGGGTATAACCATTGCCCAGGTGTTAGGCCTCGACGGCGAGGTGCACCCCTACCTTTCGACAGACGCTGGGGCGAACACCGCTTCGATAGCCGCCGCCGCTTTGTGGAACGCCGTTGGTGCTACGGGCGGACTCGAGCTGGTCGTTCGCAAAGGGATTCCCCTGCAGTCGGGCATGGGCAGTTCCGCCGCTTCTGCCGTTGCTGCAACCGTCGCTGCCAACGCGCTGCTCGACGCGCCGTTGGAGACGGCCGCCTTACTGCCGTATGCCGTCGAAGGTGAGACATTTGCGAGCGGCGGGATGCATGCGGACAACGTCGCGCCGAGCCTTCTGGGTGGACTGGTGCTGTGTCCGGGTGCGCTTTTGCCCGAGTGTGTACGGCTGACTCCGTTTCCGGATATGGTCAGTGTACTGATCCATCCGCATCTGCAGATTGATACGGCAAGCTCGCGTCGCGACCTCGCTCGCGAATACACGATGGGCCAATGGCTGACTCAGCAGGGCTTCCTTGCTGCCTTCGTAGCCGCCTGTGAACAGCAGGATGAGTGGTTGCTGAGAAAATCCCTGCATGACGTCGTCATTGAACCGCAACGCGCAGCCGGCATTGCCTGTTTTTCTGCTGTGAAGGAAGCAGCTCTCAAGGCCGATGCTCTTGGTTGTTCGCTGTCAGGAAGCGGACCGTCCATTTTCGCCCTCTGCAACGCCAACCGGGCCGCCCGCGTCGCGACGGTGATGGCGCAAGCCTGTCGTTCGCATGGCATCGAATGCGAGTCATGGATCAGTCCAATGAATTCGCCCGGCGCCACTCTCGAAGCGACAAGTTGAAGTTTATCAGCACACGAACGGGTGCCTCCGTTTCGCTCGATCAGGCGATTGTCGGCGGCATCGCGCCCGACGGCGGCCTTTACATTCCGGACACGCTGCCACAATTCGCAGCGGGAGATTTTAAGCGTACTGAGAGCATTGCCCAAGTTGCGCAAATCCTGCTGGAACCGTTTTTTGAAGGATCTCGTCTGCAGGCAGATTTGGATGCAATTCTCGCCGAAACGTTTTCGTTCGCGATTCCCTTGCGGTCCCTGCCGGCAGTCGGTGGCGATCTGCAGTTGCTCGAGCTGTTTCACGGGCCGACGGCGGCGTTCAAAGACGTAGGGGCCCGTTTCCTCGCCACCTGCCTGGGACGCCTCGAGGGTGAAGATGACAATCCGCTGACGATTTTGGTTGCAACCTCGGGAGATACCGGCGGTGCGGTTGCCGCGGCCATCGACGGCCGGCCGGGCATGCGAGTGGTTGTTCTGTATGCGGAAGGCGGCGTATCCGAGCGCCAGGCGCATCAACTGACCTGCTGGAGCGACAACGTATTATCGCTTGCGGTCAACGGCGCGTTCGATGATTGCCAGGCTCTGGTGAAGAAGGCGCTTGACGATCCTGCACTGAACCGCCGCTATCGTTTCAGCTCCGCGAACAGCATCAACGTCGGTCGCCTGCTGCCGCAATGCACCTATTATGCTTGGGCCAGTCTTAATCACTTCGCCAGGACGGGTCGTCGTCCAGGCTTTATTGTGCCGACCGGTAATCTCGGTAACGGACTGGCCTGCCTTCTCGCGAAAAGCATGGGCCTGCCCATCGGAGATGTGGTGTTCGCCACCAATGCGAATCGCCTGGTAGCCGACTACCTTGCGGGAGCGGAGTGGCTCCCGGAAGCCAGCATACCAACGCTGGCGTCGGCCATGGACGTAGGGAATCCAAGCAACATGGAGCGCGTCATGCAGCTTTATGGCGATCGGTCGCAACTCGCGGAACGGGTTCGCGCCTTCCCGGTCGCCGATGACGAGATCACGACTGAAATACGCCGTTGTTACGAGGAGTACGAGGTCGCCGTTTGTCCGCACACCGCAACCGCCATGCACGTTTACCACATGCTGGAGGACAGCGAGCGTCGTGTAAGCGACTGGATAGTGGTTGCGACCGCGCACCCCGCGAAGTTCGAGCAGATTGTCGAGCCTGTTATTGGCGCTGCCGTGCCGCTGCCTGAAGCCCTCCGGGAGATGCTCGCTCGCCCGCGTCGATACAGGCAGATAGAGGCGAGCCTTTCCGCCATGCAGGACGCGATGGCGGCACATCGATGCCTTGACGATACCGGCAGGGCAGGCGATAAATGACCCTCCGCAATCCGCGTTCCCCTGACCTGCAAGCACGATGAATCAATACCTGCCTGCCGAAATTCCTGCTATCTACGTCGCGCCACTGCTACTCGTCGTGTTGCTGCTCCTGGTGCTGCTTCTCTGGTACCGGTACCGCCGCCGGCGCCAGCGTACCTTGGCCAGCGTATTGGCCACCATCGCCTTCGAGCGTATTGAAAACCTGGTAGTCCCCAATGCCGACGAGGGTGAGATCCAGATCGATCATCTGTTGTTGACCCCGAACGGTTTGCTGATCATCGACGTGAAGCATGTGCAGGGCACCGTGTTTGGCAGTGACAAGATGCAGGATTGGACGGTAATCAGCGAGGAGCGCCGCTTCACCTTCGGCAATCCGCAACCCGCCCTTTACGATCGCATCGCGGCCGTTCGCCAGATTGTCCGACAAGTGCCCGTTTCCGGCCGGATACTGTTTCTTGACGGCGCCAACTTCAGCAAGGGCACGCCAGGCATGGTCGCGTCACTCGACCAGCTGGTGGAAGAGTTCGCGGAACCGGACAAGGCGACTGCGAAAATGAAGGTCGAAGCCTTCAAGCCGCACTGGGACCTGATTCGCCGCCGCGCCAGCGCCGGCGGCGGCGCGCGCCTGATGCGCTACCGGCACCGCTAACTAGTCTGCGTCCCAGGCCTCAGCCACGGACAGGCGCCGTATCGAAATCAGTTCCGGGCGGCGCGTGCCCGCTGCCAGCACTTCCAGCCGAAAGCCATTCCATTCAACACTATCGCCACGCACCGGGAGTCTCCCGAGCATTTCTGTGATCAATCCTCCGACCGTTGCGACTTCGACCTCGGGCTCCCACGGCAGTCCGAGCCGCGCGCAGATCTTGCGCAAATCAACAGAAGCCCGTGCGTGCAGGGAGCCGTCGCTCTGTGGCCAGGTCTCGTCGACAGGTTCGTCGCTTTCATCGAGTATTTCGCCGACAACTTCTTCTACGACGTCCTCGAGCGTTACAATTCCTTCTACGCCACCGTACTCGTCGACCACGATCGCCAGGTGCTTTCTCGCTTCCTGGAACGTGCGCATCAGCGAGGTCAGCGGCATGCCTTCCGGAACCACGATCGGTTCGCGAACAAGCTCCGGCCAGGCAACCGGTTCACCAGGATGGTCGTGCATCCAGTGGAGCAGGTCCTTGGCTACCACGATACCCGAGAAA
Organism: uncultured Woeseiaceae bacterium; assembly: GCA_964605635.1. Taxonomy (GTDB): domain Bacteria; phylum Pseudomonadota; class Gammaproteobacteria; order Steroidobacterales; family Woeseiaceae; genus IDS-8. The sequence goes on from CAZSDL010000003.1 coordinate 16,678, forward strand.
TTGTCGATATCCTTCTCCGGCAGAAAGGGAAAACGGCTATAGCCGCTTTCGCGAACGGTCTCCCGCATTTCCGCCAGAGTCATTTCTTCGGACAAATACACAATGCGTTGTCGCGGCAGCATCACGTCACCGGCAGTCATTTGTCGCAAGTGAGTTGCGCCGACAATCATGTCGGCAGTGCGCGGGCCCACGGCTCCTTCGTTACGGCCCAACGCGGCCAGCAGCCGAATCTCTTCGACAGACGTAATTGGCGCGGCTTTGCCCCGGCGCAGCGAGCGGGAAATCTGCTCACTCACAAGCACGAGGGGATAAAGCGCGACAGTCATAAATCGAATAATGTAGGCGACCGGCATCGCCAACAATCGCGTATAGGTCACGCCAAGAGTTTTCGGAATAATCTCGGTGAAAAGCAGTACCGCAAGCGTAAATACAATGGTGAAGATCCACAGAGTCTGTTCGTTGAATACGGTGACATAGGAAGCTCCCGCAACCGCCGCGCCAACGGTATGCGCAGCGGTATTCAGGATCAGAATGGCCGCAATGGGCACATCGATTCGCCGCTTGAAACCCGACAATAATCGACCTGCCTGTCGATGCTTTACCGCCATCGCCTCGGTTTGCGCCGGGCTTATCGACAAAAGGACAGACTCGCAGAGTGAGCAAACGAATGAAACCGTCAGCACAACGGTGATGGCTATCAAAAAAATTGTCATCTTGTCTCCGGTAACCTTCTAGTGTCCGGGCTAAATTCCGTTTTCAATATTCAACCTTAAATATTTTGGCGCCGGCATCAGGCCAATGAAAAAAAACGTTCAGCGTTCGCCGTAGAGCGGGCTGCCACAAGCTGTTCCGGCTGTCCCATGGATTCCGCAACGACCCTCAATACTTCCCGCAGAAACATGGGTTCGTTGCGTCGTGTTCGAGGCCGCGGTTGCAGGCTGCGTGGCAGCAGGTAGGGCGAGTCGGTTTCCAGCATGAGGCGGTCGCCGGGGATTTTTGCTGCCAGCGATTTCAGGTGGCTGCCCCGGCGCTCATCGCTGATCCAGCCTGTAATTCCGATATAGAGATCCATATCCAGATAACAGCGTAATTCGGCTTCGTTGCCCGTGAAGCAATGTGCAACACCACCCGGGAGGCGGTCCCGCATGGGCTGCAGAATTTCGACGAATTCGTCGTGCGCATCCCGCTGGTGAAGGAATACCGGGAGATTGCACTCTGCTGCAAGTGCGAGTTGAGCCTGAAACGCATCGCGCTGCGCCTGTCGCGGCGAAAAATTACGAAAGTAATCGAGGCCGCATTCGCCGATTGCAACAACAACCGGACGGGCTGCAAGTTCACGCAGTGTCTGGCCAACCCCTGCTCCGTAGTCGCTGGCGTGGTGCGGGTGAACGCCGGCCGTGGCATAGAGGCTGCCCGAATGTGCTTCGGCCAGGTCCGCGGCAGCGATACTGCTTTGCTCGCTGCTGCCGGTGACGATCATACGTCGTACGCCTTGCTCACGGGCACGCTCAATAACTTCATCGCGATCCGCGTCAAAGGAGTCGTGTGTCAGGTTGGCACCGATATCGAGCAGGTCAGGGTACGTCAAAGTTGCGCTATCTCAACGAGGGCGCCAGCGAAAGATTGCCGCACCGACAGAGAGGAATACGGTACTCATGACCACGAGAATTAGCAATTCGGGGAGCACAACAGCCAAACCGGCGCCATCCAGCATAATGGCGCGTGCCGCCGCGAGGACATGCGTCAAAGGGAAAGCATTGGCGGCCCAACGGACCCATTCATCCGCCCCTTCCAGCGAGAACCAGACACCCGACAGCAACATCATCGGCCAGGTGACAAGGTTGAGAAGCCCGCCCGCGAGTTCCTCACTGGTAACCCGTGCGGCCACCATAAGCCCCATGGAGATGAGGCAAATTGCACCCAGCGTCGCCACGATGAACAACGTGACAAGACTGCCTTCCATTCGTGTCTCGAGGAAGTAGCTGGTGCCGGCGTAAACGAACGTCGTAATCAGCATAATCAGGATGAGCCTGGACGCCACCTGGGCAACTATGAATTCGAAGGCGCGCAGGGGGGTTGCACGGAGTCGCTTCAAAAAGCCGTTCTTGCGATACCGCACTACAACATAGCCGACCCCGAACAGGCAGCTGAACATCATATTCATGCCGAGGATGCCGGGCAATACCCAGTCGATGTAGCTTACTGCGCCGCCTGTCACCATTTCTTTCCGCGGTGTCTCGCCTGCTGTCGATTGCAACAAGGCGAACTCGACGAAATATCCTTTGGATGAGTCCGGGTTGATCCAATAGCGTACTGGAGGCTGCAGCTCCACCAGGAGGTCAAGCTGGTGACGTGCGACTTTCAGCATTGCATCCCGAGGGTCGCTGACAGTTACGAAACGTATGTAGTCGGTCTGCAAGAATGGATGCACCGAGCGATCGATTTCCGGGGCCGATTGCACGACACCAACCGTATACTCCGGTCGCGAATCATCGCCAAAAATAAACGACAAGCCGAACATCAATGCGACCGGCAAAATGAGGTTCCAGCTCAGTGAGCTTTTGTCGCGAACGAATTCGAGATTCCGCGCACGAAAGATTGCAACTATGCGTTTGAGCATCCAGTTTTGCCTGCTACGATCTCAGGTTCGTAGCGAATGGCCGGTCAGGTCGAGAAACAGGTCCTCGAGATTCGGTTGGCGGATCTTCAGGCGATTCAGTCCGCGAACATGGGTCGCGAGCGCTTTGAGGCTCGTATTTACATCGTCGGTGGATATTTCGATGATTCCCTGGTTCTCCAACACTCGATGCTCGATACTCTGCAAATCGCCGCTGACATCCGCCAGTGGCAGTTCGATGATGACCTTTGGATATTTTTCCGCGAGCATCGTCTCCGGTCGTCCCTTGGCGATGATTCGGCCACCATCCATGATGGCGATGTCGTCGCACAGGATCTGAGCCTCGTCCATGTAGTGAGTTGTCAATACAACGGTCGTGCCGTCAGCACGGATGCGTTTCACCAGTTCCCAGAAATTGCGCCGCGCCTGTGGATCGAGTCCGGTGGTCGGCTCGTCGAGAAACACGAGGCGAGGGCGATTGACCAGTGCAACGGCCAACAGAAGGCGTTGCCGTTGGCCGCCGGACAGCTTGCGATTGTCACGATTTTCCAGGTCGCGAAGCGAACACTCATCGATAATATGCTCGATATCACCTTGTCGGTCATACAGGCTGCGAAACATCTCCAGGGTTTCGCGGACGGTTAGAAAGTCCTGCAGAGCCGTATTCTGGAACTGGATGCCGGATTCTTCACGGAAAGTGCGCCCTGCCGGATGGCCGAAATAGAAGACGTCGCCAGAGGTGGCCGGGATGACGCCTTCGATTATTTCGATCGTCGTGGTCTTGCCCGCGCCGTTGGGGCCCAGCAAACCGAAGCAGATGCCTTGTGGGACGGAGAAGCTGACGTTGTCCACAGCACGCACACCCGGGTATTGTTTGACCAGTTGTCGCGCTTCCAGCGCTATATCCATACGGGTTCGGTCGACATCGAAGAACAGGACTGTCGCATAGGGTACCTGCAGCAGTCGCGCGGGCATAGCAGCGCCGGTGCCGGTTGTCCGACCCGCCGTGTCAACCTTTCGCGCCTGGCGCGCATCCAACATGCAAACGAAAGCGCAGCGCATAAGGATGCGCTGGTACCCTGTTAACCTGACTTTTCGGAGATGCCAATGTCAAAGTTTCGCAAATCTGCCTCACTCACGGCCGGCCTGCTGGCGGTCCTGATTGTTGCGCCGGCCAATGGCTTCAATCTCAACAAGAGCATATTGATCGAGGCCGGAAGCAAAAGTAGCGGGGAATCCACCGTCAACGGCAGTATTTCGGTCGGTCGGGACGCGACTGTCACAGGGGATCTGGAAACTGTAAACGGCAGTATCCGGGTCGACGAAAGTGCCCGTATTGAGGATGCCGGGACGGTAAACGGAGCCCTGAGGCTGGCGAATGGTGTTACCGCGCGGGACATCAGCAGTGTGAACGGTACAGTCGAACTGGGCGAGAACGTCGTTATCGACGGGGAGATCTCGGTCGTCAACGGCAGGATCGTGATCGGCTCGGGTTCCGAGGTCAGCAAGGACGTCAGCAACGTCAACGGTGCCATTCAAATAGCAGGCACAACCATCGGCGGCGATCTGGCGACGGTCAACGGCGATGTCACCCTGACCGCCAATTCCGTATTGCGCGGCGATCTGATCGTTGAGAAGCCGAACAGCAGGCAACGGGGCCGGTCCGGGAAACGCAAGCCCAAGGTAGTACTAGGCCCTGGCGTTCGTATACACGGCGAAATCGAGCTGGAACGTGAAGTCGAACTGTACATCAGCGAGTCAGCCGAAGTTGGCGGAGTAACCGGTGTAATGACGCTCGAGCAGGCCATCCGCTTCAGTGGCGAGAATCCCTAGCCCGGGAGGTGGCCAGGTCGTACCGCTCTGCCGTTTTTTTTTGTGTGCATTTGACGGCTGGCCTGAGTAGAGAATCCGGCTAGAATATGCGCCGTGACGACCACCAACCGGCAATTGACACTCTTCCCGGAGCGCCCGGAACAAGGGGGCCTGCTAAGCTTCAGTATTCGGCCGAGTGCGCGAGCGAAACGGCTGACAATCAAGGTCTATCCGCGCGGCAGGGTTGAGGTCGTGGTCCCGCGCCGTACGCGGGCTGCCACGGTGGAGGCGTTTGTGCGGGAAAATGCCGCGTGGATTCACGATGCGCGCCGCTCATTCGCGATTGAGAACCCACCGGAGTTGCATGCGTTACCCACCGTGGTGCCGCTCCGTGCCCTGGGCAAGTCGGTTCCAGTGGTTTATCGCCCTGTGCCGGACGCCACATCCGTGGACTATCGTTTCCACGGTGGTCGCCTGCAACTCAGTGGCAGGGTTGCTGTCGAAACGCTGTGCATCGCCGCTCTGCGTCGCTTTTTGGCGGAAACGGCGCGGAGCGAGTTTGCGCCGGCATTGCGCTCCCTGTCGTCGGCGATGAGCATTCCCTACGGCAAGATGCAAATCCGCGCGCAGCGAACCTGTTGGGGGAGCCGCAGTTCCAGCGGCACGGTAAGTCTCAACCTGTGCCTGTTATTTCTGGAACCGCAGGTCGTACGCTACCTGATGATCCACGAGTTGTGCCATGGCCGTCATATGAACCACTCGAAGCGCTTCTGGGCATTGGTGGGCCGCTTCGAGCCGGATTGCCGGCGTCTCGACCGCGAGCTCACCGAGAGCTGGCGACATGTACCCGGATGGATGGGGATTTGTTGATTATTCACAAAAAGATACAGAGCTTTCTTTAAGTAGTTAATCAGCCCTGGTCCAGCAGTTCCCTGAGGTTGATGACGGCCGCATTCGCGCGTGCCAGGTAGTTAGCCATGACCAGCGAATGATTCGCGAACAAGCCGAAGCCGCCGCCATTCAGCACTACCGGCGAACGCAAAGGGGCAAGGCTGGCCTCCAGCTCGCGTATGATCTGGTGCAGGCTGGCTTCTGCATTCTTGTCGGCCAAAACGTCTTCGAAATCGATTTCCACCGCCCGGAACATATGCACCAGTGCCCATGCCATGCCGCGCGCTTCAAAGAAAACGTCATCGATTTCGAACCAGGGAGTGCGCTCGAAGCTGGCGCCGGAACTGTCCACTGACCGGCCGGTGTCCCCGCCCGAGTGACCGCTGTCCGGCCCCTTGGCCGCCACGCTGTTTCCGAGCCGTCGTGACAGGCTGCCGAGGCGCTTCTCGACCTGTGCCAACCACTCGCGCAGATTGTCGGAACGTGCATAGAAGTGGGCTTCCGGCCCCCGCACGCCAGCCAGGCGTTCCCGATAACGTTTGAATCCAGTAATCGCATCGCGGTATTCCGATTCTGACGGCGGCAGAATCCAGGAATTGTTATCGAAGAAAAACTTGGGCTCGGCAACAGCGAGGTCCCCGTCCTCTCTCGATTGTGACTGGCTGCGGCTGTAGTCGTTGCGTACGACGCGCGCGAGATCGCGTACCTGCTGCAACACGCCAAATTCCCAGTTGGGAATGTTGTCGAGCAGTACGCCCGGCGGCATGATGTCGTTGCTGAGATAGCCGCCCGGTTTTTCAAGCATGGTTTCGGCCACGCGTATCAGCGTATCCACCGTGGCGTAGCCCGGTACAACACGCTCTGTGTCGGGCCGGACATTGACGGCAAAAAGCTCGGGCTCGCGTGACCAGTAAATGCTCATGCCAATCAGCACGACCAATAGCACACCAATGGCGATGAGCGCCGGTCGAGCCCAGCGCTGTGTGCCGAGTGTGGTGCTACTGAAGATGCGTTTGAAAAACATTATTTACCGGACTGCCGCCTACGCGGCCCTGGACGTGCCCGCAAGCTGTCGCAGCACGTAATGCAAAATACCGCCATGCTCGAAATAGTCGCGCTCCTTGGGCGTATCGATGCGTACCCTGGCCTTGAAGCGAATCGCGTCGCCTTCTGCCGGTTTCGCAGTTACGTCAACGGTGCTGCCGCCCTTGCTGTCCTTGGCCAGCCCCTCGATGTTAAAACTCTCGCGGCCGGTCAGGCCGAGGCTTTGGGCGCTTTCCCCATCCATGAATTGCAATGGCAATACCCCCATGCCGATCAGGTTCGAACGATGGATACGCTCAAAACTGACGGCGATTACCGCCTTGACACCGAGCAGGAGAGTCCCTTTTGCGGCCCAGTCACGTGACGAGCCGGTACCGTATTCACTGCCGGCGATGACGATCAGGGGTGTCCCGTCCTCCTGGTAGCGCAGGGCGGCGTCGAAAATTGTCATTTGTTCGTCGCCCGGCTGATGCCGCGTCCAGCCACCTTCCGTGTCCGGCGCCAGCAAATTGCGCAATCGGATATTTGCGAAGGTGCCGCGCATCATCACTTCGTGATTGCCGCGTCGTGAACCATAGGAATTGAAATCGGCCGGTTCCACACCCTGCTTACGCAAGTAGTCGGCCGCGGGTCCTTTAGTTGCAATGCTGCCGGCTGGTGAGATGTGATCGGTCGTGACCGAGTCACCGAGTAAAGCGAGCACGCGCGCATCGTGAATGTCTTCAATGGGTGTCGTGGCCGCCGTCATGCCCTCAAAATACGGAGGATTCTTGACATAGGTCGAATCATCGTCCCATGCATAGATCTCGCCCTCCGGTATGTCGAGGCTGTTCCAGTTGCGATCTCCCGCGAACACGCTGTCGTAGCTCGATTTGAACATGGCCGAATTGATATTGCCGGCGATGATTTCCTGAATCTCCTTCTGGCTCGGCCAGATGTCGCGCATATAGACCGGCTTGCCATCCCGATCCTTGCCGAGCGCATCCTCATACAAATTCACCTCGAGCGACCCCGCGAGCGCGTAGGCGACCACCAGCGGCGGAGAGGCGAGGAAGTTCATCTGCACCAGCGGGTGTATGCGGCCTTCGAAATTGCGATTGCCCGAGAGCACGCTGCAGCCGACGATCTGGCCTTTGGTCACTGCCTCGGCGATTTCCTCCTTGAGCGGGCCTGAATTGCCGATACAGGTCGTGCAACCGTAGCCAACGGTGTAAAAGCCCAGAGCATTGAGGTCGTCGAGTAAACCCGCTTTTTCCAGGTAGTCCGTAACCACCTTCGAACCGGGTGCAAGGCTGGTCTTGACCCAGGGCTTCGACGTCAGCCCCCTGGTGTTTGCGTTACGTGCCAGAAGTCCGGCCGCGACCATCACGGCCGGATTCGAGGTATTGGTACAACTGGTGATAGCCGCGATCAATACAGCGCCGTCGCGAATGTCCACCTTGTGCCCATCCCATGCGGCGCTTGCCGAGCCGCCTCCCTTGCGTTTCGCAATGGCTTCCCTGAGGTGGTCACGAAATATTCGATTCGCATCGCGCAGCGGTATGCGGTCCTGCGGGCGTTTTGGTCCCGCCAGGCTGGGCTCGACCGTACCGAGATCCAGTTCCAGCAGGTCACTGTAGAGTGCAGGGTCGGCGCCTTCTTCCCGCCAGAGGCCCTGTTCACGCGCATAGGTTTCGATCAGCCGGATATGTGCCGGATCGCGTCCGGACAGCTTGAGGTAGCGCAGTGTTTCTCCGTCGATCGGAAAGATGGCACAGGTGCTGCCAAACTCCGGCGACATGTTGCCGAGTGTCGCCCTGTCGGCCAACGGCAGTTCGGCCAGCCCATCGCCAAAGAATTCCACAAACTTGCCGACGACACCTTTCTGCCGCAGCATCTCGGTCACCGTCAGTACCAGGTCGGTCGCGGTTGTGCCTTCTTTCAGGGCCCCCGTCAGCTTGAAACCGACAACCTGCGGAATGAGCATGGTAATCGGCTGGCCAAGCATGGCCGCTTCGGCTTCAATGCCCCCAACGCCCCAGCCCAGGATGCCAAGGCCGTTGATCATGGTCGTGTGTGAATCAGTCCCGACCAGCGTATCGGGGTAAGCAAGCCGCGTGCCGTCCTGCTCGACATCAAAAACGACACGGCCCAAATATTCGAGATTTACCTGGTGCACGATGCCGGTGTTCGGCGGCACGACACGGAAATTATGGAATGCCTTTTGCCCCCAGCGCAGGAACGTATAGCGCTCCTTGTTGCGGAGAAACTCGATCTTGTTGTTCAGGTCGAGCGAATCAGCCGCACCGTAACGATCTACCTGCACGGAATGATCGATGACCAGTTCCGCAGGCGATAGCGGATTGATTCGTTCTGCACTACCGCCGAGCTTGACTACGGCATCGCGCATCGCAGCCAGATCGACGACTGCCGGCACACCGGTAAAGTCCTGCAGAATCACCCGTGCCGGCGTGAAAGAAATCTCGGTGCTTGGATCAGCGCTCGGGTCCCAGTTCGCCAGTGCCAGGATATGCTCGCGGGTGACGTCACGGCCATCTTCATGGCGCAGCAGGTTTTCCAGCAGGATCTTGAGGGAAAAGGGCAGGCGCTTCACGTGGCCTTCTCGGACCGCGTCGAGCCGATGAATGACGTATTTATTGCCGTCAAGTTCGAGCGTTGAACGGGCGCCGAAGCTGTCCTTCATAAGTTATTCTCCGGGGTAAATCGGAATTTGTGCCGCCCTGGCAAGCATCACGGCTTTACACGGCCATATTGGTACGGGCGGCGCGGGTCGGCATTATAACCGAATCGCAGCCTGCATCGCGGCAGCCAGCACTCCGGAACGTGCACAGGTCCTTTCAATCACGGCTCCGCCAAGGCACCGGTCACCCTGATAAAAAACCGCGTATTGTCCGGGCGCAACCGCGCGTTGCGCCGCATCGAACATTACACGGAGTTTGCCATGCGACTCGGCACGCACGCTGCAGTCCTGATCGGGTTGCCGATAGCGTACCTTGACCTTGCAGCGCAGCGCTCCGTGATCGATGAGCGCTGCCGGTTTCGGGCCGATCCAGCGGGCGTCGCCCGCTATAAGCTCATCGCTGTAGAGCAGAGGGTGTTCGCCCTGCACGACAACCAGGGTGTTGCTGGCAAGAACTTTTTCTGCAACGTACCAGGGTGTCTCGTCGCTGTCCTTGCGGCCTCCGATGCCGAGGCCCTGACGCTGGCCGATTGTGTAGTACATGAGTCCGCCATGCTCCCCAACGTGCCGGCCTTCGGGCGTTCGCATCGGGCCGGGACGGGCCGGTAACCAGGTCGCCAGAAAATCCCGAAACGGCCGTTCGCCGATGAAACAGATACCGGTACTGTCCTTCTTGCCGGCGACCTCCAGCCCATAATCCCGGGCGATTGCACGAACGTCTGCTTTCTGCAGCTTACCCAGCGGAAATAGCGTTTCCGCCAGCGCCTCGCTCGTTACCGCATGCAGAAAGTAGCTTTGATCCTTATTTACATCAGTTGCCTTGCACAGTTGCGCCTGGCCGTCCGCGAATACCGTCCGTGCGTAGTGACCGGTCGCCAGCCAGCTGCCACCGAGACGCCGAGCGTACTGTCGAAAGACCCCGAACTTGATTTCGCGATTACACAATACGTCGGGGTTCGGTGTGCGTCCGGCACGGTACTCGGTCAGGAAGTGTTCAAAAACACGCTCACGGTACTCGCGGGCAAACCGCACATGGTGCAACGGAATGCCGAGTTGCTCGCAGGTGCGGCGGGCGTCCTGCAAATCCCCGGCCGCCGTGCAATACGCGTCATCGTCCTCCCAATTGGTCATGTGCAAGGCGTGCACGTCAGCGCCGCGCTCTTTGAGCAGGAGGGCAGAAACGGCAGAGTCCACGCCGCCGGAGAGGCCGGCAATGACGCGCTGGCCGCGAATATCCCGGCCGCGATCTTCGTTACAGGCTGTCATAGTTGAATTCACAGTGGTCGATTCTACCACTGCGGTCGAGCGGGGACCGGCTGGCTCAGACCAGCCAGGCGTTCGCGAGTACGGCGTCGACGTTGTTCTGCACAGGCAGCAACGCTGTTAATAAAGAGTCCGGCCGGCGACGTCCTGCCTGGTAATCGTCAATGCAACGAAGAACCACCGGGCTTCGCAAATCTCGTCGCCGCCGCTGCAGGTCCTGCAAGGTAAACCAATGCACGGCATGAATGCCGTCATCGAGCGGCGAAGATCGATCCTCACTGACCGGTTTCGCAATGTACACAATGCGCAGGAATTGCTGGCGCGTTTGCGGGTGAATCCATAAATATACGCCGAGCAGGCTGTCGACATCGACGATATGACGGGTTTCCTCGAGCACCTCCCGAATTACGGCTTGCTCGGGCGACTCATCGGTCTCGATGTGTCCTCCAGGTTGCGTCAGCACCATAACGCCGGAGGCCAGTTCTTCGACAACGAGGTAGCTGCCGTCCAGTTCAACGACGGCAGAAACTGTCAGGTCAGTCGGCAGCACGATGCAGGACGCGGGTCGGTTCAGATGCCGAGCTGGCGAAATTCAATTTCGACTTCACTGGCCTGCCAGATCTCGTCGAACATCCTGGCATAGAGCTTTGCGACCGACGGCTCGTACGTATCTGCGATTCCTTCCCAACGGCTTGCCTGCAAGCGATAGACAAGCGCCGTTTCATCTGCAATGAGGAACGACTCGGCATGGGTGCGCAAATCTTTTCTGACATGCCGAAATTCGATGTAGGTGTTCAGGCGTCGTCCCAAATGAACAAAGTTATTGCCGTTCTTGATGGCACGCGAAGGATCTGCAATCAACACGCGGATCCGGGCATAGGCTTGCGACAGCACCAGGCGCTTTATGACTTCCAGAAAGTCCGGGTCATCGTAGATTCCCGGTTCAAGATCGTGGGTGAAGATAGAAACCCGGCGGGTCGCTTCGCTCGCGACATCTATAACAGCCTGGCGCATTTCCCTTTCCGTGGATATCACCCAGCGACGGCCCTTTTTTCTTGCTTGTTCCATAGTGTGCCGCGTGCTTACGCCTCGAAACAGAAATCCATGTCGCGTGCCGCCAGTCATCTCGTGCATTCAGGCTGCCGGTCTTGCAATCCTGGCGGGCTTTCGCGCGGCAAAATCGGTCGCCATGTCAAAAAAAGCATTGATTTATGTGCCTTTTTTGGCGCTGATTACCGCAGGTGTAACGCCACGTTTGCTCAACCCTTGCGCTGATTCAAACAGACGCAAGTTCGCGAATGGTAACGGCCGTATCGCCGGTTTCGTTGCCAACTGCGTCACGTTTTTCAGTGACAGGTCAACTGGGAATCATTCTCAAAATCGGCGCAGCGAAGCGTCGTGTTCCTGCAGCTTGCCCGCCGCGCGGTCCGACCTTGGATTACGCCCCAGGTTACGATACGGACAGGTCGCCTTCCGTCAGGTCAATAGCGCCCGTCGCAATGAGCCATTCGAGGAGTTCAGGATCCGCTTCGGTGTGGCACATTGTTGTCGGGATCGTTCGCTCGGCACACAACGCGCGGAAGTACTGCAGTTGACTGCCGGCGGCTGATCGCACGTTGCCATTTGCGAAGAGCAGAATTTCTGCGGCGCTTTCGTACCAGGCCAGCCGCGCCATGCCGTGGCTGCGCACCTCGCCGTCACATTGCAGTTTCTGCCGCAGTTCGGCGACCTGGCTGCTATCCGGCAGCTCGGGCGAAAGCCAGGGCTTCGGCGTCGTAACCATACATCCGAAAGCGCGGGCAAGTATTCGTGCATCCACAGTCGACTGCGGCCCCAACAAGGTCCTCGCGCGTTGCAGCGCCTGCGCGGAAATCAAGCCGGGTAACGCTTCAGCGATCTGCAGATCGGGATCCGCGTAGAACAGTTCAGTTGCCGAGGTATTTGCCGCGTCAGAGAATTCGAGTGCCGTTTGCAACTCGCAACGTGTCGGAGCTCGCATGCCGAGCGAGTAAGTGGTGCAGCGCTCTTCCGCGACACCCCAATGCGGGATTCCGGGCGGCAGGTACAGCGCGTCTGAAGGCTGAGCGGTCAGGCGATCGTATGCCTGGAAAGGCTCCAGCAACACAAGCGGTGACGTCTGACGAGCCGCTTTCACGGCGTCGGGTGCTGCAGTTCGCCACTCGCGCTTGCCGGTAGCCTGAATCAGGAATACGTCGTAGTTGTCACGATGCGGCCCGACGCTGCCGCCCGGCGCGGCGACGCTGATCATGAGATCGTCGATGCGCCAGTCCGGAATAAAGTCTGCCGCCGCATAGTATTCCCGGAAATCCGGCAAATGCTTGTCGACATCCTGTACGAGCAGTGTCCAGTTTCGCTCCGGCAGCTCTTGCAGACGGGCCTCTGTGAACGGGCCGTGTTCCATGCGATACACAGTCTGCCCGCCGCGTGTTTCGGTAAAGATCAGGCGCGATTCGACGTCGTCTTCGGTTGCCAGCCAGGCCAGTTCATCGTCGTCAATGACAGGCGCCATTTGCGGCAGGGCACCGTGCAGAAACAACGGGTTCTTTTGCCAATAGCGTTCCAGAAAGTCCTGCGGCGTCAGGGACTGCGGGAATTGCAGCATGGTTCGGCGCTAGCGTTAGCTCGTTCGGCTGAGCGCAGCCGCGAGACCGACATAGTCCGCGGGCTGCAATGCGGCCAAGCGCGTCTTTGCATCTTCGGGAATGTGCAGTGAACCGATAAACTCCTGCAAGCGCTCACGAGTTACCGGGCGACCCCGCGTCAGCGACTTCAATTTTTCGTACGGTTCGGGCACGCCGTAGCGGCGCATGACGGTCTGGATGGCTTCAGCCAATACTTCCCAGGATTCGTCGAGGTCTTCTTTCACCCGTTGCGGATTGACCTGCAGCTTTGCGAGTCCCTTCTGCGCGGATTGAACGGCGACCAGCACATAGCCAACGGTCATGCCGAAATTACGTAATACCGTTGAATCACTCAAATCCCGCTGCCATCGCGACACGGGCAATTTCATCGCGAAATGGTTGAGCAATGCGGACGCAATACCAAGATTCCCTTCCGCGTTCTCGAAATCAATTGGATTCACTTTGTGCGGCATCGTCGACGAGCCGACCTCATTTTCGCTCACGCGCTGCTGAAAATAGCCGAGCGAAATATAGCCCCATATGTCCTGGCAGAAATCCAGCAATACGTTGTTGTAACGGACGAGAGCATGTGCGTATTCCGCCATCCAGTCATGTGGTTCGATCTGCGTCGTCAGCGGATTCGGTTCGATGCCGAGGGAGTCGACGAACAGGCGACTCATTTCGTTCCAGTCGGCGTCCGGATAGGCGACGACGTGCGCATTGAAATTACCCACGGCGCCGTTCCACTTGCCGCGAATCGACACGGCGGCGAATTGTTGCTGGGCCTTTTTCAGGCGCGCACTGACGTTGGCGAATTCCTTGCCGATCGTCGTTGGGCTCGCTGCCTGCCCATGCGTGCGCGACAGCATCGGCAATTCTGCGTTTTCAACCGCCAGCGAACGAATGCGGTTGGTCAGTTCTTTCATGGCCGGCAATAACACGTCGTCGCGCACGCGACGCAGGATCAACGCATAGGCAACATTATTTATGTCTTCGGAGGTGCAGCCGAAATGGATAAAATCGACCAGGTTGTCCGATTCCGTCTCATCCGCTATCCGGGACCTGAGGTAATACTCGACTGCCTTGACATCGTGATTGGTCGTCGCTTCGATTTTCTTGATGCGCTCAGCATCATCGGTCGAGAATTCGTCGACAATCCGGTTCAACACTGATTTTGTCAATGGCGACAAGGGAACGAGTTCGCTGATGGTTCGCTCGTCCGCGAGCCACTGCAGCCAGCGGACTTCGACCAGCACGCGAAATCGTATGAGTCCGTACTCGCTCGCCAGGTTGCGGAGCGGATTGACTTTCGCGGCATATCGACCGTCGATCGGCGACAGTGCTTTCAGGCTCATGACTCACACCGCTGGCCGGCCCTGGACCCGGGACCGGGCTGGACTTGGACTGGCAAAACGCGAATCATACACCATCAGCAATAGAAGCAATCAGTTGGCAATTTATTCGAGAATGCCGTGGAGAAATCGAGACAATGAGTAACAAGTCCCACCGGATCGAGCACGACAGCATGGGCGAGTTGCAGGTGCCGGAAGATGCACTGTGGGGCGCACAGACACAGCGTGCGATAGATAATTTTCCAATCAGCGGCATACCGATGCCGAGGCGGTTCATCGCGGCGCTGGGACTGGTCAAGTGGGCAGCGGCCGGTGCCAATGCGGAACTGGGCCTGCTCACCAGCGACCGGGCGATTGCTATACAAAAGGCTTCGCTGTCGGTAGCCGACGGCCAGCATGACGAGCACTTTCCGGTCGATGTTTTCCAGACGGGTTCGGGAACCAGTTCCAATATGAACGCCAATGAAGTAGTGGCGCGAATTGCCAGCCTGCACCTGGGTTCAGACGTGCACCCGAACGATGACGTCAACATGTGCCAGAGCAGCAACGACGTCATTCCGACCTGCATTCACGTCAGCGCCGCGGTAGCGATTCACGATAACCTGCTGCCGGCGCTCGCTCACCTGCAACAGGTCATCGATAAAAAAGCAGAAGAGACCCAGTCCGTGGTGAAGACCGGACGGACCCACCTGATGGACGCAATGCCGGTGCGCATGGGCCAGGAACTGGGTGGCTGGTCGGCGCAGATCGAGGCCGGCAGCGCGCGACTCCGCGAGTCGCTGCAGCGGCTGACCGCCATCGCACAAGGCGGCACCGCTGTCGGCACCGGCATCAACGCACATCCGAAATTCGGCAAGAAGGTTGCGCTGCTGCTCAGTGAACGCACGGGCATACCGTTTCGCCAGGCCGAGTCGCTCTTTGCGGCACTCAGCAGCCAGGATGCCGCCGTGGAAGTTTCGGGTCACCTGAAAACGCTCGCGGTGAGCCTGAGCAAAATTGCCAACGACCTGCGCTGGATGAATTCCGGGCCGCTTGCAGGCATCGGCGAAATCGAATTGCCGGCCCTGCAACCCGGCTCGAGTATCATGCCGGGCAAGGTAAACCCGGTTATCCCTGAAGCAGTTGCCATGGTCTGCGCGCAGGTCATCGGCAACGACCTGACCATTACCGTTGCGGGACAGTCGGGTAATTTCCAGCTCAATGTCATGTTGCCGGTAATTGCCCACAACCTGTTACAAAGTATCGACCTGCTGGCAAACGTAGCCCCGAGTCTTGCCGACAATTGCATCAGCGGCTTCCGCGCCAACGAGACCAATATTCGGCGCGCCCTGGATCGCAACCCCATTCTGGTCACGGCGCTCAACCCCGTCATCGGTTACGAGAAGGGTGCGGCCGTTGCCAAGAAAGCCTATGCGGAAGGTCGGCCGGTAAAGGACGTTGCGCGGGAGATGACCGACCTGAGTGATGAGGAACTGGACCGCTTGCTGGATCCAGCTGCCCTGACCGACGGTGGCATTCGCCACTGATGCAACGAAACACGGGGCGCAAACAGCAGGGCCGTTGTCCTTCGGCTCTGCAAATACTGGATTGCCTGACCGCAACGACATTGCCGGGAAATCCCTTGCAAACCACCCTGCCGGAGGAGATCGGCCTGTGGCCTGAAGAATTGCGGCTTCGCGTTACGCAGAATCTGACGGCGGCCGGCGTGCTGATTCCTATCATCGAAAGGGCGAATACCTTGTCGGTGCTTTTCACGCGACGAGCGGCCCATCTGCGCTACCACGCGGGGCAAGTAAGCTTTCCAGGCGGGCGCATGGAGCCCGGCGACGCCGACGTCCTCGCCACCGCGTTGCGGGAAACCAGGGAGGAGGTCGGCATCGACGCCCGGAACGTCCGCATCGCCGGTTTCCTGCCGTCGTTGCCAACTGTCAGCGGGTACGCCGTGACGCCCGTCGTCGGCCTGGTCTCGGGGGACACCCCGCACATAGCGGACCCCGCCGAAGTCGAACGGATTTTCGAAGTACCGCTGGACTTTCTTCTCGATCCCGCCAACCGGCAGCGCTGCTCTCGCGAAGTGCTGGGTGTGCAGGTTCCGGTAAGCGAATTCCGCTATGCCGGCGAGCGCATCTGGGGGGCGACCGCCAGCATTCTTTTTCGGTTGCGGACAGCACTCGAACAATCTCTCTAAATCAATAAAATATGAGCGATATCGAGAAATTACTGCAAATTATGGTTGCCTTGCGGAATGCAACCCATGGCTGCCCCTGGGACCAGGCCCAGGACTTTTCCACGATCGCACCGTATACCGTCGAGGAGGCCTACGAGGTCGCGGATGCAATCGCCCGCAACGATCTGGAGGACCTGCGTGACGAACTGGGCGACCTCTTGTTCCAGGTCGTCTTTCACGCGCGCATGGCGGAAGAGGCTCAAGCCTTCGACTTTGCCGATGTGACGGCTTCGATCTGTGACAAGTTGCTGCGGCGTCACCCGCACGTATTCGGTACCCCGGAAGAACGCGCCCGAGGCGCGGTGGCCGGGAGTTGGGAGCAGATCAAGGCCTCGGAACGGACCGCGCAAGCGGCGCCAGACAGGAGCGTGCTGGATGACATCGCCGTGGCACTGCCGGCGCTCATGCGGGCGCAAAAACTTGGCACCCGCGCCGCGGCCAGTGGCTTCGACTGGCCCGACCGCAGTGGACCGCGGGCCAAGATCGATGAAGAACTGCGCGAACTGGAACAGGCAATCGCCAGTGGCGACACAGCCGCCGTGGCCGATGAGCTGGGCGACCTGCTGTTCGCGACCGTCAATCTCGCGCGCCACCTCGACGTGGATGCAGAGCAGGCCCTGCGCGACGCCGGTGGCAAGTTCGAACGGCGGTTTCGCTGCATGGAGCAGGACCTTCGGGCAACGGGAACCTCGCTTGCTGACCTCGATATCGAGGCCCTGGAGGCTCACTGGCAGGCGGCCAAAGGCAAGCTCGCAAGGTGAAGGAACGGGCTGGAGCAGGGAGGCGTTCAGCCTCGGTTCATTGCCATCCGCCTAGGCTTCGCATAAGGCTCCACGGGTGAGCCCTGAATGGAGAGCAAGGCTATGAACAGCAAAAGGTCAATCGGGGTTGTTCCAGGTGCGCTCGCACTGGCGCTGGTTTTGCCGGTGGCCGAGGCGGACGCGGCGGGTAATGCTTATGCCTACGGCCGGAACTCGGCCATATATGACTATGCGCAGGTCGTAAGCGTCACGCCGAATATCCGCTATGTCACGGTGTCGAGGCCGGTGCAGGAATGCTGGGAAGAAACCCGTTATTACACCGTCGATAATCGCCCCGCTGGCGGTGTCGGCGCTACGCTGTTTGGCGCGGTTGTCGGCGGCGTCATCGGTCACCAGTTCGGTAGCGGCAGGGGCAATGACGCCGCGACTGTTGCCGGCACGCTGCTCGGTGCGGCAATCGGCAGTGATTCGCACCGGCGCTCGCACGGAGTCAGGGAGTCCACGCAGTATGCCAGACCCGTGCGGCGCTGCGAGACGAACTACCAGTCGCACCAGGAAGAGCGGGTAGAGAGCTATCGTGTAATTTATAACTACAATGGCCGAAAATACGCGACGGATACGCCTTATGATCCCGGAGATCGCTTGCGTATCCGGGTAGACGTCAGGCCGGCTCCGTGACGTAATATGCCTGGCCGGCCGTCAGGTTATACGACTTAGCTCCAAGGACAACACGCTGAACTTATGCGCATTCTCTCGACAATCCTGCTTGCAGTCATGCTCATGGCTGCCCCGACCCTGCTCCTGGCGGCGGATCGGCCTGGCGCAGAAGCGCGCCAGGCACACCTCCCGGCTGCGGGCGGCGAACGGCGGTTCATGCTTGCCCAAAGCGGTGGCCCGTCGTTGGGTGAAGCGGTGGAACAGGTCCGGCGCCAGTACAACGGCCGTATCGTCAGCGCCGAGACACGGATGAGCGGCAACCGGGAAATGCACGTCATAAAAGTGCTAACCGATGACGGCAAGGTCAAGACTGTGCGCATTCCCGGGCGCAGCCGCGACCCGCGCTAGATCCGGCAGGCAGGAAAGCATGCGCGTATTGGTCATCGAAGACGACGAGGTCTTGAGGGCATCCCTTTGCAGGCAGCTCACCGAGGCAGGGTTCGGTATCGAGCAGGCCGCTGATGGACGCGAGGGCTTGTACTTTGCCCTTGAGTATCCAGTGGACCTCGCGATCGTCGATCTCGGCTTGCCACAGGTTTCAGGTCTTGACCTCATTCGGGAAGTGCGCAGCAAGGGCAAAACCTACCCTATTCTCATACTGACCGCGCGCGATCGCTGGCAGGACAAGGTCGACGGCCTCGGCGCCGGCGCCGACGACTACGTGGTAAAGCCCTTTCAATTCGAGGAACTGTCCGCGCGCGTCAATGCCTTGTTGCGACGGAGTGGCGGATGGGCGTCACCCACCCTGTCAGCCGGGCCGGTGTCACTCGACACGGGCCGGCAACAACTTTCCGTGGACGGGCAAGGCGTTGAACTCACCACGTTCGAATATCGCATCATTGAGCACCTCATGATGCGAGCGGGCGAGGTGATATCGAAAGCCGAGCTGACTGACCGTTTGTACGACCAGGATTTCGAGCGCGACAGCAACGTAATCGAGGTCTTTATCGGCCGCCTCCGGAAAAAAATCGATCCGGACAATCGCATCAAACCGATCGAGACGCTGAGGGGGCGCGGTTACCGGTTCGCTCTGGAGCGTAATCAGCAGCCCTGATGTCATCGCTCAGCGCTCGATTGCTTCTATCCGTCAGTTTGCTCTTGCTGGTGTTTTTCGGCGCCACGATTGTCGTTCTCGACATAGCGTTCCGCGATGCCGGCGAAGAAGCGCAACAGAATATTCTTGACGGACACCTGATGTCACTGCTTGCCGCGGCAGAACCGAACGACGACGGCGAACTCGAACTGCCACCGGACCTGCCCGAACCCCGTTTCGCCAATCCCGGCTCGGGGCTTTACGGCGCGCTGGCTGATTCCGCCGGCCAGGTAGCATGGCGATCGCGATCGTCACTCGGCCTGGATCTTTTTTACGAGCGGCCGCCGGCACAAGGCAACCATCACTACTATCGCATGATGATTGACGACGGTCCGGAACTGGCCGGATTGAGTCTCTCGGTAGCCTGGGAACTGCCGGGCGGGACATTGAATCCGTATACCTTCAGTGTTGCCGAGAGTCTCGATTCCTACTATGCGCAGGTGGCAACCTTCCGGCGTCAGTTGTTCGGGTGGTTCGCCGCTGTGGCACTCATCATGCTGTTTTCAATTTCGCTGGTGATGCGCCGCATCCTGCAGCCGCTGCGGCAAATCGAGCGCGAGATCAGTGAGATCGAAGAAGGTCATCGATCCGCTTTGTCGTCGCGTTTCCCGTCGGAATTGCATGGCGTCGCGCGTAATTTAAACCTGCTGATCGGCAGCGAACGTGCGCGGTCCGAGCGCTACATGCATACCCTCGCGAATCTTGCTCACAGCCTCAAGACACCGTTAGCGACGATACGGACCGTTCTCGCCGAGTATCGCCAGGCGGAAAGCAGCCACTCGGAACAGCAACGCTCTGAATTGGCTGGTCGAATCGACTCGCAGGTGGAGCGCATGAACGATATCGTGCGCTACCAGCTGCGCAAGCCGTCCGGTGAGGCAACCGGCGGACTGGGTATGCCGGCGGTGGCCATCGAGAAAGAGCTGGGGGGGCTGGTCGATGCCCTCGGAAAGGTCTACAAAGACAAGCAACCGCGCATCAAATTACAGGTGGCCGAAGGAATAATCTTTCGTGGTGACCGTGGCGATTTTCTCGAGCTTGCCGGCAACTTGCTGGACAATGCCTGCAAGTGGTGTCGCAGCGAAGTGCTATTTAGCGTTCGTTCGTTGAAAGGGGACGGAAAACTGTCGGCAGGGATCGAGGTTGTGGTCGCCGATGACGGGCCCGGTATACCGGCAGAGGCCGCGGAGCGGCTGTTGCAGCGAGGCATGCGACTCGATGAATCGGCACCCGGGCACGGCATCGGGCTGGCCGTTGTCGCCGACATCGCGCGCTCATACGGCGGCGATGTACGCATCGGTCGCTCACCCAAAGGGGGCGCCGAAATCGCCGTAACGCTTTGGGTGACGGCGACCTGAAATAACGCTGATTTCCTGTTATTTGCGGAACAGCAAAAACAGTCCGACAGCGAGACTGGCTGCGCCAGCAATGTAGCGGGTCATGACACCGTCAGGCTCCGCGCCGGTCAATCCCTCGGTTATTTCGGAGCCGATGGAGTCGGACATCTGGAAACCCCAGATCAGCAAGCCGATACCCACAATTACCAGGACGATCCCTGCAATCTTCATTGTAGATGCATTCGATTGAGCCATTTGCGTCTCCTTGTTTAGTTTTTTAAGCCGAAAGCATCGGCTCGGAAAGCGTTATCAGGACTCCTTTTTCATTGCTTTGCTTATTTCCATCAACGGCTCGATCAGATCGAGCGGCAATGGGAAAATAATCGTATTGGTTCTTTCGCCGGCAACTTCTTTCAGGGTTTGCAGATAACGAAGCTGCAATGCCTGCTTTTCGCCGCCCAGTATTCGAGCCGCTTCCGCCAGTCGGGTAGCCGCCTGCATTTCACCCTCGGCATTGATGACCTTGGCGCGCCGCGCTCGTTCGGCTTCTGCCTGCTGGGCGATGGCCCGAATCATGCTTTCGTCCAGATCGACGTGCTTGATCTCGACGTTCGCGACCTTGATGCCCCAGTTGTCGGTGCGCTGGTCGAGAATATTCTGGATATCGGTATTCAACTTGTCGCGCTCTGCAAGCATGTCATCCAGCTCGTGCTGGCCGAGTACCGAACGCAGCGTTGTCTGGGAAAGCTGGCTCGTTGCCTCAAACACGTTTGCCACGCGAATCACTGCTTTCTCAGGATCGACGATGCGGAAGTAGATAACCGCGTTCACTTTCACCGAAACGTTATCGCGTGAAATCACATCCTGTGTCGGCACATCCAAAACAATGACGCGCAAATCCACCTTGGTCATCGTCTGGACGATAGGGAACAGCAGGATCAGGCCGGGACCCTTTACTTTCTGGAACCGTCCCAGGAAAAACACCACGCCACGTTCGTATTCCTTGAGTACCTTGACGGTGTTGTACAACAGGACAACAACGATCGCCGCGATAAGTCCGAGTGTTGGTAACGTCATGTAAGTTCCTCGACTGCCTGGATGTCAGGTTTGCATTTTAAGGTGGGTTGGGCCGGACTCGGCCAGTGGCTCGACGATGAGAGTCAATCCGTCCATTTTGCGTACCAGCACGGACTGGCCTTTTACCACCGGCGCGTCGCTGACGGCCTGCCAGGCCTCGCCTTCCAGCCAGACCCGTCCGGCCCCGGTGAAATCCTGCATTGCCGTGCCAGTGCCGCCAACGATCGAGCCACGACCGCTCACAGCACCGCGCCGCTGCAGTCGCAACAAATAGGCGACCAGCAGAAACAGCAAAATACCGGCAATGACGGCCAGCGTGACCACGAAGGGTATCGAAATGCCGAAACCCGGCACTCCGGTATCAAACATCATGATGGCACCAAATATGAATGCTGCAATGCCGCCGAGTCCCAGTGCTCCGAAACTCGGGAGAAATGCTTCCGCGACGATCATAGCAATACCCACAATGATCAGCGCCAACCCGGCGTAATTGACGGGTATAACCTGCAGCGCGTACGCGGCCAGTAACAAGGATATGACGCCGACGACGCCGGGTACGATGGCGCCCGGGTTGTAGCCCTCAAATATCAGCCCGTAAATGCCGATCAGCACGAGCAACAGTGCAATTTCAGGACTGGCGATGGTGCTCAGTAACTTGATGCGCCAGCTCGGCTCCAACACTTCAACCTGCAGGTTTTCGGTGTCGATAACGGTTGGCACATTGTTGAGATTGACTTCGCGTCCGTGGATTGCTGTGAGCATTTCGCTGCGATCGGCTGCGATCAGGTCGACGACGTTTTGTTCAAGCGCCTCGTTCGCGGTCAGCGTGGCGGCATCTCGTACGGCGCTCTCCGCCCATTCTGCGTTTCGGCCATGGGTTTCGGCCAGGCCGCGAATATAGGCAATGGCGTCATTCATGACCTTGCGCTCCATCGCGGTGTCTCCGCTCGATCTGTCGACGTCGTCTTTATCCTCGGACTCGGACTCCTCGTCGTCGGGTGACGGCCGGTCAAACGGAGTGGGCCGGTCAGGTGGGTCTTCGCCACCCAGTGAAACCGGGGTAGCGGCGCCGATATGCGTCGTTGGCGCCATGGCCGCAATATGGCTGGCGAGCAATATATAGGTACCTGCGCTGTCGGCGCGCGCGCCGCCGGGCGATACGTACGTGGCAACCGGTACCGGCGAGGCGAGAATCGCCTGCACGATGTCACGCATCGGCTCGACCAGCCCGCCCGGAGTATCGATACGGATAATGACCAGCTTGGCGTCGCGTTGCGCTGCCTCCTCGATGCCGCCAATAATGTATTCGGCGGTCGCAACGCCGAGCGCGCCTTCGAGGTCGACCTGGATCGCCAGGCCATCGGCGCGTGCCGGGCCTCCGCCGGACAGCGTCGCGAACGCAGCAACAAGTACCGCACCAATTAAGGCTGTGATTCCGCCACGGCCTGCTCGCTCAGGAACGTTCATGCCAGCAATGATAGCAGGCCAGGGCGCGAATAGGCTCGCTTAATCCCCCATGCCGGGTCCGGCCTTTTGGCCACGCAACGGACATGGCATGCTAGTGGCCCCTCCGCAAATGCAGCAAGCGATGTTTATCCGATTCATTTCGACCGGCGGCACCATTGACAAAATCTATTTCGACGCCATGAGCAATTTCGAAGTAGGCGAATCACAGGTGCGGCATATTCTTACGGATGGGCTGGTGAGCTTCGACTACGATGTCGTTCAGCTTTTCCGCAAGGACAGCCTTGAGATGACCGCGGCTGACCGCGAACAGTTGCGGGCCTATGTGGAGCAGGATGACGCGCGACATTACGTCATTACGCACGGTACCGACACGATGACCGAAACGGCCGCGGTCCTGCGCTCGATCAGGAACAAGTGCATTGTCCTGACAGGAGCCCTGGCCCCGGCACGATTCAAGACCACGGATGCTGTTTTCAATGTCGGCATGGCGGTCGCAGCAGTGCAGGTGGTTAGCCCGGGCGTTTACATCGCGATGAGCGGGCAGGTGTTTGCCGAAGGCGAGGTCACGAAGAATCGCGAGGAGAATCGTTTCGAGCGCGTTTCGAAGACGTAATTCGCCCGTGATACGGGCTCCTACAGGGGTGCTGTTGGAGCGCGCCCGGCGCGCGAACGGGAAGCGGTTTATCGTTACCGCATTCGCCCGCAGGCGGGCTCCCACAGGAGCCCTGATCTACAACGTAAAATTGATGCCCTGCGCCAGCGGCAGGTCTGAGCCCCAGTTGATCGTATTGGTCTGCCGGCGCATGTAGACCTTCCACGCATCCGAACCCGACTCCCGGCCGCCGCCTGTTTCCTTTTCGCCACCGAATGCACCGCCAATCTCGGCGCCGGACGTGCCGATATTGACATTTGCAATGCCGCAATCGGAGCCTGCGTAGGACAGGAACATCTCGGCATGCTGCACGTTGTCCGTAAAAATAGCGGAGGACAAACCCTGCGCAACACCGTTGTGCAACTCGATCGCTTCCTGCAGATCGCTGTAGCTGATCAGGTACAGAATCGGCCCGAAAGTTTCGGTCTGCACAATTTCCCAGTCGTTTTTCGCAATCGCGATGGCCGGTTCGACAAAATGACCGGGGCGATCAAGACGCTTGCCGCCGCAAAGGATTTCGCCACCGGCTTTCCTGACCGCTTTCAGCGCCTGCTCGAAACGTTTGGCGGCATCTTCGTCGATCAACGGCCCCATCAGCGTCTTCTTGTGCAGCGGATCGCCGATGCGCACCTGTCCGTATGCGCTTACCAGTCGCTCGCGTAGTTCCTTCAGCCGCGATTTATGCACGATGACGCGTCGCGTCGACGTGCAACGCTGACCGGCGGTGCCAACGGCGCCGAAGACGATCGCGGGCACCGCGATGTCCAGATTCGCGTGCTCATCGACAATAATCGCATTGTTGCCGCCCAGCTCGAGCAAGCTTTTTCCCATTCGCGCCGCGACGCGCTCACCGACTTTCCGGCCGACAGCGGACGAGCCTGTGAAAGACAGCAGGTCGACACGACTGTCGTCAACGAATTGCTGTGCCAGTTTGTTGTTATTGTCATTGAACAGATGGAAGACCTCCGGGAGCCCTCCATCGGCCAGTGCCTCATTACAGATTTTTTGCACCGCAACGCCGCACAGTGGCGTCTTGGGAGACGGCTTCCACACGTTCACATTGCCGCAAATAGCGGCGATGCATGCATTCCACGACCACACCGCAACCGGAAAATTGAACGCGGAAATCGTGCCGACGACGCCCAACGGATGCCACTGCTCGTACATACGATGCTTCGGGCGCTCGGAATGCATGGTCTTGCCGTACAGCATGCGCGACTGGCCGACCGCAAAATCAGCAATATCGATCATCTCCTGCACTTCGCCGTCGCCTTCCGCCTTGATCTTGCCGTTTTCGAGACTGACCAGGCTGCCAAGCGCATCCTTGTTGTCGCGTAGCGCATTGCCGAGCCGGCGAATGGCATCGCCGCGCACCGGCGCGGGTACCTTGCGCCATTCGAGAAACGCTTCGCGTGCTGAGTCGATCAAGCGGTTGTATTCTTTCTCTGTCGAGGCCCGCACGCTCGCTATAACTTCACCGGTTGCGGGATTCAGCGATTCGATCAACGGTGCCGACTTCGATTCGGATGAACGTGATCCGGACCAGGTACCAGCGTTGGTCGCCTTCAGCCCCAGTCGGCTCAGAATTTTCTTCATGGTTGTACTCCCTCAATTTTCGCGTGCTTCTGGCGTTGCCGGCCGGTCTGGCCACGCGACACGAGCGCTGCCGACAGCTGGCTGCTGCCGCCTTGCTGGTAAAACCGACCAAAGCGATTGTCCAGGATGTCCTGCAGACCGAACTCTTCCTGTGAAACAAATCCCTGTCGCGGCGTCGCTTCGGACAATACGATATCCATTACGCTGCAAACACCCGCAGCAGTTGTAATCTGGATGGCCGACCACAGGCGTCCGGCGACCACGTCCGGATACACCTTGTTCACGTAATTCTCTTCACGAAATTCCCCGTCCTGCATGCCGGTGACGGCCGCATAAACAATGACGACATCCTGTAAGGTCTGCGGCACCGCGTTCTCGAGTATGCGTTTCAGGGTACCGCGATCACGGTTGAGTTTCAGTCCATTCATCAACAATCGCATCTGTTCGCAATGGCCGGGATAGCGAATGGTCTTGTAATTCATCGTATTGACGCGGCTGCCGTAGGTTTCTCCGAGAGAGCCCAGGCCGCCGGAGGTATTGAACGCCTCGTACAGGGTGCCGTCGATCTCTATCTCTTCAAGCCCTTCCAGCGGTTGCACGTTCGCATCCTTGCCCTCGACGATACTCTGGCAGGTATTGCCGTATTCATTGATCAGGCCATCGGTCGACCACGTGAGGGAATATTTCAATACGTTGTTCGGGTGCTGCGGCAGCGCGCCGACCCGCAATTTGACCGAGCGCAAGGAGTCGAAATGCTTGATCAGTTCATTCGCGGCGATACTGATAAATCCGGGCGCGAGGCCGCATTGCGGCACGAACGCCGTGCTGGCGCCCGCGGCCAGTTCGCGCACTGCCTTGGTGACAGCCACGTCCTCGGTCAGGTCGAAGTAGTGGATATGCTCGCTGCGGGCGACTTTCGCGACGACCCGGTTGCAGAAATACGGCAAGCCCGAAATAACCGCCACTGGCTTGTGCTGCCTTACATGCGCGGTCAGTAAAGCCTCGTCGCCGGCATCCAGGCAGAAGGGCTGGATATTGCCGCGGCCGTGCGCTTTGACGACGTCGGCAGCGGCGCTTTCCGAACTGTCGGCCAATTGCACGCGATAGTCGCCACAGTCGGCCAAAAGGCCCGAGATCAGCGCTCCGATCTTGCCGGCGCCGAGTACCAGTATGTCCTGCATGAATACTCCTGATTTCAGGTGAACCGCTTGACGGAAGGGGTGGCGCACCGTGCGAGGCGCGCATTGTGCCAATGTCCCCGGACGCTGGCCATACACGTTTCAAAGTGTGCCGTGGACGCCCCGCGGCGGCGTGCAGGCTGCTGATTGCAGGGGAAACTTTTGCGCCGTCGGCGACGGGCATGGCATAGTCCGCGGACTTTGCCGCAAGCCGCTGCGTGCTGCCTGCGAACCTCCGGAGTTTCCGTGATACGACCCGTCGACAAGACCGCCTGGCACCCTGCCACCTGGCAGCGCCTGGATGCCGCCCAGCAGCCTTCCTATCCGGACCAGGCCGCACTGGAGCGCGCCGTCGCGGAGCTGAGCCGGCTGCCGCCGATCGTGACTTCATGGGAGATCGACGGCCTGCGGCAACTGATCGCCAAGGCACAGAATGGCGAAGCATTCGTGTTGCAGGGCGGTGACTGCGCGGAAAGTTTCGAAGACTGCACGTCGGACAGCATCGTCGCGAAGCTGAAGATTCTGCTGCAGATGAGCCTGGTCATGTTGTACGGCCTGAAAAAGCCGGTCGTGCGTATCGGTCGCATGGCAGGCCAGTACGCCAAGCCGCGCTCGGCCGATACGGAGACGCGCGAGGGACAGTCTCTGCCGACCTTCCGTGGTGACCTGGTCAATCGCAATCCGTTTACCGCCGATGACCGGGTGCCCGATCCGCAGCTCATCCTGCGAGGTTACGAGCGCGCCGCCCTCACACTCAATTTTGTGCGCTCACTGGTCGACGGCGGCTTCGCCGATCTGCACCACCCCGAATACTGGGACCTCGACTGGGTAGGCCATTCGAAAATGGCTGAGGAATATCACGGCGTCGTCCAGTCAATCTCGAATTCGCTGGATTTCCTGGAATCGATCTCCGGGCGGGCCCTGCACCAGACGCAGCGCGCCGACATTTATGCGGCCCACGAAGGCCTGCACCTGTTATACGAACAAGCGCAAACGCGTTTCCTGGAGCGCCGCAATCGCTGGTACAACCTGACCACGCATTTCCCGTGGATCGGCATGCGCACCGCGGCCATCGATGGCGCGCATGTGGAGTATTTTCGCGGCATCGCCAACCCGATGGGCATCAAGGTGGGTCCCGGCATGACTGCCGAATGGATGCAGAAGCTTATTCGGGTCCTTAACCCCAACAACGAACCCGGACGCCTGACGCTGATCCATCGCTTCGGCGCCAAATCGATCGAGGAGGGGCTGCCAAAACTCATTCGTGCAGTGCGCGAAACCGGCTCACCGGTGTTGTGGGTGTGCGACCCGATGCACGGCAATACCGAAAGCACCGCCGACGGCACCAAGACCCGCCGCTTCGACAACATCGTGGCGGAACTGGAAGCCGCTTTCCGTGTGCATCAAGCCATGGGCAGCTACCTGGGCGGCGTCCATCTCGAGCTGACCGGTGAAAACGTAACCGAATGCACCGGCGGTGCCCGCGGACTTACCGACGGGGACCTGGCTCGCGCCTACCGGTCGACCGTGGATCCGCGGCTCAATTACGAGCAGGCGATGGAAATTGCCATGCGCATCGCCGGCCTGCATCGCAACGGCAATTCCTGACGCTCGCGGCGAGCGCGAATCCCGATCGCCCGTTGTACGGGCTCCTACAGGTTACGTCGAAACGCCGTTGGAGTCCGCCTTGCGGGCGAATGAGGTAACGAATGGGAAAAGGCCCGGTCGTTACCTCATTCGCCCGCAAGGCGGACTCCAACAAGGCCCTGCGGACCGATTCGGCCGAAATTTAAACTGCAGGAGCCCGTATCACGGGCGATTCTTGCCACCATCGAGGCAACGCCAGGCTTCGTCGAGCGCCAACTCGCGGGTGCTGCCGGGTTGCAGACCGTCGAGTGCGAAGGGGCCGATGCGATGCCGGATGAGCCGCAGGGTTGGCAAGCCGACTGCCGCGGTCATGCGCCGTACCTGCCGGTTGCGTCCGGTAGTGATTGCGAGATCGATCCAGCTTGCAGGAACCGATTTGCGTACGCGTATCGGCGGATCGCGCGGCCATAGTCCGGCTGGCTCGTCTACCAGCGCTGCAAATACCGCGACAGCACTGCCGTCTTTGAGTTGCACACCGCAGCGCAAGCGGTGCAGGTGCTCTTCCGTCGCGATACCTTCGACCTGGGCGTGGTAATGCTTGGCGAGCCCGGCCCGCGGCTGACTGATACGCGCCTGCATGCGCCCGTCGTCGGTCAGCAGCAGGAGTCCCTCGCTGTCGTAGTCGAGGCGCCCGGCAGGATACACGGCAGGATTCGCGACATAGTCGCTCAGTGTCCGGCGCGCACCAGAGTCGCTGAACTGGCTCAGGACGTGAAAAGGTTTGTTGAGCAAAATCAGGGGCACGGGCGGGTCGCAAGAAGGGACGGCACCAGTATACTGGTCGCGTTGCGTGCCTCTGGCAGGGTGGCTAACATGCCGCGCCGCAAAAAGGCCCCCAAATCCAGTCCGAGAATTCACTTTGTAAATCTCTTTCAAATATATGTTTAATAACCATTTATCGTTTCCAAAAAGGGCGCAGAAAGCATGACCAAACGCAGCCAGTCGCAGCACGAAATTGAAATAACAGGGCCGGTGACCGCCGAATTCTCGACCATACTGAGTGACGGGGCGCTGCGCTTCCTGGCATCCCTGGCGCGCCGGTTTTCCGGGCGCGTCGATGAACTCCTGGCATTGCGGGACGAACGACAGCAGGCCATCGATGACGGCCAGATGCCCGATTTCCTCCCGGAGACACGCGAGATACGCGAATCGGAGTGGAAAGTTTGCAGCGTACCGCAGGATCTGCGTGACCGCCGCGTCGAAATCACCGGGCCCACCGACCGCAAGATGATCATCAATGCATTGAATTCCGGCGCGCGTGTCTTCATGGCGGATTGCGAGGATTCCCTGTCGCCCACGTGGTCCAACGTTGTTGAGGGGCAGATCAACCTGTGCGATGCCGTGAATCGCAGCATCGAGCTGAATGCCAAAGGCAAGCACTACGCGTTGAACGACGTTACGGCGACGCTGATCGTGCGTCCGCGCGGCTGGCACCTGCCTGAAAATCATATGTTGGTCGACGGCAAGCCGATTCCGGCGGCTCTGGTCGACTTCGGGCTTTATCTCTTTCACAACGCCAAAGAGCTGAAGAAGCGTGGCACGGGCCCGTATTTCTATTTGCCGAAGCTTGAGTCGCATCTCGAAGCCCGACTATGGAATGATGTATTCCGGTTTTCTGAAGAGCAGGGCGTGGTCGGCAAGGGCGAAATCAAGGTCACGGTGCTCATCGAAACCATTCTTGCCGCGTTCGAAATCGATGAAATACTGTATGAGCTGAAGGACTACATCGTCGGCCAGAACTGCGGCCGTTGGGACTATATCTTCAGTTACATCAAGAAATTCCACCGATATCCGGAATTCGTATTGCCGGATCGCAGCGAGGTTTCGATGACGACGCATTTCCTGCGTTCCTATTCCAAGTTGGTGATCAGCACCTGTCATCGGCGTGGTGCTTACGCCATCGGTGGCATGGCCGCGCAGATTCCGATCAAGGGCGACGACGACGCCAACCAGCGCGCATTGGCCAAAGTGCGTGCCGACAAGGAGCGTGAAGTACAGGATGGACACGACGGCACCTGGGTCGCACACCCGGCATTGGTAGCACTGGCAACGGAGATCTTCGACCAGCACATGCCGGGACCGAACCAGCTCGACCGCTTACGTGAAGACGACCGCATCCGCGCCGAAGATCTGCTGCAGGTACCCAAAGGCAAGATTACTGAAGCGGGATTCCGCGACAACATCAATGTTGCCGTGCAGTACATGGCCTCCTGGCTGGATGGAAATGGCTGCGTGCCACTCAACAACCTGATGGAAGATGCAGCCACCGCGGAAATTTCGCGAGCCCAGGTATGGCAGTGGGTACATCACGAGACCGGCGTGATCGACGAGGGCCGCAATATCACCTATGGCTGGTTCAAGGCGTTGCTGCGCGAGGAAACGGATAAAATCCGCAAAGTGGTCGGGGAAGAGAACTTCGAAAAGGGAAGCTACCGTGCCGCGGCTCGCTTGATGGATCAAATTACCAGCCAACACGAGTTTGTGCCCTTCCTTACGCTGGAAGCGTATAAGGAGCTGGAGTAGCCCATGAAATACGACCATATCGACATTCCGGATGGCGATGTCATAACGATCAACGGTGATCACTCACTGAATGTTCCTGATCGGCCGATCATTCCGTTTGTCGAAGGGGACGGCATCGGCATTGATGTGACGCCGGTAATGAAGTCGGTGGTCGATACGGCCGTTGCGCGAGCCTACAACGGCAAGCGGGAAATCCGCTGGATGCAGGTATATGCGGGGCAGCGTGCGTCCGAGATTTATGGCAGCGATGTGTTCCTGCCGGAAGAAACCGTCGACGCGTTCCGACGCTATGTCGTGTCGATCAAGGGGCCGCTGGCCACGCCCATCGGTGGCGGCATCCGCTCACTGAACGTAGCGATACGCCAGGCGCTGGATTTGTTTGCCTGTGTTCGGCCGATTCGCTACTTCCCCGGTGTGTCGACACCGATGAAAGAGTCGGACCTGGTAGACATGGTGGTATTTCGTGAGAACACCGAAGACATCTATGCCGGCATCGAGTATCCGGCCGGTTCAGTGGAGGTGAAGAAACTGATTCACTTTCTGCAATCTGAACTGGGCGTCAAGGAAATACGTTTTCCAGCCAGCTCCGGCATCGGTATTAAACCCGTATCCCGCGAAGGATCGCAACGCCTCGTGCGCAAGGCCATTCAGTATTGCATCGATTGCGACCTGTCGTCGGTTACGCTGGTGCACAAGGGCAATATCATGAAGTTTACGGAAGGCGCCTTCTGTCAATGGGGCTATGCGCTGGCGCGAGAGGAATTCGGCGCGACCGAGAAAGACGGCGGACCGTGGCTCAGCTTTTCCAATCCGGTGACCGGCAACGAAATTATTGTGAAAGACATCATCGCGGACAACTTCCTGCAGCAGATTCTCATGCGCCCTGAAGACTACGATGTCATTGCTACCTTGAATCTGAACGGCGACTACATTTCTGACGCATTGGCCGCCCAGGTCGGCGGCATTGGCATAGCGCCCGGCGGTAACATCGGCGAAGGGCTTGCCGTGTTCGAAGCGACGCACGGGACAGCACCCGGTTTTGCCGGCAAGGATCGCGTCAATCCGGGTTCACTGATTCTTTCTGCAGAAATGCTGCTGCGGTATATCGGCTGGAAGGAAGCCGCGGACTATATTATCAAGGGCATCGCCAATACGATCGCGAACAAGGAATTGACCTTTGATCTCGCGAAGTTGCGCGAAGCAATTCATCGTCCCAAGCGCAAGACTCGGCCACATGGCCGTCAGGACGTCGAACAGGAACTGGAACAACTGATACCGGGCGCTAAATTGCTCGGGACGCGCGAGTTTGGTGAGGCAGTCGTCCGCCATATGGACGATTGACTGCCGGTGGCGAGCTGCAGATGCGCGGCATCAAGCCCCTGAACGCAATTACCAACAGCGATGTCTTCGACCTGCAATGTCGCCTGTGTCCGCGACTTGCCGGTTTCCTCGACAAGGTAGCAGTCCAATACCCCGGCTACCATTGCCGACCGGTAGCGCCCTTCGGCGACCCGAGCGCAGAACTCCTGATCGTGGGCCTGGCCCCCGGCATGCACGGGGCCAACAGGACTGGCCGACCCTTCACGGGCGACTATGCCGGCACCTTGCTGTACGAAACCTTGCATCGTTTCGGCTTCAGCACGGGACCGATCTCAGAGTCAGCAGATGACAATTTGCAACTCGTCAACTGCCGGATAACCAACGCCGTGAAATGCCTGCCGCCGGATAACAAGCCCGTCGGCAGCGAGATCAATACCTGCAATACCTATCTCGCCGCGGAACTGACCAGACTGCAGTCGAACTCGGTCGTTCTCGCCCTGGGCGGCATCGCACACCGCGCCGTAATCAAGGCCCTGGCACTGCGGCAGTCGTTGTTCCCGTTCGGGCACGCTCGTGAACACCGGGCAGGAGAGCGCATTCTCCTGCTGGATTCGTATCATTGCAGTCGTTACAACACGAATACCGGCCGGCTAACCGCTGAGATGTTTCACACAGTCTTTGCAAGAGCGAAGGAGTTGCTGGAGCGTCCCGTCTCGTGAGCAAGGCGAACGATCAGGAATTCGACGCGCGGCCTTTTGTCGGCAGCCTGACCCATCGCCCGGGCGTCTACAGCATGCTGAATGCCAAGGGCAAGGTGATCTACGTCGGCAAGGCCCGTGACCTGAAGAAGCGGGTAGCGAGTTATTTCCAGCGCACCCATGCCAGTCCGAAAACGGCGTCGATGATGTTGCAGGTAGCCAACGTCGAAGTCACAGTCACGAATACCGAATCCGAAGCGCTTATACTTGAATACAACCTGATCAAGCGGCATAAGCCGCGCTTCAACGTTGTTCTGCGCGACGATAAAAGCTACCCCTATATTCATGTTACGACGACGCACCCCTTTCCGCGGATCGAATTCCATCGTGGGGCGCGAAAGGGCAAGGGACGCTATTTCGGACCGTATCCGAACAGCAGTTCAGTACGCAAAACGGTTAACGAATTACAGAAGCTTTTCCTGATTCGCAGTTGCCAGGACAGCTACTTCAGCAACCGGACCCGGCCGTGCCTGCAATACCAGATCAAGCGCTGCACTGCGCCTTGCGTGGGCTACGTCGATGAAGAAACCTACGCGGAAGATATCAATGCCGCGAT
This sequence comes from uncultured Woeseiaceae bacterium, assembly GCA_964605635.1. GTDB lineage: Bacteria > Pseudomonadota > Gammaproteobacteria > Steroidobacterales > Woeseiaceae > IDS-8. Next base: position 49,888 of record CAZSDL010000003.1, read on the forward strand.
CCTGTTCCTCGAGGGCCGTAATCGACATGTGATCGATACGTTCGTCGCACGCATGGAACAGGCTGCAAAGG
>CAZSDL010000004.1:0-47087 GCA_964605635.1 uncultured Woeseiaceae bacterium
GCAGCCTGATGCATCAATTGCCGGAATGCGTGAAAAGTGCGGACCAGGCCGCGCGTGCCGCGGCAGCAGGCCAGAACGATATGTTCGGCCTGAGTCCGCAGCCACCGGTCAGCGAACCGCAGTTGCCCATCGAGTTGGCCGACTGGAGCGATCACGAGCGGCTCCTAAACGAGAAGGAAGCACTCGGACTTTACCTGACCGGTCATCCGTTTGACGCCGTGCGTCAGGACGCACACTTTTTTGCCGATGCCCGCCTGGCGGATATCAGCTCCGAACCGCCGCCGAACGGCGATCGAAGTTACGGAGCGACGAAACGTGAAATGACCGTGGCCGGACTCGTCATGGATGTCAGAAAGCGTGGCAACAGGGTAACCGTAACCCTGGATGATGACAGTGGACGACTGGAAGTCAGTCTGTTCAGCGAAACGTTCCAGGAGTTTCGCCACCTTCTGACCAAGGATGAAATCGTTGTGGTAAGCGGCACATTGCGTTACGACGAATTTATGGCTGCCTGGCAAATCAATGCAAAAAGGGTCGTGCACATCGACCGGATCATCGAATCCCGCGCGCAAAGCATGATTCTCAGCCTGTCGCCGAACGGACAGGGCCAACGATTGCTGACACGGCTGCACGATGTCTTGTTACCTTACCGGGAAGGGCATTGTGATGTTGCCGTTCACTATAAAGGTGCCGATGCAGCGGTAAGAATGCAGCTCGGTCCTGAATGGTCGGTGCGTCCGAGTCGCGAGTTGCGCGACAAACTCACCGAGCTTCTGGGGCAAAGCAACGTGCGGCTGCTGTACGCGCCTGGTCGGGAAATGATGTAGAGTTAGTTGATGGATCTCAAATTTCTGGATTTCGAGCAACCGATAGCCGAACTCGAAGCAAAAATCGAAGAGCTCCGGTTTGTCGGTGATGATTCCGAGATCAATATTAATGAGGAGATCGGCAAGCTCAAGGGCAAGAGCGAGGCCCTGACCAAGAGCATCTTCTCGAAACTCAGTGCATGGCAGGTTGCGCAGATCGCGCGCCATCCCATGCGGCCCTATACCGCTGATTATCTCGAGCAACTGGTACCGGATTTCCAGGAGCTGCACGGTGATCGTATGTACGCGGACGACCCCGCCATCGTCGGCGGCGTGGGGCGGCTCGATGGTCGCGCCATCATGTTCATCGGGCACCAGAAGGGCAGGGACACGAAGGAGCGCGTGCGGCGCAATTACGGCATGCCGAAACCCGAGGGCTACCGTAAGGCACAGCGACTGATGCGCATGGCCGAAAAGTTCTCGCTGCCGGTCGTAACTTTCATCGATACACCGGGCGCGTATCCTGGCGTCGGCGCCGAGGAGCGCGGCCAGAGTGAGGCAATTGCTTATAGCCTGTACCTGATGGCCGGCCTGCGCACGCCGATCGTCAGCGTCGTTATCGGTGAGGGCGGATCGGGCGGCGCACTTGCCATCGGTGTATCGGACCGCCTGTTGATGCTCCAGTACAGTATTTATTCCGTCATTTCGCCGGAAGGATGTGCGTCGATCCTGTGGAAAAGCGCGGACAAGGCCGAAGATGCGGCAGAAGCGATGCGCATTACGGCGCCCAGCCTGAAGGAGTTCGGCCTGGTAGATGAAGTACTTCCGGAACCACTGGGTGCCGCGCATCGGGATCCGTCGGCAACCGGCGAGATCATCCGTAACGCATTGCTGAAATATCTGCAGGATCTGGAGCGTCTCGATATCGATCAGCTATTGGCGGAACGCCAGGAACGCCTGGCCGGATTCGGCCGCTTCAAAGAGAGCTGATCGCCGACGCAGCGGCAGCGCACGTGCAGCGGCCCGCCGATGCGGATCGCGATGAAGCGGAATCGCCCATGACGTTCAATGTCCAACAACTGCTGTATCGCATGGTCGAACTGCGCGGCAGTTCGGCCGTCAATCGTTATCTCGTGGCCTACAGCGGCGGCCTCGACTCGACCGTTCTGTTGCATGCCCTGGCGAGTGTCCGTGACTCCCTCGGCCTGCCGCTTGTTGCCGTACACGTAAATCACGGCTTGCACGCCGACGCACCCGACTGGGAGGCGCATTGCTCCGCCAGAGCGCGGCAACTCGATGTTCCGTTCCTGAGCCGGCAGGTTGTTATCGCGGCGGATGACAAGCGCGGTCCGGAAGCGGCAGCCCGGTCCGCCCGCTATGCGGCGATCAGCGAAATGATGCAGGCATTCGACTGTGTCCTGTCTGCCCACCATGAAGATGACCAGGCAGAAACGCTGCTGCTCAACCTTCTGCGCGGTAGCGGCCCCGCCGGACTTGCCGGCATTGGTGCTTTCCAGACCTTCGGCAGTGGCTGGCTCATGCGGCCGATGCTCGAAGTGTCGCGGAGCGCAGTCGAGCGTTACGCTCGCGAGTGCGGCCTCAACTGGATTGACGATCCATCCAATGCCCAGTCACGCTTTGACCGTAATTTCCTGCGCCGCGAGGTGATGCCGCTTCTCGAGGAACGCTGGCCGGCTGCCACGCCGCGCCTCGCGCACAGTGCACAACTGGCTGCCGAAGCACGCGCTTTGCAACGCGAACTGGCCGACATGGATCTTGTCACGTGTGGAAGCTTCAGCCGCATCGATTGCGTCGCCTTGCGACGGCTCTCGCCGGAGCGGCAGCGCAACGTGTTGCATCGGGCGATCGAGTTGGCGGGTCTGCCGGCAGCGCCGTCGAAACGCTTGTTCGAAGTCGTTCGCAGCATGCTGCCGGCGCGCGACGATGCGCAGCCGCTCATCGCGTGGCCCGGTGCCGAGTTACGACGTTATCGCGATACCCTTTATTTGTCGGCTCCATTGCCGACATTGCTGCCGGATTCGCAACTGGTAGTGCAAGCGGACGGGATGCCGGTAAATCTCGGCAGTGGCTACGGGACGTTGCGGCTGATAACGGAGTCGACGGGAGGCCTGCGGGCAGAATGTGTCGCAGCGGGTGTGCAGGTGCGCTTTCGCGCCGGCGGAGAACGGTTGCGACCGCACGGGCGACGTGAGACGCAGCAGCTGAAAAAATTACTGCAGTCCGCGGGTATCCCGCCGTGGATGCGTAAGCAACTGCCGTTGCTGTATGCAGGTGATGCACTGGTGGCCGTCGCGGACCTGTGGGTAGCCGATGATGCCTGGAGTGAGCCCGGCTTCGCAGTGCGCTGGGAGGGCGGGCCACCTATTTGCGCATTGTTTGCCGGGGGTCGATCTGCTAACTTGTAACACCGTCTTTCATTCAAACGACGGGATCCGGCAAACTCCCATTAACCTGTCCCTTTTTGCTCAGGCGGGCAGGTGTGTGACTTGTCCACCTAAAAAGCCGCAAGGCAGATCATGACATCGTATGTATTCATCACCGGCGGCGTAGTGTCTTCCCTTGGCAAGGGCATCACGTCGGCGTGTCTCGGCGCGATCCTCGAATCGCGTGGCCTCTCGATCAGCATGATCAAGCTGGATCCGTATATCAATGTCGATCCGGGGACCATGAGCCCGTTTCAGCACGGTGAAGTATTCGTCACGGAAGACGGCACTGAAACCGACCTGGACCTCGGCCATTACGAACGATTCGTGCGTACGACGACCGGTCGCAACAGCAACTTCACTACCGGGCGCATCTACGAGACCGTCATCGGCAAGGAACGGCGCGGCGAGTACCTGGGGGCCACCGTGCAGGTCATTCCGCACATTACCGATGAGATCAAGGACAGTATTCGCCGCGGTGCCGGCGATGCCGATATCTGCCTGGTGGAAATCGGCGGAACTGTCGGCGACATCGAATCGTTGCCTTTCCTGGAGGCCATTCGCCAGATGGGCGTCCAGCTGGGACGCGACCGGGTCGTCTACGTGCATCTCACGCTGGTACCGTACATTGCTACCTCCGCAGAAATAAAGACCAAGCCGACCCAGCATTCGGTCAAGGAACTCCGCTCAATCGGTATCCAGCCGGACATCCTGGTGTGCCGGTCGGAGAAGCTGCTGCCGCACGAATCGCGACGCAAGATTGCGTTGTTCACCAACGTTCCGGAAAAGGCGGTGATCTCGGCCCCCGATGTTGACGACCTGTACAAGATTCCGGCGATGTTGCAACGTGAGGGTCTGGACGACATTGTCGCTGCACAACTCAAACTCGAGCTGCCGCCTGCGGATCTGCATGAATGGCACAAAGTAGTTGCCGCCAAACAAAATCCCGACGGTGAGGTCAACGTTGCGATGGTGGGCAAGTACGTCGATTTCCGTGACTCCTACATTTCATTGAGCGAGGCGCTGCTGCACGGCGGCATTCACACACGCACCAGCGTGAAGATCCATTACGTCGAAGCGCAGGATCTCGAGCGAGACGGCGTCGAGGGGCTGCGAAAAATGGACGGCATCGTCGTGCCAGGCGGCTTCGGTGATCGCGGCATCGAAGGCAAGATCCAGGCGGTCCGGTTCGCGCGTGAGTCCGGAATCCCGTATCTCGGTATTTGTCTCGGCATGCAGGTGGCCGTCATTGAGTACGCGCGAAACGTCGCGGGGCTTGGCGGCGCGCAGAGCACCGAGTTCGATCGTGCGACACCACACCCGGTGATTGCGCTGATTACCGAATGGCAAACCGGCAGCGGTGCTATCGAGGAGCGAGACGAACGGTCGGCTCTGGGCGGTACCATGCGGCTCGGCGCCCAGTGTGTCGATCTTGCCGAGGGTTCGCTGGCAGCCGAGATGTACGGAGCAACGCAGATTTACGAGCGGCATCGGCACCGCTACGAAGTCAACAACAACTATCGCGACCGGCTGGCAGCGGCGGGCATGCGCTTTTCCGGTCTTTCCATTGACAATCTCGTGGAAATGGTCGAATTGCCGCTCCATTCCTGGTTTATCGCCAGCCAGTTCCACCCCGAATTCACCTCCAACCCGCGGGACGGGCATCCGTTGTTCATCGGTTTCATTCGCGCCGCGCGTATGCACAGGAGCGGCTCGCTGCCGCGTGCGGCTGAAGCATGAAACTGTGCGGTTTCGAGGTCGGTGCGAATCGGCCGATTTTCCTGATTGCCGGTACCTGTGTAGTCGAATCCGAAACGATGGCCATGGAGACCGCCGGGACGCTCAAGGAGATGACCGGCAAACTGCGCATCCCGTTTGTCTACAAGTCGTCGTTCGATAAAGCCAATCGCAGCTCCAAGGACGGATTTCGTGGCCCTGGCATCGAGGAGGGTCTGCGCATTCTGTCGGAGGTGCGGCGGCAGCTTGGCGTACCCGTCCTGACGGACGTGCATGAAGACACGCCGATGGGCGAAGTCGCCGACGTCGTCGACATTCTGCAGACACCGGCGTTTCTGTGCCGCCAGACCAATTTCATTCTGAATGTGGCGTCGCAGGGCAAGCCCGTCAATATCAAGAAGGGCCAGTTCCTGTCTCCCTGGGAGATGCAGAACGTCGTCGACAAGGCGCGTTCGACCGGCAATCAGCAGATCATGGTTTGCGAACGCGGCTTTTCTTTCGGTTACAACAATCTTGTGTCGGACATGCGTAGCCTTGCAGTCATGCGCGGCACGGGTTGTCCCGTGGTTTTCGATGCAACCCATTCGGTGCAGTTGCCCGGTGGCAAGGGCTCGGCCTCCGGCGGGCAGCGCGAGTTCATTCCCGTGCTGGCGCGGGCAGCGACCGCCGCCGGTATCGCGGGCTTGTTCATGGAAACGCACCCGGATCCGGCCAGGGCTCTCAGTGACGGCCCCAATGCCTGGCCGCTCGATCGCATGCGCGCGTTGCTCGAGGTTCTGCAGGCCATCGACCAGAGCGTCAAGAAAACACCGTATCAGGAAAGCGAGTTCGGTCTTGGCGGCTGAGCGCTGCCGGGTGCAGCAGATGCGGTGCGTGACCAGCGTGCAATGGCAGGTTTCAGCGAGGTCAGGATGTTAAGTATCAAGACAATTCGTGCGCGTGAAATTCTCGACTCGCGCGGTAATCCAACGATCGAAGCCGACCTGTGGCTGGAAGACGGCAGCTTCGGGCGCGCCGCCGTACCCTCCGGCGCCTCAACCGGAACCCGGGAGGCCGTCGAATTACGTGACGGCGACAAGTCCCGCTACCTGGGCAAGGGCGTTCGCAACGCCGTCGGGAACGTCAACGGCGTCATTCGTGATGCGCTGACCGGCCAGGCTTTCGCGAATCAACGTGCGTTGGACGACAAGCTGATCGAACTCGACGGCAGTGACAACAAAGGCAAGCTCGGCGCCAACGCGCTGCTGGCAGTATCGCTTGCTGCGGCGAAGGCTGAAGCGCTGTCCACCGGTCAGTCACTGTTCCGTCACCTGGGTGCGCAATCGGTGATGCCGGTACCGATGATGAATATCATTAATGGCGGCGCGCATGCCGACAATAACGTCGATATCCAGGAGTTCATGATCCTGCCGGTAGCCGCACCGAATTTCGCGGAGGCTTTACGCTACGGCGCGGAAATATTCCACGCATTGAAAAGTGTTTTGAAAAGTCGCGGACTCAGCACCGCGGTCGGTGACGAGGGCGGATTTGCCCCCGATCTTGCCTCGAACCGGGCGGCGCTGGATACGATCATGGTCGCGATTGAAAAGGCGGGGTTCAAACCCGGACTGGATATTCTCCTCAGCCTCGACGTCGCCAGTTCGGAATTCTACGCCGAAGGCCGCTATCGCCTGGCGGGTGAGAGCCGGGATTTCACTGCCGACAAATTCCTGGACTTCCTTGCCGAACTGGTCGATGCATATCCGATCATCAGCATCGAAGACGGCATGGACGAGAGCGACTGGGACGGCTGGCGAGCACTTACCGAGCGGCTGGGCCGGCATGTGCAACTGGTCGGGGACGACCTTTTCGTCACCAACACAGCCATACTGAAGCGCGGTATCGAGCAAAAGGTAGCAAATTCTATCTTGATAAAACCTAATCAAATCGGTACCTTAAGCGAAACTCTTGATGCGATTACTATGGCAGTGGATGCGGGTTACTCAGCCGTTATTTCGCACCGTTCGGGCGAAACATCCGACAGTACGATTGCCGATATAGCAGTAGGTACTCGCGCGACGCAGATCAAGACTGGATCGCTGTCACGATCCGATCGGGTTGCAAAGTACAACCAGTTGCTGCGTATCGAGGAAGAATTGGGTAGCGCGGCGACCTACGCGGGCCGGTCAGCATTTTCGGTCGCGGTTCCCGGAGCGCGGAATTAGCCGGGAAGGTGTAGTATCGCCGCGCAGGATCGCGATTGCGTTACAGGACATTCGGGGGTCGAGTTGGTCTACAGTCGCTGGCTGATCGTGTCGCTGGCCTTGGCAGCAATTGCCATGCAGGGGCAGTTGTGGCTGTCCGACGATGGTTATCGCAAGACGCGTAACCTGCGTCTCGCCGTCGTTGACCAGCGTGGCCAGAACGACGAACTCCGCAGTCGCAATTCAGCACTTGAAGCCGAAGTCATCAATCTCAAACAGGGTCACGACGCCGCGGAAGAACGCGCACGCACGGACCTTGGCATGATCGGCGCATCCGAAACATTTTACCAGGTGGTTCCGGGCGAGGCGACCTGAAGCACGTCTCGTTGTTGCTACTGGTAGTTGATTCCCGGCCGTTACTCCCGGCCGTTGCCCCTCGTTGTTACCAATGAAGGCTGCTGACGATACCTCCCTGCCCGAATGGCAGCGCGCTCACGGTGAGCCCATCGTTCGCGGCGACTTGCGTTGCTCGCCGCAGGACTTCCAGGTCATTGAGGAACTCGGCTTCGAACCCGACGGTGAGGGCGAGCACGATTACCTGTGGCTGGAGAAGACGGGAGCCAATACCACCTGGGTCGCAGAGCGTCTCGCTGCTTTCGCGGGTATCCACGTCCGGGACGTCGGTTACGCCGGAATGAAAGATCGTCATGCCGTAACCCGCCAGTGGTTCAGTGTTCGGCGACCGGCAGGGGCGCCGGCCGACTGGTCAAGATTCCACCTGGACGGTGTCCGCATCCTCAAGGCCACACGCAATCGCCGTAAACTTCGCCGGGGTGCGCACCGTGCTAATCGGTTCCGGATCGTAGTACGAATGATCGATTCGCCCGGACGCAATCTTGAGGCTCGTTTGTCCACGGTAGCGCAACAGGGCGTACCGAATTATTTCGGCGAGCAGCGCTTCGGGCGTGACGCCAGCAACTTGCAGCTCGCGGAGCGCCTGTTCGCCGGTGGGCGCCTGCCGAGGGCGCGCCGCGGCCTGGCGCTTTCCGCAGCACGTGCGCTGATCTTCAACAGCGTACTCGAGCGGCGGGTGGCCGACGGCACGTGGAACCAGCTTCTGCCCGGCGAATGCGCCAACCTGGATGGGAGTGGCAGCGTATTCATCGTGTCCGCACTCGACGCCGGGCTGCGCCTGCGGCTCCAGGCAATGGATATCCACCCCACGGGGCCTTTGTGGGGCCAGAAGGGTCCGCGCGAAACTGGCGAATGGTCCCGGCTGGAGCAGTCGGTAGCCGACCAGTTCGAAACGCATGCGCGTGGACTGGAGCGCCACGGCGTAGAGCCGGCCCGACGCGCGTTGCGCCTGGCGGTGCGTGACCTGAAGTGGGAGACCGGCGAGCGCACCTTGATGGTTGAATTTCTGTTGAGCAGCGGTGCTTTCGCCACCGCCGTGCTGCGGGAACTCGTGATCTACCGGGATGTGGCGGCCTGACCGGCCGGCTCAGGATTTTTGTCGCAACAAGACATACACGGCGCCGGTACCGCCGTCCGACGGGCGTGCCGAAACGTAGGCCAAAACCGCTTCCCAGTGTCGCAGCCACTGGTCGATCGCGCGCTTGAGCACCGGCCCTTGTTGCCCGGAACCGTGACCCTTTCCATGCACGATACGGACACAGGTCAGGCCCCGATCCAATGCTTCACTGAAAAAGTTCTGTAACGCGTCTTGCGCTTCTGCACTGGTCATGCCGTGCAGGTCGATGTCCGCCTGCACCCTGTAACCGCCCCTCGCGAGGCGTCGCATCGCGTGGCGGCTCACCGACGGATGCTGGTAGCGGAGGCTTTCCGCAGCGATAGATTCGCCGCCAGGAGGAGCAAATTTGAGGTGTTCTGGCAGGATCTCACGCGGTTCCCGGCGTGCGAACGTCGCTTTGTGCCGGGCAGGGTGCATCGGCGGTGGCACTTTGTCATGTTGCAGTGGCTTCGTGTCGGCCAGCAGTCGACGGAAAAGCCCGGGCTCGTCTTCGTCGTCGCTGGAGGTCGCGTCGTCACCCTTTCTTCGCGGCATGCAGGCTGGCTCCTGACCCTGTGCGGCGGTGGGCTGATTGTAAACAAGCCCCAAGTATCCCGCCGCGACATTGAGTATAGTGTGCGCCGCATTTTTGGTCGCCGGTCGCGGCTACAATGTACGCACTCGCGCCGATACGCCGCAAGACCAGAGGACACCATTGAAAATTCTCGTAAGTAACGATGACGGCTACCTTGCCACCGGTATCAACGCGCTGGCCAATGCTTTAGCGGAAATTGCCGATATCGTCGTGGTCGCGCCCGATCGCAATCACAGCGGCGCCAGCAATTCCCTGACCCTGCATGCACCACTGCGCATTCACAAAGTGAGCGACAACCACTATTTCGTGAATGGCACACCGTCCGATTGCGTGCACCTGGCGCTGTCGGGATTTCTCGAGTTTGACCCGGATATCGTAGTGTCCGGCATCAATCACGGTGCCAACCTCGGTGACGACGTCATCTACTCGGGCACGGTCGCGGCGGCAATGGAGGGACGATTTCTTGGCTTTCCCGCCATCGCCGTGTCGCTGGTCGGGCCGCATGCCACGCATTTCGATACCGCGGCCCGGGTTGCCTGCGACCTGATCGAGCGCCTGCAACGCTCACCGCTGCCGAACGACGTCATGCTCAATGTCAACGTGCCGGATCGCCCGTATGACGAACTGAATGGCGTGCGAGCCGCGCGGCTCGGCTTTCGGCACCGCGCCGAGCCCATGATCCGGTCGAGCGATCCGTATGGCAGGAACATTTACTGGATCGGACCTGCCGGGCCCGGACAGGATGCGGGCGAGGGCACCGATTTTGCGGCCCTGGAAGAGGGCGCTGTCGCCGTTACGCCGCTCAAGGTCGACCTGACGCGGCACGAGTCGTTACCGCGCATTGACGACTGGTTGCGCGGCTGATGGCACGCCATCCCGGACTCCGGGGCATAGGCATGACGTCGGCGCGGACTCGCGACCGGCTGGTGCAGCGGCTGGCGGAGCAGGGTATTCGCAACCCGCGCGTGCTGGAGCAGATACGGAACGTGCCAAGGCACCTTTTTGTCGACGAGGCATTGTCCAGCCGCGCCTACGAAGACACCGCGCTGCCCATCGGACTGGGCCAGACCATCAGCCAGCCGTACGTTGTGGCGCGTATGACCGAATCCCTGCTCGAGGGGGCGGACAGCCGGCAACGGGTACTGGAGATCGGGACCGGCTGCGGCTACCAGACGGCCGTTCTCGCGCCGCTGGTCAAGGAGATCTTCACGGTCGAGCGCATCCCCGAGCTTTTGCGAAAGAGTCGACAGCGCTTGCGTGATCTCGACATCTACAATGTGCGCTTTCGGCTGGGTGACGGCTGGCAGGGTTGGAACAAGTACGGTCCCTACGACGGCATCATCGTAGCGGCGGCCGCGAGCGAACTGCCGCCGGTATTGCTGGAACAGCTGGCCCCCGGTGGGTGTCTCGTCATGCCGGTGGGACCCAGCGGGCGTCAGACCCTGACGCGAATCACGCGCCTGGCGGACCGGTTCGAGCGGGAATCGCTCGGCGCGGTCAGTTTCGTCCCGCTGGTACAGGGAAAGTAACAATTTAATCAGGAGATATAATTGTTTATTAATCTAATTTATCACGCAGGGTGCGGGCCAGAAACGGCGGGGGACGCCTGACCATGCGCCTTTTCGGACCCCTGTACGACCGAGTCCTCGGCTGGTCGCGACACCGTCACGCGGAGCGCTATCTCGGGGCCTTGTCATTTGCCGAGTCATCCTTCTTTCCCATCCCGCCCGACGTCATGCTCGCGCCGATGTGCCTGGCCGATCGCGCGCGCGCCTGGCGCTTTGCCACGATTACCACCGTAACGTCGCTGGCTGGGGGAGTCGCCGGCTACGTCATTGGTGTGTTCCTGTTCGAACTGATTGAACCGTGGCTGCGGACCTCGCACTACTGGTCCGCCTATTTACAGGCGCGTGACTGGTTCGACCGCTGGGGCGTGTGGGCCGTGCTCATTGCGGGTTTTTCGCCCATTCCCTACAAGATCTTTACCATTGCGGCCGGTGCAACGATGCTCAACTTTCCCGGCTTCGTCATCGCCTCACTGGTTGGTCGAGGTGCACGGTTTTTTCTCGTGGCCGGACTGATCGTTGCCGGTGGCGAGCGCATGGCCGAACTCCTGCCGCGCTACGTAGAACGTCTCGGCTGGGCCGTCGTAGTTCTCGCGATTATCATCATCGGCTTCTTCATGCTGAGGGGATGATTGCAGCCGCGACAGACAGCCACCGCTGGCGGCCCGTCGCCAGGACCGCGGCCGGTGGCTGGCCGGTGTTGCTCCTGGTACTTGCCCTGCTGCTGGCCGGCTGCGGTCCGGCCACCCGCTGGCACCACACAGCGCCGGATTCCCACGTGGTGCGCTCCGGTGAAACCTTGTTCAAGATCGCCTGGCGTTACGGTCGCGATCACCGCGACCTGGCGCGCTGGAACAACCTGGGGGATGGTTCACTCATTTATCCGGGCCAGGTCATCCGGCTCAACCCACCGCCGCGATCTGCATCGCGCGGAACGAGCCCCGGCAGCGCCCCCGCCGGGCCGGTGGCCGGCTCGCCAAGGCCAGCCCCATCAACTGCACCTTTGCCCCGACTGCCGACCGAACCACCACCGCCCTGGGAATGGCCGGCGTCCGGAGGCGTCGCCGTCGAATTCGGCGAAAGGCCGGGTACCGGCACCGGCATTCTCATCGGCGGAGCGGTCGGCCAGCAGGTGCGGGCCGCAGCCTCCGGCCGCGTCGTTTACTCGGGCAGCGGCCTGATCGGCTATGGCCAGCTCATTATCTTGCGGCACAACGACACCTATCTCAGTGCCTACGGGCACAATGCGTCGCTACTGGTGCGCGAAGGCGATGCTGTGCGGAAAGGCCAACCCATAGCGACGATGGGCGAGGGTCCCGGACGCGTGCCACGACTGCATTTCGAAATCCGGCAAAACGGCCAGCCCGTGGATCCCCGGCAGTACTTGCCCAGGCGTTGAGCCTTATTCCTCGTTGCCCTGCGGCGGATCCATCATCAGCACCGCCGCCACCCGGCGCCCTTCGTTAAGCAGTATGTTAAAGGTGCGACAAGCCGCGGGTGTGTCCATCGATTCGAAGCCGATACCCCGGCGCGCCAGGGCGAAGGTAAGTTCACGCGGTGCAAAAGTGGCCTGCCATCCGGTTCCCAGTACGATGATTTCCGGACCCGATTCGATGACCGACGCGAAATCGCTCTCCTGCAACTGAGTGACGTCAGCGGCCGTCCAACGGCGGATTTCCTGATCGGCCGTCAACAGCACGTGCTGCCGGACAGTGTTATTGCCGATTACAAGTTCGCCGCGTGTTACCTTGCGAATCGTCAGCGGCGAAATCTGGTCTCGTGTAACTTTCATTGAAACATCATACAAACTTGTTAAAAAGGTCGCATGCTGTCGTTGTCCTGCCGGCTGTGCGGGACGGCCGGATTGCCGACGCAGGTATTCGCCACTGGCTGTCCAGGGCGCACTTGCACGATGACAGCGCGCGCAACGAACCGCTGGCGCGGGTGCTGTCCGTGCTGGGGCTGTTACCGGTCACGAATGGGCTGGCCGCGTTGCGATTATGGGGGCAGACGGGTCGACGGCCGGGCGGCTGGCAATGCGGTGCGGACCCTGTCTATCTCGAAGCTCGCCTGGATCACTTGTGCCTGCATGCGTTGCGGGATGTGAGCGCAGCGGAAGCCGAGGGCCTGTTCCAGCATTTGCAGGCCACGCTGGCCGCCGGTGGAGCGTATGCCTTTCACCACGTTCATTCGTCAGGCTACCTGCAGCGTGACGATGCAATGGCAACGATGCCGGTAACTGCCCCAACCGCTCATGGGCACTCGCCGGATGCTTTCGCGCTCGAAGGTCCGGCGCCGACAAAACACGATGCACTGCAAAGCGAATTGCAAATGTGCCTGCACGAATGCGGCGTCAACCGGCAGCGAGCGATGGCCGGGCAGCTGCCCGTCAACTCGTTGTGGTTCTGGGGCGGCGGCATCGCGCCTCCGCCAAAGGCACAAGCGCTGCCCACGCTGTTTTGCGACGACGCATTGTTTACCGGATACTGGTTGGGGTCGGACCAGACCACCCATCGCTGGCCCGGCAGCCTTGCGGCTTGCGTAGCGGCAGCCGACAGTTTCGTTGCGGTAACCCCGTGCGACGCAAACGCTGCCGAATCGGCAGAATCCTGCCTTGACGAATTGCGCATGCTCCTGAAACGCGGCCGCCTGGCGCGGCTCACATTGCTTTTTCGCGACGGCCTGCGGGCGGATATGCGTCGCCGCGACCGCTTGCGCATCTGGCGTCGCAGCGCGGCCCATCTGGCGCCGGGCGGCCGTTGATGAGGCCGATCCACAACCGCCCGCTCAAATTGCGCGAGCCCGGGGGCATGGAGCTGCCGGCTGCATTGGCCCCACTGGATCCGTTGCTCGCCCGGTTGTACGCGGCGCGTGGTGTCACCACCCCTGACGAACTGCTGCTGGATCTCAAAGGCATGCTTCCCGTCGGCGCATTGCGCGGCGTATACCCGGCCGTCGAGTTGCTGCTGAAACACCGTGGGCAGCGCATCGTTGTGATCGGCGATTTCGATGCCGACGGTGCGACCAGCAGCGCGCTGGTGGTTCGCTGCCTGCGGGATTTCGGTTTCGTAAATATCGGTTACCTGGTGCCGAACCGCTTCGAGTATGGCTACGGACTCAGCCCCGAGATCGTGCGGGTGGCAGCGCAAACCTCGCCTGCGCTGCTGGTTACCGTAGACAACGGGATTTCCAGCGTGGAAGGAGTCGCAGCCGCCGCCGCTTTGGGCATTGAGGTCCTCATTACCGATCATCACTTGCCCGGTTCCAGGTTGCCGGACGCCCAGGCGATCGTGAACCCGAACGCCCACACGACAGCGGGTGCGCGAGGCGCTGGCGGCTCGAACCTCGCGGGTGTCGGCGTGGCGTTCTACCTGATGGCGGCGCTCGGCAAAGCACTGCAGGACAGCGGTCACCCAGGTGCAGCAAGGATTCCGGCGCGCTACCTGGATCTCGTGGCACTCGGCACAGTAGCCGATGTCGTACCGCTGGATCACACCAATCGCATTCTGGTTGCCCAGGGCCTGAAGCGTATCCGTTCGCGGCAGTGCGTGCCCGGCATCCTTGCCTTGTTGACGTTGGCGGGTCGCGACCCGGCGCGCACCGTCAGTGCGGACCTGGGATTCACGGTCGGGCCGCGCCTGAATGCGGCGGGACGCCTCGACGATATGTCGGTCGGTATTGAGTGTCTACTCGCTGACGATCCCGCAAGCGCCGGCCGACTGGCTGCCGTACTGGATGGCATCAACAATGACCGGCGTGAGATCGAGACGGGCATGCGCGAGCAGGCATTCGCGTTTGTCGACGCGCTGTCCGCACGTGGCCTGCCGGCGTGCGTGTGTGTTTTCGATCGCAGCTGGCATCAGGGTGTGGTCGGCCTGATAGCCGCGCGTGTCCGGGAGCGCTGTCACCGACCGGTGATTGCCTTTGCCCGGGACGAGAGCGGGCAGTTCCTGAAGGGCTCGGCGCGGTCGGTACCCGGGGTGCACATTCGTGATTTGCTTGAAGCGGTAGCGACGGCGAGACCGGGCATTGTCGACAAGTTCGGTGGACACGCGATGGCGGCCGGCCTGTCGCTTAAAGAACAGCAATTCGAACAGTTTTCGAGCGCGGCTGCGGAACAATTGACGCGTCTTTATCCGCAGGCCGACTTCAGCGGCACCCTGGTAACGGATGGCGAATTGCCGCCCGCTAACCTGAACCTGTCCGTGGCACGGCTGCTGCGCGACGGTGGTCCGTGGGGCGCCGGTTTCCCGGAACCCGTCTGGCAGGGTGATTTTGCAGTGGTCGAACAGCGAACGGTGGGGGAACGGCACCTGAAACTGCGGGTACGGCCGCTCAGGGGGCCAGGGGTGGTGGATGCGATTGCGTTCAACCAGGCCGGTCCGGTATTT
The DNA here is from genome assembly GCA_964605635.1 of uncultured Woeseiaceae bacterium. GTDB lineage: Bacteria > Pseudomonadota > Gammaproteobacteria > Steroidobacterales > Woeseiaceae > IDS-8. The sequence continues at coordinate 15,232 of CAZSDL010000004.1, forward strand.
CGTGGCTCAGTGCGACTTGCGTATCGTCTCGACGTCAACGAATGGCGAGGCGTCGAGTCGCCGCAACTGGTTGTCGAGCAGATAACCAGTCTCGATCACCCCTGACGTCCGGGTGTCAGGGACCGCACGGCATCGTGGTAACATGCCGCGTTTTTTCGACGTTGCCGGGCGAAAATGCCGGCATTGCCAACAGGGCCGAGAACATGGACAGCAACCAGGTCATAGCGCAGATCGCGGACCTCACCGAACGCACCAGTGCGTTGAGGAGGTATCTTTGACTATGAACAAAAGGCGGAGCGACTGACCGAGGTCAACCGGGAACTCGAACAGCCGGATGTCTGGGAGAAGCCGGAGCGCGCGCAATCACTCGGCCAGGAGCGCGCCGGACTGGAAAAAATCGTATTGATGCTCGATCGCCTCACCAGTGGCCTGGCGGATGCCGGTGAACTGTTTGGCATGGCGCTTGAAGAGCAGGACGAAACAACCATGAAAGTGCTGGCCGCTGACGTGGCGTCCTGGGAAAAGCGCGTCGAGGAACTCGAGTTTCGGCGCATGTTCAGCGGTGAACTCGATGTCGCAAATGCGTTTTTGGACATTCAGTCCGGCGCCGGGGGCACCGAAGCCCAGGACTGGGCGGAGATGATGCTGCGCATGTATTTGCGCTGGACGGAGGCACACGAGTTCGACGCCGAGGTCATCGCTGTATCGGCCGGCGAGGTCGCTGGAATCAAGAGCGCTACCATCAAAATTGTCGGTGAGTACGCTTACGGCTGGTTGCGCACGGAAACGGGAGTGCACCGGCTGGTGCGCAAGTCACCATTCGATTCGGGAAATCGCCGGCACACGTCATTCGCTTCCGTCTTCGTAGCGCCGGAAGTCGACGATGACATCGACATCGAAATCAATCCGGCTGATCTGCGCATCGATGTCTTTCGCGCGAGCGGCGCCGGTGGGCAGCACGTGAATCGCACTGAATCCGCGGTCCGCATTACGCATCTGCCGACCGATATCGTCGTGCAATGCCAGAACGATCGTTCACAGCACAAGAACAAGGCCACGGCGATGTCGCAGCTCAAGGCCAAGCTGTATGAACTCGAATTGCAGAATCGCCGGACCAAGGCGGCGGAGGTCGAGGACAGCAAGGCCGACGTCGGCTGGGGAAGTCAGATAAGATCGTATGTGCTCGATCAAAGCCGCATCAAGGACTTGCGTACGGGTGTGGAAACCGGCAACACCCAGGCGGTACTCGACGGCGATCTCGACCGATTCATAGAAGCCAGCCTGAAGCAGGGCCTGTAAGTCAAAGGAATGAGTGTTGACGTGAATATTGCTGACCCGAACAAGGAACGACAACCGGAAGAGAACCCTTTGATCGCCGAGCGGCGCCGCAAACTGGCAGAACTTCGAAAAACCGGCGAGGCGTTTCCCAATGATTTCCGGCGCAATGCCCTGGCAGACGAATTGCATCGTACCTTCGGCACGCACGACGCTCAGGCGCTGTCTGCCGAGTCCCCCGAGGTGCGAGTCGCCGGGCGCATGATGGCCAAGCGGGTCATGGGCAAGGCGAGTTTCATCAAGTTGCAGGATCGAACCGGACAGATCCAGGTACGCCTCGAACGGGACCGGTTGCCGGACGGCCTCTACCAGTCTTTCAAAAAATGGGACGTCGGCGACATCGTTGCCGCCGCGGGCAAGCTTTTTCATACGCAGACCGGCGAGTTGACGGTCATGGCCGATGAGCTGCGCTTGCTTACCAAGTCCTTGCGACCGTTGCCGGAAAAATTTCATGGCCTCGCGGATCAGGAAATCCGTTATCGGCAGCGATACGTTGACCTGATCATGAATGAGCAAAGTCGAGAAGTGTTTCGTACACGCGCGCGCATCGTCGGCTACATTCGCGCATTCCTCGAATCGCAGGATTTTCTCGAAGTGGAAACGCCGATGATGCAGACGATTCCCGGCGGCGCTATCGCGCGTCCGTTTGCCACGCATCACAATGCACTCGATATGCCGCTTTACCTGCGCGTCGCTCCGGAGCTTTTTTTGAAGCGCCTGGTCGTCGGCGGCTTCGAGCGTGTATACGAGATCAATCGCAACTTCCGCAACGAAGGTGTATCCACCCAGCACAATCCGGAATTCACGATGCTCGAGCTTTACCGGGCGTATGCGGACTATGGGGACCTGATGGAAATGATCGAGGCGCTGCTGAAAGGCATGAGCCAGGCGGTGCTCGGTGACACAACGGTGAACTATCAGGGTGAGACCATCGATTTTTCGAAGCCGTTTGCAAGAATCCCGGTGGAAGAGGCGATCGTATCGATGAATCCTGCATTCGATGCCGCGCGCATACGCGATCGCGAATATCTTCTGTCGTACACCGGGACGGTGGGTGGCGATGTAACGGGGAATCCAGGTGCCGGCAAATTGCAGATGGAGATATTCGACAAGACCTGCGAAGTGAAATTGCGTGACCCCACGTTTGTTACGGCGTACCCGACCGAGGTCTCGCCACTTTCACGACGCAACGACGCCGACCCGTTTATCACCGACCGTTTCGAGCTGTTTATTGCCGGACGGGAAATCGCCAACGGCTTTTCCGAGCTGAACGATGCGGAGGACCAGGCAGAGCGTTTTCAGGCCCAGGCCGCGAACCGCAAGGCGGGGGACGACGAGGCAATGGTCTTCGACTCCGATTACATTCGGGCACTCGAATACGGCATGCCGCCGACCGCGGGGCTGGGCGTGGGAATCGACCGCCTGGTTATGCTGTTCACGGATTCGGCATCCATCCGGGACGTTTTGCTGTTCCCGCATATGCGGCCGGAGGTCATCGACTGAACTTCGGCAGGGCGACCGGATTCGCGGCTCGCGTGCCGATCCACAGTGTCTCGGCACAGAGGTCCACTGGCACGATCGCGAGAATTTCCCTGCCGCTTATATCGACAATCTCGCCGGCGTCCTGGTCATTGTGCGCGAGTTTGTCACCGATAGAGGCACTGCCTGATTCGAGCTGATAGTGAATGAGGCGACGCTTGGCTTTGCCGAGATGCTCGGTCCTGGCCACGACTTCCTGCCCGGTGTAACAACCTTTCGCAAAACTGATTGCCCCCAGGAGATCGAGGTTCAGCATGTGCGGTGTAAATTTCTCGCTCGTTTCCTCAGCAATTGTCGGGATGCCGGCTGCAATCAGTGCCGCTCGCCATTCGCTGTCGTCAAGTGGGTGCCGGAACTCGAGTCGATTGCTGTCGAATGCAGTCGCCGGACCGAAGACCTCGATGCAGCGTGATGCGCAGCCGATATCGAAAGTGACCAGCTGGTTTTGACGGCGTGCCGCCGAGTCATCACCGTTTGGCAGAAGCCCTGCTGTATCGAGAAGGGCAAGATCGTCGTCGGTGGTAACCGCCGTTGCCTGCCACTCGGCGCCGGCGATGTCGAACTGGACCTCGGCGCGCAAACGGAACATCGAGAGTCGGCGTACAACGGCTGCCGACATCGCGTGCGGCACGATGAGTCCAGGCGCGTCGTCCATTGCGGCCAGCCGCATGACGGTGATGACACGTCCTTTCGCATTACACCAGGCGGCAAGAAGCAGGGGCACCTGTGCAAGTTTCCTGACGTCCTGGGTGAGCTGGCCCTGCAAAAACGCTGCGGCGTCTGAGCCACTTACCCGGATGAGTGTAAAAAGTTCGTTCATATCGGTGCCAGGGTGGTCGATTGCGGTGCAAACTGTGGTGCTGTTACCTGCAGAGAGCAACACAGTCTGGCATACTCACACTATGCCTGACGAACCGAACGATCAATTGACTTCCCGCTATACATCCAGCTCGACGGCTGGCTCGACATCCGACAATGTCGGCGTCGACTCTGCCGTTGCCGATATCGCGGTCAGCGAGGCTGTCGAGGCGACGCTGCCGAGTACCGCCCGCGAATCGCATGCCGGCCGGGCAGCACAACGCCATCCGGACCCCACCCGCTACGGCGACTGGGAAATAGGCGGCCGCTGCATCGATTTCTGACAGTCGTGAGAAGAACAGTGCGGTTCCCCGGATGTTACCAGGATAGTCCAGACTATGCGTAATGCAGGACGGCCGATGTCGCCGCATCTGTCGATTTATCGATGGCCGCTCACAATGACCCTTTCGATCCTGCACCGGGTGACGGGTGTGTTGTTGTCACTCGGGATGCTGTTGCTTGCCGGCTGGCTGGTCGTGACGGCAGACGGTCCGGCGGCGTACCAGTCGTTGACCAACGGTCTGCAGTCGGTGTTCGGCCGGATTCTCCTGGCGGCGTGGAGTTTTGCTTTCTTCTATCACTTCGCGAACGGTATCCGTCACCTCGCGTGGGATCTCGGTTATGGCTTTGAAAAGAGCCAGGCAAACGCATCCGGCTGGGCTGTGGTCGTCGCCACGCTGGTATTGACGGTCCTTTACTGGCTGATCCTTTGATGAAGAGTCTGCGCTCACCGCTCGCTCGCGTTCTCGGCAGTGGTTCCGCCAGGGAGGGTACCGGTCACTGGTGGTCACAGCGTGTGTCGGCGGTGGCTTTGCTGCTGCTCGGAGTCTGGTTCCTGTACTCCCTGCAGTTTCTGCCGGATCTGGGGCACGCAACGGTTGTCAGTTGGCTGGCACGGCCCTGGAACGCCGTGCTCATGATATTGCTGGTTGCCACCGTTGCGGTGCATTCGGATCTCGGAGTGCGCGTAGTGATCGAAGACTATATGCACCAGCCGTTCGCTAGGACGGCCACGCTTATCGTTGTGCGCTTCGCGCATGTACTGGTCGCCGCCATCGCTGCATTTGCAGTGCTGTCAATTGCGTTTGGAGCGCCGGGATGAGCGACTACGAATTTGTGGATCACAGCTACGATGTCGTCGTCGTCGGCGCAGGCGGTGCCGGTCTGCGGGCAACCTTCGGACTCGCCGCCGCCGGCTTCAAAACGGCCTGTGTGACCAAAGTCTTTCCGACCCGCAGCCATACCGTTGCGGCGCAAGGCGGAATCAGTGCAGCGCTCGGCAATATGGGCGCGGACGACTGGCGCTGGCATATGTACGACACGGTCAAAGGATCCGACTGGCTCGGAGATCAGGACGCCATTGAATACATGTGCAAGGAAGCGCCGGATGCCGTCATTGAACTCGAACATTACGGCCTGCCGTTTTCACGCACCGAGGACGGACGCATTTATCAACGGCCGTTCGGCGGTATGACCACGCATTTCGGTGAGGGCACGGCGCAGCGCACCTGTGCCGCCGCGGATCGCACCGGCCATGCCATGTTGCATACCCTTTACCAGCAGGCGCTGAAGCACAACGCCGAATTCTTCATCGAATACTTCGCCATCGACCTGATCATGGAGGACGGTGTCTGCCGCGGCGTCGTCGCGATCAATCTGTCAGACGGGCGCGTGCACCGCTTTCGTTCCCACCAGGTGATTCTCGCAACCGGCGGCTACGGCCGCGCCTATTTTTCGTGCACGTCGGCCCACACCTGCACCGGCGATGGCAATGCCATGGTCCTGCGCGCCGGGCTGCCGTTGCAGGACATGGAGTTCGTGCAGTTTCACCCGACCGGCATTTACGGTGCGGGCATGCTCATTACGGAAGGTGTCCGCGGCGAAGGCGGTTATCTCACCAACGCCGATGGCGAGCGTTTCATGGAGCGCTACGCGCCAAACGCCAAAGATCTGGCCTCGCGCGATGTGGTAAGCCGCTCGATGACCATCGAGATACGCGAAGGGCGTGGTGTGGGGCCCGAGAAGGATCATATATACCTGCACCTGGAGCACCTGGGTCCGCAGGTCATTGACGAGCGCCTGCCCGGCATTGCTGAAACTGCGCGTATTTTTGCAGCGGTCGACGTCACCCGTGCCCCGATTCCGGTTCTGCCGACGGTGCATTACAACATGGGTGGCATTCCGGCGAACTACAGGGGCGAAGTCGTAACGAGCAGCAATGGAAATTCGGAGACAGTGGTGCCGGGACTGATGGCCGTCGGCGAAGCAGCGTGTGTGTCGGTGCACGGTGCCAATCGCCTTGGATCGAACTCCTTGCTCGACCTGGTTGTGTTCGGCCGCGCTGCGGCAAAACACTGCGCAACTACCATGGAGCCGGGCGCACGCCACAAGGCTTTGCGAAAGGATGCGGGCGACACCGCGGTCACCCGTCTCGATCGATTGCGGCATGCGAACGGAGCACGTTCCACTGCCGAAATTCGCCTGGAGATGCAAAAGGTCATGCAGAATCATGCGGCGGTATTTCGCACCGGCGAATCGTTGGCGGAAGGTGCGCGGCGTTTGCGGAACACGTTCGCAAGTTTCGCCGATGTCAGGGTGGCCGACCGGTCCCTGGTCTGGAACACCGACCTTATTGAAACCATGGAGCTCGAGAATTTGCTGCTGAATGCGGCAGCGACCATCGAGTCGGCCGGTAACCGGCTGGAGAGTCGCGGTGCGCATGCACGCGAGGACTACCCGCAGCGTGACGACGCGGGCTGGATGAAACACACCTTGTCCTGGGTGGACGATTCCGGGCAGGTGTCATTCGACTATCGGCCGGTACATCAATCGCCTCTGACTGACGAAGTTGAGGCCATTCCGCCCAAGGCCCGTACCTACTGATCGACTGACCGTCGAGGAGAAACGAATTCGTGGCAGATTTCCGCTTACCCGCCAATTCCCGAATCAAGAAAGGCCGGCATTTCCCTGCGGCAGAGGGGACCGGCAGCGTCCAGCGCTTTGCGGTGTACCGGTACGATCCTGACAGTGGCGATAATCCGCGCATCGATACCTACGACGTCGATATGGCGAATTGCGGGCCGATGATTCTCGATGCATTGATCAAGATAAAAAACGAGACGGACCCGACGCTGACTTTCCGGCGCTCCTGTCGCGAGGGCATTTGCGGTTCCTGTGCCATGAACATAGACGGCAAGAATACGCTGGCCTGCACGATGACTGCGGACAGTGTGAAAGGTGAGGTGCGGGTCTATCCTTTGCCGCACCTGCCGGTCGTCAAGGACCTGGTCCCTGACCTGACGAATTTTTATGCGCAGTACGCGGCCATCAAGCCCTGGCTGCAGACACGTACCGCCGCCCCGCCGGACCGGGAGCGTTTGCAGAGCAAAGCCGACCAGGAGCGCGTTGACGAACCGGCCGCGTGCATCCTGTGCGCCTGCTGCTCGACGGGCTGCCCGAGTTACTGGTGGAACAGCGACCGGTTTCTTGGACCGGCGACATTGCTGGCCGCTTACCGCTGGCTGGTCGACAGTCGCGATGAGGCCACCGGCGAGCGTCTCGATGCACTCGAGGATCCGTTCCGGCTGTATCGCTGTCATACCATCATGAATTGCACGCAGACCTGCCCAAAAGGCCTCAACCCGGCCCGGGCGATCGCCGAAACCAAGAAAATGCTGGTCGAACGCCGTTATTGAAGCAAACCTGCGTTAATGACGGCTGTTAACGGACCGGCGCACCTGAGATGGCAGTGCCGACGCGGCATGCGTGAGCTGGACGAGTTGCTGACCGGCTATCTGGAAACCCGTTTTGCGGCGGCCGGGGATGCGGAGCAATGCGCTTTTCGTGCACTTTTGGCGCTACCCGACAGTGAGCTGATCGATTATCTGTTAGGCGGTCAAACGCCTGCCGATCCGGCTCTCTCGTATGTCATCCGACGAATTCTTCTGCGAACTGACGACGCATAGTTTTTTGCGCAACTGCCTCATGGCCGGCGGGATAGCTGCCGGACTTGCCGGTATCCTTCTCATCCTTCTGATGCCGCTGTCCGGCGGCTGGCGCCTGGCCTTGTGCCTGCTCTGGCTCGCTTCGTCGTCGTTGGAGTTGCGAGCGCAATGGGCCGGAACGAGGCGCATAGATCGAATTCGCATACACTCCGGCGGACGCGTCGAGGGCATTGGGCAGGACGGCGATTGGCAGTCACTCGAGGTGCTGTCCGGCAGCATGGTGCTCGAGCGTTGCGCATGGTTGCGACTGCGTTATGGGGACGGCCTGCATTACGGTGAGTGGTTGTGGCGTAACGGGACGCCGGCCGGCGACTGGCGTCGGCTGCAGCTCGTATGGCGGCAACGTGCCGCGCTCTTTGGTCGCTCGAGGGTTAGCTGATACCATTCGCGGCAACGACGTTGCACCCGTCCAGACGCGGGCGCAGGCAACTGCCCTGGGAACGCGTTCACATTTCTGCCAAATTTTGCTTTTTGTTTCCTGTCCTCAACCATGAATGATGCCACGAGCCCAGAACTTTCCGCGGATGAGCCGGTCTATCCGGAAGTCGGTGGAATCCGCCACAGTGACCGTGGCGGCTGCCTGTATGGCGAGTGAGCCAACCGACGCCCAACTGGTCCGTCGCGTCCAGAAGGGTGACAAAGGTGCATTCGATCTGCTGGTGCTGAAGTACCAGCACAAGATCGTCAATCTGGTAATGCGGTATGTGCGAGACCCGGATCAGGCCCTGGATATTTCCCAGGAAGCTTTCCTCAAGGCTTACAGGGCGTTGCCCCGCTTTCGTGGCGACAGCGCGTTCTACACCTGGCTGTACCGGATCGCCGTGAATACCGCCAAGAATTACCTGGCCGCGCAACGCCGCCGTCCACTGGACGTCGAGCTGGACCTGCAGGACCCGGAGCAGTTCGACCTGCACGCCAAGCTGAAGGAAGTGGATACACCGGAGGGCGTGGTACTGAGCCGCGAACTGCATGAAACGGTGGAACGCGCGATCGATGCACTACCGGATGATTTACGCACTGCCATAGTATTGCGCGAGCTGGACGGAATGAGCTACGAGGAAATTGCCCAGACCATGGATTGTCCCGTCGGTACCGTACGGTCACGAATTTTCCGGGCCCGGGATGCTATCGGGAAAAAGATCGCTAATTTGGCGGATTGAGAGGTCTGGCTGCTGGCTGGATGGGGTTTTGCTACGGGGCTTCGAGCCGACGGAATCGACTGCAGGAGATCGTCTTGCAAGAATCGACTCGACAGGTTCGACCAGGGGAAAGAAATGTGGGAAGTACGTATGCGCGGTGATTCATGAACGACGCACTGAGATTGCAGGTTTCTGCGTTTGTGGACGGCGAGTTGCCGGAGAACGAAACGGAACTGCTCATGCGGCGCCTCAGCCAGGACGTCGCCTTGCGCGATCTGGTTGCCGACTATCTGCGGATCGGGCGACTGCTGCGTCGCGATCGCGAGGTGCCGGGCATTGACGGTTTGCGCAGCCGCATCCAGGCGGCTCTCGGCGAGCAACCGGCCGCTGTCGAGGCAGAGACACCCGTACGCGCCAACCGACTGTTGCGGCCCGTGGCCGGACTCGCCGTTGCCGGTGTCGTGGCAGCCGTGGCGATTCTCGGCTTGCGCCAGGTCGATGCGCCGCCCGCGGGTGGCCAGACGGCAGCGTTGCAAACGGGGCCCGAGGCGTCTCTGGCTGCGAATCCGGGCTATACCCAACCGCAGCCGGAGGAGGTGCTTAATAATCGGCCGAGCGAAATGCTGATCCAGTATTATCTTACGCATGGGGCAACGTCGAGAGACCTGGGTGCCAATGGTATTCTCACGCGACTGGTTACTCTGGAATTGGGCGAGGGCGAACTCGTCGGCATGGATCCGGCAGCCGGTGTGTTGTCCGACGAGAGCGGGAATGCTGCAACCGAAGCGCAAGCGGGCGCGGAACAGGGCCCGCCAGAGCCTGATCGCTAGTCGATGATGGCTGGTATAGCAAGAATGACCAGCAATGGGCGCCGCGCAGGAAGGCCGCGGATCGTTGTCGCCCTGGTTATGCCGCTGCTCCTGGCAGTTGCGCCGTCTGCCGACGCGCGTGATCGCACCACTCCCGAGGACTGGCTGAATCGCATGTCGAGTGCGGTCGCGAGCATTGACTACGAAGGTACCGTGATTCGTCGGCACAACGGCGAAACCCGGGCTCTTAAAGTCGTACACAAAGTCGTCGATGGGGTAGTCAACGAGAAAGTAATCACCCAGGAGGGCAAGGGACTCGAAATCATTCGCATCGGCAACGAAGTACATTGCATCCTGCCGGACAGCAAGTCGGTGCTGGTCGAGCAATGGAATGACCATGGGACCCTGTTCTCAAGCCTGCCAGGCAGTGACGCGCAGTTCGGTGCCTCCTACGACCTGTCTGTTGTGCGCGAGGAGAGGGTGGCCGGCCGGCCGGCTGTATTACTGGCAATTCGCCCGCATGACGTTTATCGCTTCGGTCACCGGCTCTGGCTCGATCGGGAAACCGCTTTTCCGCTGCGTACGGAATTGATCGGTAACGATGGCCAGATGATCGAGCAGCTGAAGTTCGCTGACATCAATCTGGAGTCCGGTGTAGCAGCTGCGTCGCTGGCGCCGTCAATCAGCCTCGATAACTTCACCTGGTATACCGAGCCGCAACGGGTCAGCGCTGCCGAAATCGAAAGTGAATGGATGTGCGATGATTTGCCGCCGGGTTTTCGTGTGATCTCGACTCGGCACGAGCATTTGCCCGGCGCTGATGCACCGGTTACCCACATCGTCTACAGTGACGGACTCGCGACAGTATCTGTATTCATCGCGGAGAAACAGGAAGCCGAAATGGCACGGCGCGCAAGCGTCGGAGTATCCAATTCCTACAGCACCCAGGCAGACGACTTCCAGATCACGGCGGTGGGCGAAGTGCCCTCCATGACGGTACAGCGTATCGCCAGTTCGATGCGTCGTCAGCCGTAGTCGTACCCCGTGTCCGATACCCCGGAAGCGCAGGTGGTCGCCGTGCAACCGGACTTCGTTACTGTCCACGTCGACGCCCCGGTTGTTTGCCCACGCTGTGCCGCCGGGCGCGGGTGCGGCGCGGCCACGGCGTTTGCCCGGGGAACCTCACGAACTATGGACATCGCCGTGCCGCGAGGCATGTCCTTGCAGGTCGGCGACCGGCTCAGACTGTCGCTTGCACCGGCGCGTCTTTTGCAGGCTGCGTGGCTGGTGTATGGATTGCCCCTATTTGGCATGGTCGCGGCGATTGCCGTCATGACGTTCACAATGGAGCCGGGCAGCGACCTGGCTGCGATAGCGATTGCGCTGGGTGGACTGTTGGCAGGTTTCCTGCTGGGCCGCCGGCGATTGCGGCGCGCCGCGTGCTGGAGTCAGTTCGTGCCGACCGTACTCGGGCGCGAGAGCGGCCCTTGATCTCGGGAAACCGGTGCCGATTCGGGCTGACCGGCCGATGACGCAAATCCATGTGTACAGCCGGCAAGGTTGCCACCTTTGCGAACGGCTGATCGAGGAGCTTTTGGTGTTGCTGCGCCGGCAACATGCCATTGAGATTCGGGATATCGATAGCGACATGGAATGGCAACGGCAATTCGGCGAACGCATCCCCGTCGTCGAAATCGACGGTCGAGTTGTTTGTGAGTACCGTCTTGATGTCGATGCGGTCCTGAATGCGCTGCCCGGCGAGCGGTGAGGACAGTGTTGACGGCCACTGGCCCCACGCTCACCCGCTAGCTGAAACGTATATACTTCCCTGTTTGATCGGTGTCTGTCCCGATAGCTTCCACCCGCAAGCGGTCTTTGCGGCGTATCGAGACAGGTTCCGGCCAGGCCGGTGGCGGCCTGACTGAACGAGCTGCAATGGAACGCATACGGAATTTTTCGATAATCGCGCATATTGATCACGGCAAATCGACGCTGGCGGACCGCTTCATTCAGCTATGCGGCGGCCTGCAGGATCGCGAAATGCAGGAACAGGTGCTCGACTCCATGGATCTCGAGCGCGAGCGCGGTATCACGATCAAGGCGCACAGTGTCTCTTTGCAGTATCCGGCGAAGGACGGCAACACCTACCAGCTGAACTTCATCGATACGCCCGGACACGTCGACTTTTCCTACGAAGTGTCACGTTCGCTGGCCGCCTGCGAGGGCGCACTGCTGGTCGTTGATGCGGCGCAAGGAGTGGAGGCACAAAGCGTTGCGAATTGCATTACGGCGATTGACCTGGGGCTTGAAGTCCTGCCGGTGCTCAACAAGATCGACCTGCCTGCCGCCGACGTGGACAAGGTAATTCACGAAATCGAAGACATTATCGGCATCGAAGCGCACGACGCCATTCGCGTAAGCGCCAAGACCGGCCAGGGTGTCGCGGACTTGTTGGAACAGATTGTCAGCAAGGTGCCGCCGCCGACCGGGGAACCCGATGCGCCCTTGCAGGCGCTGATTATCGATTCATGGTTCGACAATTATGTCGGCGTTGTGTCGTTGGTGCGGGTCATGAACGGCAGCCTCAAGAAAGGCAGCAAGATGACGATCATGTCGACCGAGCGCTCCTACAACGCGGACCGCGTCGGCAGTTTCACGCCGAAAATGCAGGACCGCCAGGCTCTGGAGTCCGGAGAGGTCGGATTCGTGATCGCCGCAATCAAGGATATATACGGCGCGCCGGTTGGCGATACGATCACATCCACTGCCAATCCCTGCGACCAGCCGTTGCCCGGCTTCAAGCAGGTTCAACCACGCGTCTTCGCCGGACTCTTCCCGATCAGTTCCGACGATTACGAAAACTTCAGGGAAGCACTGCAAAAGCTCCGGCTCAACGACGCCGCGCTGCATTTTGAACCGGAAACGTCAGCCGCGCTCGGGTTCGGATTTCGTTGTGGCTTTCTCGGCATGCTGCACATGGAGATCGTCCAGGAGAGGCTGGAGCGCGAATACTCGCTGGAACTCATAACGACTGCACCGACGGTGATTTTCGAAGTGCTGCTGACCGATGGCACGCTCGTCTACGTCGACAATCCCGCCAAGCTGCCGGCCTCCAACCTGATCGACGAATTGCGTGAGCCGATCATTACTGCAAGCATCCTGGTACCGGAGAAGCACGTTGGCGCGGTTATGAAACTCTGTATCGACAAACGTGGTGTGCAGAAGCAAATGCGCTACCTCGGACGGCAGATTTCGCTGGAATACGAAATTCCGCTTGCCGAGGTCGTGCTGGATTTCTTCGATCGCCTGAAGTCGGTAAGCCGCGGTTTCGCATCGTTTGACTATCGTTTCGAGCGCTTTGAGCCCGCCTCCCTGGTTCGTCTGGACATCCTGATCAACAAGGACAGGGTCGACGCGCTGTCGATGATCGTTCATCGCGGCAGCGCGGAGTCACGTGGCCGGGACCTGGTTGAGAAGATGCGGGAACTCATTCCAAGGCAGATGTTCGACGTTGCGATACAGGCAGCCATAGGCAGCCAGATTATTTCACGCAGCACGGTTAAAGCCCTGCGGAAAAACGTGACTGCCAAATGTTACGGTGGCGATGTGACGCGCAAGCGAAAACTGCTTGAAAAGCAGAAGGCAGGGAAGCGGCGCATGAAACAGATCGGATCCGTTGAAATTCCGCAGGAAGCATTTCTGGCAGTACTGAGAGTCGACAAGTAGATGAACCTGGCACTGATACTGACATTATTGACCGCCTTCTCGGGCATAGTCGTCGCAATCGATCGATTCTATTTGCGAAAACGTGACAGCGAGACGACTGCCGGATCGAGTCGAAGTCTGGGAACGCTGGTGGAATACTCCCGATCGTTCTTTCCGGTATTGCTGATCGTCCTGGTGATACGGTCGTTCGTTTTTGAACCGTTTCGTATTCCCTCCGGCTCGATGATGCCGACCTTGTTACAGGGCGATTACATATTTGTTAAGAAATTCGAGTACGGACTTCGCCTGCCGGTTCTCGAGACGAAAATTCTGGATACGGGTGCGCCGGAACGAGGGGACGTGGCTGTGTTCCGGCTGCCATCGGAACCCAACGTAAACTATATAAAGCGCGTGGTCGGCTTGCCGGGCGATACGATCGAGTACGCAAATCATCGGCTGACGGTAAATGGTGAACCGGTGCCGCTGGCTCCGGACGAAAACGTGCCCCGCGAAGGCGTGATTCCGCGCTTCATCGAAGTCCTCGGGGAGCGAGAGCATGCGATTCTCATCGCCGATCCGGGCAATTCAATGCGCGACGGTGTCTACCGCGTGCCCGATGGACACTACTTCATGCTCGGTGACAATCGCGACAACAGTCGTGACAGCCGTTACCTCGGCGCCATCCCCGAGACACACCTGGTTGGCGAGGCCGTTCGCATCTGGATGCACATGGACGGGCTGGAAGTGCCCGACTGGAACCGCATCGGCATGAAGATTGAATAATGTGGTGTCAGTCACTGAAATGGCGGCTAAAATGCCGCTACGCTGCGACAATGTATGCTGGAGTAACGCTATGAATCGTTGGGCAGACTGCACCAAGGCGACCAACCCGGCTTGTCCGATCGCGACCGGACGGGCGCTCGCCCGGCGGCCGGCGACCCGGCGGCCGGCGGAGCGGCGGTCGTCGGCTGCGCAGCAGGCCGGCATGACCACTATCGGATTCCTGATACTGGCCGTATTCATCGGCCTGTTCGCCTTTGCGTTTATCCGGCTGACGCCGGTTTACCTGAACTACATGAAGGTCGTCGGCGTTCTCGACGGCGTGCACAAGGAATTTGACAGTCAGAATCCGTCGCGCAATGCGATTCGGACCTCGATCGTGCGGCGCTTCGACGTCGAGAGTGTCAGCGAGATCGCGGCGAAAGACATCAAGGTAACCCCCGAGAACAATGGTTTTCTCGTCGAGGCGGTCTACGATCACAAGGCGCCGTTCATCGGCAATGTTTCCTTTAGCGTGCACTTCGACAAGAAGGTCGTGGTGCGCCGCTGATTTTCCCGTGCAGCCCGCCGCTAAGTTCGCCTGAGGGCTGATGGGCAATCCCGAGACAGATCGCGCCATCCTGGATAAAGCGATTCCCAAGCTGCAAAGCCGGCTTGGCTATGAATTTCACGACCCGTCGCTTCTCGTTCAGGCATTGACGCATCGAAGCGCCGCGGGCTCCAATAACGAGCGACTGGAATTCCTGGGCGATGCAGTACTCGATGTAGTCATCTCGGAAGTGATTTTTCGTCAGCGGCAGGAGGCCAGTGAAGGCGTCATGAGCCGCATCCGGTCCTCGCTGGTCAGGGACCTGACGCTCGCCAGGCTGGCCGGCGAACAGCAGCTCGGCGACTACCTGATACTGGGATCCGGAGAGAAGAGGACCGGTGGGCACCATCGCGACTCGATAATGGCCGATGCACTCGAAGCAATTTTCGGTGCCGTCTATCTCGATTCCGGTTTCGAAAACGCCCGGCAGGTAATTCATACGGTTTATGGTGAGCTGTTGTCGGACTTGCCGGAGTCTGCCTCGCGCCGGGATCCCAAAACCCGGCTGCAGGAATACGTCCAGGCGCGTAAAATTGATCTCCCGGGCTATGCTTTGCACCGCGTCACGGGCAAGGCGCACCGACAGTCTTTTGAAGTGCAATGCACGGTGGAGGCGCTGGAAGCCAGTACGATCGGCCATGGCATGTCGCGGCGCGAGGCAGAGCAGGATGCCGCCAGCCGCATGCTGGCCGTTCTGGGAGAGATGCCATAAACACGGAGACGACCCTCGCTCATCGAGCCGGCTACGTGGCTGTCATTGGTCGGCCCAACGTCGGCAAATCCACACTGGTCAACGCATTGACCGGCAGCAAGGTCAGCATTGTCACGCCCAAGCCGCAGACCACCCGGCATCGCATACTGGGTGTTCGCTCTACGGCCAAATGTCAGATCGTTTTCATCGACACACCCGGGCTGCACGACGCCGGGCGCAAGGCGATGAATCGGCTGATGAACCGTGCCGCATTACATGCCATCCAGGATGCCGACCTGCTGTTGTTCATGGTCGAGGCAAATCGCTGGACGGCGGGCGACGAGCGGGCGCTCACGCGCCTTGCAGGAACACCCAGGCCGGTCATCGCCCTGCTCAACAAGATCGATAAAGTGCACCCGAAAGAAGAATTGTTGCGCGCCATCGACGACGTGGCGCACAAATTCAATTTCGCCGAGGTTATCCCTGTATCGGCCCGGCAGGGCGCCAACCTCGAGCGACTTCTGGCGGCGATTCCCCGCTATCTGCCGCAATCACCGCCGTATTTCCCGCCCGGCACGGAGACGGATCGCAGTGACGAATTTCGCGCGAGCGAACTGATCCGCGAAAAGCTGACGCTTTGCCTGCGACAGGAAGTACCCTATGGACTCACGGTGCAAATAGAAAAGTTCGAACGGGGTAACAAAGGCCTTGAAGTGGCCGGCCTCATCTGGGTTGAGCGCGACAGCCAGAAAGGCATTGTGGTTGGCAAGGATGGCAGTTTGCTGAAAAAAGCAGGGCGTGCCGTGCGCCTGGAGCTCAAGGAGCGTTACGGCATACCGGTACATGTCGAACTGTGGGTGAAGGTCAAGGAAAACTGGGCCGACAGCGACGAGCAGTTGCGCCGACTGGGGTACCACGGCGACTGACATTGGCGATTTAGCAAAGCAATTGGCTACAATAATTGACGGCGACGATGGCCGGCAGCGATAGTCAATAATGCGTCGTATACAGAATGAACCTGCCTGGCTCCTGCATCACAGGCCGTATCGTGACACCAGCCGAATCGTCGACATTCTCAGTCGTGAATACGGCCGGCTGTCCCTCGTAGCACGCGGCAGCCGAACGGCGAAATCACGGCTTGCCGGTATTCTGCGTCCGTTCCTGCCATTGCGATTGTCGTGGGTAATTCGCTCCGACCTTGGCACGCTGACCGGCGCAGAAATGCGAGGTCAGCCGATTGCGCTCGGCGGGGACGCATTGCTGTCGGGTTTCTACGTCAACGAATTACTGCTGCATCTGTTGCATCGCCACGATCCGCAGCCGGAAATATTCGCCGCCTACTCACGCACCGTTGAGAGCCTGCAAGGCGACCGGGATGTTCCGGCCGTGCTGCGCGCATTTGAAATCGAGTTGCTGCGCTTGCTTGGCTACGCCCTCAATCTCGATCATGATGCGGAAACGCAATCGCCACTGGTCGCCGAGTCGTGGTATGAATACCGCACTGAGCAGGGACCGGTGGTGGCGCTCAATCGGGATGGCCCGATGGTGTTTTCAGGGGCACAGTTGATCGGGATCCGAACGCGCGACTTCGCGAACAGCGATGTCGTCCGGGCAGCCGGCAAGCTATTGCGCCACGTGATCGCCTTCCACCTCGATGGCCGGGAACTCAAGACGCGCCGCGTGCTGGTCGATCTTCGACGCACCGCCGATGATTAGACCATGATTAGACGATAGGCGGTCGGATCGGCGGGACTGTGCGTAATAAGGGAACATTGATTGAGTAAATCCAGCGAACATTCATTGCAGCTAGGCGTCAATATTGATCACGTGGCGACGGTACGCGAGGCGCGCGGAACGCAGTATCCCGACCCGGTCGAGGCCGCGTTGATTGCCGAGGCGTCCGGCGCGGACAGTATTACCCTGCACCTGCGGGAAGACCGGCGGCATATCCAGGATCGCGACCTGCATGCATTGCGTGCAGTGATGGCGACGCGAATGAACCTCGAAATGGCGGTAACCGAGGAGATGCTGGGCATAGCCTGCGCGCTTCGGCCGAGCGATTGTTGTTTGGTGCCTGAACGGCGAGCCGAGCTGACCACCGAGGGTGGCCTGGACGTGGCGGGCCAGCAGCAAAAAATTGCGGCTGCTTGCGAGCGCCTGGCCGGGCAGGGCATCCGCGTTTCGCTGTTTATCGATGCCCATACGCCGCAGATCGACGCAGCAGCCGCTGCCGGTGCGACGGTCGTCGAGATCCATACCGGTGCGTATGCGGAAGTGGAGGACAGTAAGAGGGATGCCGAGTTGCAACGCGTGGTGGCCGGGGCAAAATACGCGCGCGAGCGGGGACTGATCGTGCACGCCGGTCATGGGCTGCATTACGACAACGTACAGCCAATCGCTGCCATCGACGAAATCGTCGAACTCAACATCGGACACGCGATCATCTCGCGCGCCTTGTTCTCGGGCATCGGTCAGGCTGTCGCTGAAATGAAGCGCCTGATGAATGAAGCGAGAGCGAGATGATTTTCGGCATCGGCACGGACATCGCGGACGTTGCGCGCATAAAAGACACTCATGATCGCTTCGGACAGCGATTCGTCGATCGCTTACTGATGCCCGAGGAGCGCGAGCTGTTCGACCGCAGTAAATGGCCGGTACGCTTTCTTGCCATGCGTTTTGCTGCGAAAGAGGCCGCCGTCAAGGCGATGGGAACCGGTTTTCGCCATGGCATGTGGATCCGCGACGTAGGCGTCGTGAACAACGACTGGGGTCGTCCGCTCATTATCTTTTCAGATCGCGGGGCGGCGGTATGCCGACGCCTCGGTGTCGGCGAGATACACGTAAGCCTGTCGGACGATGCCGGACTGGTGGTCGCATTCGCAGTGGCCATGCAGGCCTGAAGTACCGGGCCCGGGACGTCGCAACGTCCCGGCATTTCTTCAATAATTACCTGAGAAATAGTTCGTAATGCATTGTTTTTCTTTCGATATTGAGACCATTCCGGACGTCGACTTCGGGCGCCGGCTGTGGTCGCTCGAGGGCCTGTCCGATGCCGACGTGGCGACCGCCATGACCTTCATGCGCCAGCAGGCCAGCGGCAGCGAGTTTCTGCCGTTGCATATGCAGCGCATAGTCGCCATCTCCGTTGCGCTGCGTACCGGCGACACATTTCGCATCTGGAGCCTCGGCGATCGCGATGCCGGTGAAGCAGAACTCGTACGGCGCTTTTTCGATGGTATCGAGCGCTACGCACCTGAGCTGGTTTCCTGGAACGGTGGCGGCTTCGATCTCCCGGTGCTGCACTACCGGGCCCTGAAGCACGGCATACAGGCACCCCGCTACTGGGAAACGGGGGACAGTGACCGGGACTTCCGCTACAACAACTATTTGAGCCGCTTCCACTGGCGCCACATCGACCTGATGGATGTGCTGTCCGGTTTTCAACCGCGTGCACGTGCGAGCCTGGAACAAACGGCGCTCCTGCTGGGGTTTCCGGGCAAGCTCGGCATGAGCGGCGACAAGGTCTGGGAGACCTGGCTCGACGGCGGCATCGATGACATCCGCAATTATTGCGAAACCGACGTGCTTAACACCTGGCTCGTCTACCTGCGTTTCGAGTTCATGCGCGGGAATCTGGATGCGGCCGGTTTGCAGCGGGAGTTCAGCCTCGTGCGCTCGACGCTGTCGGAAATGGCGCAGCCGCATTTGCAGGAGTTCCTGGCAGCCTGGCCGGAGACCGGCGCGGATGGCGCGTCCCTCGACTCTTAAAAAGAAGGCCCCGGAGTCGGTGCGCATCGATGGCGTCAGCCACGACGGGCGCGGTATAGCAACCGTCAGTGGCAAGAAGGTCTTTGTCCCGGATGTGCTGCGTGGCGAAGAAGTGCGCATCGTACGGCGCAAACGTCGCCGCAGCTACGATGAGGCCGAACTGCTGGAGGTCCTGCAACCTGCCGCGGCACGCCGGGTACCGCGCTGCGCGGTCTTCGGTATTTGTGGCGGCTGCGCACTGCAGCATGTCGCACCGGAAGAACAGCGTGCCATCAAAGAGAACGCCCTGCGCGACAACCTGCAGCGCATCGGGGGCATCCAACCGCAGCGCTGGCTGCCGGCGGTCGCCAATGAACAGGAGGGCGGTAGCTGGACGTACCGGCGCCGTGCCCGGCTCGCCGTCAAGGACGTTCCGGCAAAAGGGCGAGTGCTGGTCGGCTTCCGGGAGCGAAATGTGCCCTTCGTTACCGACATGCGGCGCTGCGAAATTCTCGAGCCGCCCCTCGATGCATTAATTGACCCGTTGAGCGAGCTGATCGGGTGTTTGACGATACGCAATCGCCTGCCGCAGATTGAAGTTGCGGTGGCAGACAACGCCGTCGAACTCGTACTGCGCGTCCTCGATCCGCCGTCGGCCGAGGATCGCCAATTGCTGCTTCAGTTTGCAGAGGCGCATGCGTTGCGACTCTCCCTGCAAACGGGCGGTCTCGAAGCCATCGAGCCACTCTATCCCGTGTCGGCCGACGCCGCACTTCACTACGCTTTACCCGACTTCGATATCAGGCTTGAATTCGCGGCCGCCGATTTCATCCAGGTGAACCGCCAGGTCAATCGCGGCATGGTGTCGCAGGTGGTCGAACTGCTGCAGGCAGGCCCGGACCACCGGGTTCTCGACCTGTACTGCGGCATCGGAAATTTTTCCCTGCCCCTGGCGCGCCGGTCAGCGAAGGTGCTCGGCGTCGAAGGGGAGGAGCGCCAGGTGCGCCGTGCGCGCAGTAATGCGGAACTGAATGCCATCGACCGTTGTGATTTCCTGAGTGCCGACCTCGCCGCACTGACCGGCCAGGAGCCCTGGCTGCGTGCCGGCTGGGACCGGGTGTTACTGGATCCGCCGCGCAGCGGCGCCGCAGAGCTGATCGGACAGCTGGCAGTAATCGCCGCGCCGCGCCTGGTGTATGTTTCCTGTCACCCCGGGACCCTGGCTCGCGATGCCGGGCGGCTGGTGCGTGAGCAGGGCTATATTCTGGAGGCGGCGGGCATTGTCGACATGTTTCCCCACACGGCGCACGTCGAATCGATCGCGGTGTTTTCTAAACCCTAGCATAAATAGTCAGTTACGGTATATTTGCAGAATTGAATTCAGGATAGGGCGGCGGCGTGACCGCCGCGCAGGGAACCACGATGGCACTCGGACCCGTCATGCTCGACATCGAGGGATTGCGCCTGACCCCGGCGGATCGGGATCTGCTGGGCGAAGCGGCGGTCGGCGGCATCATCCTGTTCAGCCGTAACTATGCCTCGCCCTCGCAACTGGCAGACCTCGTTGCCGAGATTCGCGCGGTCCGCAGTCCGCCATTGCTCATCGCCGTCGACCAGGAAGGTGGTCGCGTGCAGCGATTCAGGGACGGTTTCACCCGACTGCCGCCCATGCGCCGCTTGGGGGACCTCTACGACCAGGATGCGAAAGAGTCGCTACGGCTGGCAAACACGGCCGGCTGGCTGATCGCCTCCGAACTGCGCGCCAGTGGCATCGACTTTTCCTTTGCGCCCTGTGTCGATCTGGACTGGGGTGTCAGCGAGGTTATCGGCAACCGTGCATTTCACAGCCGCCCTGCAGTGGTTGCCGAACTGGCCCAGGCTTTTTGCCGTGGCCTCAAGAGCGCCGGCATGGTCGCGATTGCCAAGCACTTTCCCGGGCACGGCGCAGTCGTTGCCGATTCGCATCACAAATTGCCGGTCGACCGCAGGGACTACGGCGACATTCTTGAGGACATGCAACCCTACGAGCGGCTCATCGGCCACCGTTTGCTGGCAGGCGTCATGCTGGCGCACGTTGTCTTCGCTCAGACAGACCCGTTGCCGGCCGGGTTTTCGAAGTATTGGATCCAGACCCAGTTGCGCGCTCAACTGAGCTTTGACGGCGCGGTATTTTGCGACGACCTGAGCATGAAAGCCGCGGCGTCCCTGGGCTCGATGCCGAAGCGAGCGCGGCTGGCACTCGACGCCGGGTGTGACATGCTGCTGGTCTGCAATGACCGGCCGGGGGCGGCCGCGACCGTCCAGGCGCTACGCGATTTTTCGAACCCGCTGTCACTGGTGCGCCTGGCGCGCTTGCACGGGACAGGCCAGACGCTGCGCGAAAGCCTGCGTGCGAGTGACGAATGGCAGGCGGCGGCCGCCGACTTCGAGCGCTGGCTCGACCGGCCGCAACTTGAGCTGGACGCCTGACCGGCCACGGCGGGGCAGACAGGGTGACAGAGAGAGCGACAAAGTACGCCGTTATTGCCGGCAGCGGATTCGAGTCGTTCGCCACGGACACGGCAGGTCAGCGGCTGGATACCCCATTTGGCACGCCGTCGGCGGGGATCCGCCAGCTCACCTACGGCACCTGCAAGGTCAGCTATCTGGCCCGGCACGGTGAGGGACGTCACATACCCGCGCATCGCGTGAACTATCGCGCCAACCTGGCTGCCCTGGCGGGGCTCGGTGTCAGCGACGTACTGGCGGTCAACACGGTCGGCGTCATCCGCACGGGTCTGGCGCCTGGCACACTGGCGGTCCCGGCACAGTTGCTCGATTACACGTATGGACGGGATCACAGTATTTACGAAGAAACTTCGGCTACGCTCCACCACGTAGACTTTACCCGGCCATTTTGCGATGAGCTGCGCGCCGGACTCCTGCAGGCGGGACGGACCGCCGGCGTGGCCTGTTTCGACGGCGGTGTCTATGCCGTCACGCAGGGTCCGCGCCTGGAGACGGCGGCAGAGATCGACCGCCTCGAGCGCGATGGCGCCGATTTTGTGGGCATGACGCTGATGCCGGAAGCGGCGATCGCCCGCGAGCTGCGCATGCGCTTTGCCTGCCTCTCGCTGCTGGTGAATCATGCGGCAGGCCGCAGCGAAAAGGGTATCTATGAGGACATCGAGACCAGCATGGAATCGGCCAGGCGGCAGGCGCTGCGCGTACTGCAGGCGTTCTTCGACGATCTCCCGTGATGCCGGCAACCGTTACCTGCAGGACGACAGGGCGGTAACGTGACAACGTTGCACAGTGACCTCCTTGCACAGTTGCTCGCGTTAGCGTCCGAGCCGCTGCTGGTAGCCAGGGTCGACCGGCCGGACTGGCCGGTCGTGCTCAGCAACCCCGCTTTCAACAACCTCGCCGGCACGGTGCAGAGCGATAACCGGCCGTTGGCGGACGTGGTAGAGCAGCTACTTGGCCGCGAACTCGCGCTGGAAGTGAGCGAGACCGTGCGTTCGTCGGCGGAAACCAGTATTCCGGTCGAATGCCAGAATCGCGAATATCTGCTGGTGGTGCTGCAGGTCGCGTCGGCCAGCGAGCCTGACGGCCGTTATTGTGCGTTGTTCTGGCGTGGCGGGTCGCTCGCGATGCCGGCCAATGCGGAGATGCGCCAGGCTCTGTTGCAAGCACGGCGGCGCGTGCGCGATCTGTCGCGAGACGATCTTGTGACCGGGCTTCTCAACGAGGCAGCATTTCGCGAGGTTCTGGCGCACGACTGGGCTGTGGCGTTGCGCGAGAAGACCAGCCTGGCGCTGGGGTCATTTGTGCTGGATGATTTTGCCTCGTATGTCGAGGTCTTTGGTCGTCATGCCGCCGATTCCTGCCTGCGTCGGGTCGCACAGGCGTTGCGCCGGCACCTGCGGCGCGCGAGTGACGTCGCCGCACGCATCACCATCGGAGAGGGCGAACACCTGGTGGTGCTTTCACACGCCTCCGATCAAAACGGACTTGATGCGTTCGCTGGCCGCATTGCGGTCGCGGTGCGCGACCTCGGCATCCACCATCCAAGATCCAAAGCGTCGCGCTTTGTTACCGTTTCCTCCCAGACCGCACTCGCGCGGCCGGGCGAGGATGAATCGGCGGCGGATGACTTTCTGAATCGGGTCCTCGCGGCCTGATTCGCGGATGGTGATTCGGCCGGTTTGTGCGGTCAGTTGCTGCCGCCGGCGGCGTCCCGCAAGCTGTCACGTGACGGTTCGCCGCTCTCCGCGCGAGTGACTTTGGCGATCAATCCGAAACGCGGGTGATCGAAGTAGCGAATCTCACCCTGTCGCATAATGCGGTCTTCCGTTATTTGATAGTGTACCGGTGGCCGGAACAATCCGATGCCTTCATCGTCCGGCAAAGCGACATCTGAAGACGATGCTGCGTCGTCGCCTGCAGCAGCGAGCGTCAGGTCTACGTGCAGGTGCACAAATCGACCCTGGTAAAGGGTCACTGTCCCCCCCAGTCCGGACGGTGGATTGCCCAGTGCGCGCAATTGCAGCGCGGGCGATCGCTCTTTGTCGTGTGTTGTTTGCTGCCAGGCCGTATGCATGATCGGCCGATATGCGTCGAGGCTCGCAAGTTTCCTGTAAATGTCCTGCAACGCAAACTGATCGGATTCGAGCAGCCGTAATTCGATTGCGGCGCCGGTCGGGAATTCGTCAGTGGCGGGCGATTCCGCCTCACCGTCAACCGATTGCCCGGCTCCCGCGGGCCAGGTGCGATCATCGAACACTCTTTCAGCGTCGCCTTCCTGTCCCGCAGCCAGACTACGGTCGGCATCGTTATCAATGAGCGCGGGCTCGGGAGCAAATAATTCATTGCCCGCAGCGTCCCGTGACAGGTAGGCGAAGACGATAAGCTCAACGGTGTAGCGGGCCGCAGGCACCTGGCCTTCGAGGTCGGGGTCAGCAAGCTGCTGCGACCCGGCACTCAGTGAAATGCCGAACAGCGCAACGCAGGCTGTAAAAACGCAGGCAGTTCGACGCAGCGCTGCCGGCAGGCGGGGACTGGCAATTTCGCGATACAGTTTAATCATCCGGTCGCTGCCTTCAGGGTTTCCGGGTTGCTGGCGAGCGTTTGCAGCAACCGGTCTGTGACGTTGAATCTATCGTCATCACTGGCGATTGCCAAGCGGAACTGCAGTCTGTCCGCGCCGCGCATCCGGTAGGTTTGACTGTCGCTTTGTACCAAATCCACGAGGACCAACGGATCAATAGCGGTTCTCTTGCCGAATTGCAGGTAGCCACCCGACGAAGAGACATCGATTTTATCGATACCCAGTCGGGCAGCATCGAGTTTCAGCGCCGCAATGCGCAGGAAGTTCTTGGCTGCAATTGGCAGAAGTCCGAATCGATCGATCAGTTCGACCTGCATCTCTCGCAGTTCCTCATGAGTGCCGGCTCCGGCGATTCGTTTGTAAAGCATCAGGCGGAGGTGCACGTCCGGCACATAGTCATCCGGCAACAAAGCGGCGACGTGCAGGTTGATCTCGACACCGGCATTCAAGGGTTCCAGCAGATCCGCCTTGCGGCCTTCCCGCAGCGAGCTTACGGCCCTGTTGAGCAGTTCGGTGTACAACGCAAAGCCGATTTCCTGGATCTGTCCGCTTTGTGTGTCACCGAGCAGTTCGCCGGCGCCCCGTATCTCCAGGTCAT
This sequence comes from uncultured Woeseiaceae bacterium, assembly GCA_964605635.1. GTDB lineage: Bacteria > Pseudomonadota > Gammaproteobacteria > Steroidobacterales > Woeseiaceae > IDS-8. The sequence continues at coordinate 40,115 of CAZSDL010000004.1, forward strand.
GAGTTGCCAGCACGAATCCGGAGCCGAGGTCTTCAAGCGAATCTATGGCTTCCAGGCGCTTGATCGCATCCGCTGTCATCGCGGCGCGCGGCGGCGCAACCAGGTAAGCGTAGGCGCGGTGATGGGACCGCCCGACACGGCCGCGCAATTGGTGCAATTGCGCAAGGCCGAAACGGTCAGCACGGTTGATGACAATGGTATTGGCCGTAGGCACATCGATTCCGCTTTCAATAATGGTGGTGCACAGCAGCACGTTGAAGCGCCGGTGATAGAAGTCCAGCATGACCTGTTCGAGGTCGCGTTCCTGCATCTGTCCGTGGCCGATGCGAATGCTGGCCTCCGGAACGAGTTTTTGCAGTCGCTCTTCTACGCGGCTTATATCTTCGACACGGTTGTGAATGAAATAGACCTGGCCACCGCGCTTGATTTCGCGCAGCAGCGCTTCCCGGATTACTACATCGTTCCATTCGCTGACAAACGTCTTTACCGACAGCCGCTCTGCCGGAGGGGTCGTAATGAGAGACATTTCGCGCAGTCCGCCAAGCGCCATGTTGAGTGTCCGGGGAATCGGCGTTGCTGTCAGGGTCAGGACATCCACCTCGGCACGCAATGACTTGATGGCCTCCTTGTGACGCACGCCGAAGCGATGTTCTTCATCGACAATAACGAGGCCGATGCGTTTGAAACTGCGAATGTGTTGCAACAATCGATGCGTACCGATAACGACATCGACGGTGCCGGAGCCCATGCCTTCAACGACACTATCGGCGTCCTTGCGCGAACGAAAGCGCGACAGAACCTCGATTCGTACCGGCCAGTCGGCAAAACGATCCTTGAATGTCTGTCCGTGTTGTTGCGCGAGCAGCGTCGTCGGTACCAGGATCGCCACCTGTCGACCGCCGTGGACTGCAGCGAAGGTTGCGCGCAGTGCCACCTCGGTTTTGCCGAATCCGACATCGCCGCACACAATGCGATCCATCGGTTTATCGGACGCAAGATCCGCAAGCACTTCGTCTATTGTCCTGGCCTGATCCTCGGTGGGCTCAAATGGAAAGCCACTTTCAAAAGCGTTGTATTCAGCCTCCGGCCAGTGAAAGCTGTGACCGGGCCGCGCCGCGCGCCGGGCATATACATCGAGCAATTCGGCAGCAACGTCATGAATCTTGCGAATAGCACGCTGTTTGGCCTTTGCCCATTGGTCGGATCCAAGCTTGTGCAACGGCGCCTTTTCCGGTGACGCGCCCGTATAGCGGGAGATCAATGCCAGGGAACCGACCGGCACATACAGCTTGTCGCCGTCCGCGTATTCCAAGTGCAGGAATTCGCCCTCTGTTCCGCCGGCCTCAAGGGTAATGAGTCCGCAATAGCGACCGACACCGTACTCTGCGTGTACAACCGGCGAACCGGCAGACAGGTCGTTGAGTTCGCGGATGATCGATTCCGGGTCACGGTCTGCGCGGCGTTTGCGCGAACGCTGGCGAGGTTTGTCACCGAATAGCTGTTGTTCGGCGATGATGGCTATGCCGCTGTCGGGCAGCACGATGCCGTTTTCCACCGGCGCTACCGCCACGCCGACCGGCGCCGAACCCGCGACGAAGGCCGGCCAGCTGTCGAATCGCGCCACGTCGATGCCACGGCCGGAGAGCAGTTCTACGACGTGCTCGCGCCTGCCGGGCGAATCGCTGGTAAAGAGAATGCGGCCGTCGAAATCATCGACGAACCGGGACAGCGGCGCGGCGGCATCCGCATAGCGTGCCTCGATGCGCATGGCCGGAGGCATGCGTGTCGCGACGTTATGAACGCCATCGCCCGCTTGCAGCGATTGTGCCGAGTAGTTGATGCGGTTAAATCCGTCGATGCGCTCTTGAAGGCTTCCCGGAGTATGGAAACTCTCTGCCGGATTGAGGACCGGACGTTCCAGGTCAAATTTGCATAATGCATGCCTTTCTTCGATTTCCGACCACGACAATTCGAATATCGATTGCAACCCGTGTGGCGCGAAAACGGCCGTGTTGGCGGGCAAGTAATCGAATAGTGATGCAGTGGATTCGAAGAACAGAGACAGGTAGTACTCGATGCCGCCGTGCGCGATACCGTCCGACACATCACGGTAAACGCGCGATTTTGCTGCCTGGCCTTCGAAACGCGCCCGGTAGCGTCGGCGAAAACCCGCAATGTCTTCTTTATCCAGCGGCACCTCGCGCGCCGGCAGGATGTCCAGTACCGTCACCGTTTCCGATGTCATTTGCGTATCGGGGTCGAAATACCGCAACGACTCTATGTCGTCAGCAAAGAAATCGATGCGTACGGGCGATGTGGATCCCATGGGATAGATATCGAGCAACGAGCCACGGACGGCGATCTCGCCATGTTCGTTGACTTGCGGTACCCGAAAGTAACCGGCGGCGGTCAGTGAGTCGATCAACGCTTGCCGTTCGACCTGCTGCCCGGTCTTGAGGCGCAGCGAGCGTGACGCGACGTAGTCGGTCGGTGCCAGTCTTTGCAACAGGCTTGGCGCGGACGCCACGACGATGCCGGATTTCAGCGCCGGCAGCGAGGCGAGTACGGACAAACGCTGCGAAACAATGTCCTGGTGCGGCGAGAAACTGTCCCAGGGCAACGTTTCCCATTCGACGAAATGCCACACCGGCACGCTGCCCGAGGCAAAGTAGCGAATCTCCGCTTCGAGTTGATCGGCGTCCCGGGGGTCGGTGGCAAGGACCAGCAACGGGCGTTCTGCCGCTTGCGCAAGCTCAACGGCCGCCAGGGAACGGCTGGCGCCGATCAGCTGACCAAACGATGTAGTGCTTTTGTCAGGCCTGTCCGGCCGGGAAATTAACAGTGGGCGACGGATCACAGTGAGAATTGCAGGCACATTACGGGCGTAAGGGCCGGCAATTATCGCACAGTCGAACGGCACGGACCGGCGGCGCGCTGCGCCGCTGTCATTAGCTGTGATTCGTCAGGCTGTCAGCGGCGCTTGCTGACGGCGTGTATGACCTTGTCGTACTCGAAAAAAACCACGAACTCGCTGTATTCCCAACTCGAGATGGGAGGATCGCCGACTGCACCGCGACGCGCTGCCGGGGTGCCGAAACTCTGCTCGACGCGTGCCTGGGTCATGCCCCTCGACGGCTTGCCGGACTGATCAAATCGGGACGCACTGTCGGTTCCCCGCATATCGAGTGTGTCGGCGTCGGCCGCCGGCAGCGTCAGACCGCCTAGCAGGATGATGAGGGCGCAGGCGCTGAACTTGGACATTGAAGCTTCTCCAGGGTGAACAACCCGGCGACTATAGCATTGGCCGCCAGGCGCAAAAACAATGAAATCAACGGGTTTTTTACACCGGCGTAACGGCTGGCTCGCGGAACCACGTCTCATTATTGCGATGCCGTCCGTCCGGCCGGTGGCGAACGGTTCTGTGGTTTAATGCGGCGCATGATCAGCGCCGTGGAACTTTTCATCGGATTGCGCTACCTGCGCGCCAAGCGGCGCACCCGATTTGTCTCATTCATTACGCTTGTCTCACTGGCCGGAATTGCTCTCGGTGTAGCGGCGCTGATCGTCATCCTGTCGGTCATGAACGGCTTCGAGGGCGAACTGCGCAGCCGCCTGCTGAGTATGACGGCACACGGCTACGTCACCGGTGACGACGGCCGACTTGCCGACTGGCAGAGCGTGCGCCCGGAGGTGCTGCAGGTACCGGGTATATCAGCCGCTGCCCCGGTCGTGGAAATGGAGGGCATGCTGCGAACCGGTCGCCTTCTGACCGCCGTTCTGGTCAATGGCGTCGTACCGGAACTGGAAGCAACCCTGCCGGATGCGAACGTCAACTTTATCGAGGGCGGCCTCGAGACCTTGAAGCCGGGTGCCCGCAGCATCCTCCTCGGCCGAATCCTCGCTTTTGATCTTGGCGTCGACATCGGCGACGGCGTGGTGTTGCTTGTGCCGCGCCCGGTCGGCGACGGCAGCATGGAGCCGGTACTTGAACGTTACGTCGTCGGCGGCGTATTCGAAGCCGGCGTGCAGGACCACGATGCGCGGCTGGCGCTGATGCACGCCGACGACGCTGCCCGGATGATGTCACTGGGCTCTCTCGTTACTTCGCTGCGCTTTCGAGCAGATGACGTGATGGCGGCACCGGCCGTCGCGCAAACGTTGCAGGCACGGTTGGGAGAGGGCTTCAGAACCAGCGACTGGACGATTGAAAACGCCAGCTATTTTCGTGCCATTCGCCTCGAGAAGATGATGATGTCGTTGATCTTGTCATTGATCATCGGCGTCGCCGCATTCAATATCGTCGCAAGTCTGGTCATGGTGGTGACAGACAAGACCGGGGACATAGCGATCCTGCGCACGCTTGGCATGGGCCCAAACGATGTCGTCCGGGTGTTTTTCATCCAGGGCGCGGCGATCGGCTGGTGCGGCGTGCTGTTGGGCGTTCTCACCGGCGTCATTCTTGCCCTGAATGTTCCCGAACTGGCGCCGGCGCTGGAACGGCTGTTCGGCTTCCAGATCATGCCGGGCGACGTTTACTACGTCAGCCAGATACCGTCCGTTCTCGAATTCGAGGATGTGGCTTTGATCGGTGTGCTGGCATTCGTGCTGACGTCGCTGGCAACGCTGTATCCGGCACGCCGTGCTGCTGCGGTAAATCCGGCCATCGCGCTCCGCTACGAATAGTCCCGTGCTGTCAGGTTACGAGTTCTGGATGGGCAGCCGTTACGTGCGATCGCGCAGCGGCAATCGATTCGTTTCGCTGATCTCCACGATTTCAATTTTGGGAATTGCCATCGCCGTTGCCGTGCTGATCATTGTCCTCTCGGTGGTCAACGGCTTTGAGCGGGAACTGCGGGAACGCCTTCTCGCCATGACGGCACACGCAAGCATCGAGGATCCGTCCGGTCGCCTGGCCGGCTGGCCGGAACGCGCACGGCAGGCTGAGGAACATCCGGCTGTTTATGCGACGGCGCCGTACGTGGACGGCCAGGCACTCCTGGTGCATAACGAACGTTTGAGCGGGGTCGAGTTGCGCGGCATCGAACCGGCACGGGAAGACGCCGTATCCGGCATCGGCTCTGTCATGACAGAGGGCAAGCTGTCGAGCCTTCAGCCACGAGGATTCAGCATCGTACTCGGCATCGAACTTGCGCAGGAACTTGGCGCGTCCGTCGGCGACCTTGTGACAGTTACCCTCGCTGAGGGCATCGTGACGCCCGCGGGCGTTCTGCCACGGACCAAACGCTTTACCGTCAGCGGGATTTACCGCGTAGGCATGTACGAATTCGATCGTCGCCTGGCATTTATCCATCTCCAGGACGCGCAACTTCTTTTTCGCCGGAACGACACCGTGAGCGGAGTCCGGCTCGCCGTCAGCGATATTTATGCAGCACCGGTGATTGTTCGCGAAGTGGCGCTTGCCGCAGGCGGCGGTGTGCTGGTCAGTGACTGGACGCGACGCCACGTCAATTTCTTCCGCTCCATCCAGATTACCAAATCGATTTTGTTTGTCATTCTCCTGATGGTCGTCGCCGTCGCAGCTTTCAATATTGTCTCGACGTTGGTCATGGTAGTGAAGGACAAGCAATCGGACATCGCAATCCTGCGTACCGTGGGTGCAAAGCCGGGTACCATCCTGCGCATATTCATCACGCAGGGCAGCATTGTTGGCGTAGTGGGGACGCTGGCCGGTGTCTTGCTTGGCGTAATCTTTACATTGAATCTGGAGAGCATCGTGGGTTTTGCGGAAGCGACATTTGGCATCAAGTTTCTTGCTGCCGACGTTTATTTCATCAGCGACCTGCCGGCGGAGTTGCGGATGCAGGACGTGCTGCAGATCTCGGGTATTGCATTGGTCCTGGCTCTGCTTTCCACCTTGTATCCGGCGTGGCAGGCGGCGCGAACGTTACCCGCCGAGGCGTTGCGCTATGAATGAGGCGCCGGCTTCACATCCTGGCGAGGCGCCGGTCCTTGAGTGTCGCTCCGTCGTGCGGCGGTTTCGCGAGGGCAGTGCGACGCTGGAGGTACTGAGCGGAGTCGATCTTGAGATCCGCAAAGCGGAACGCGTCGCTATCATCGGTGCATCCGGGTCGGGCAAGACCACGTTGCTGCAAATCATGGGCGGCCTCGACGACCCGACTTCCGGGGAAGTACGCGTGGGCGGTCAATCATTTGCAAATGCCAGCGAAGCGGTCAAGGCCAGGCTGCGGAACCGCTTTCTTGGATTCGTCTACCAGTTTCACCACCTGCTGCCCGAGTTCACCGCGGCAGAGAACGTGGCCATGCCGCTCCTCATTCGCCATATGCCAAAGCAAAAGGCGCTCGCCGAGGCGCGAGCGCTGCTCGAGCGGGTAGGACTCGGCCAGCGGCTGACACACAAGCCCGGCGAGCTGTCCGGCGGCGAGCGTCAACGGGCGGCTGTTGCCCGCGCATTGATCACGAGTCCTGTGCTGGTACTCGCCGACGAACCGACCGGCAATCTCGACTCCGGCAACAGTGAGCATGTCCTGGAATTGATGCTGGAGTTGAATCGCGAGCTGCACACCAGCCTGGTCATCGTTACCCATGACCACTCGATCGCGGCACGCATGGAGCGCGTTTTGGTGCTCCGCGACGGACGGCTGCACGTGCATAAAACGTAAATTGGCATGGATTCATTTCACCCGTAATACCAGATTCCCCGTAGGAGCACGCCCTGCGGGCGAATGCGGCAACGACCGGGCTTTTCCCCTTCGCGCGCAGGGCGCGCTCCCACAGCGCTTCGTTCAACCCGACTGTAGGAGCCCGCCCTGCGGGCGAATGCGGCAACGACCGGGCTTTTCCCCTTCGCGCGCAGGGCGCGCTCCCACAGCGCTTCGTTCAACCCGACTGTAGGAGCCCGCCCTGCGGGCGAATGCGGCAACGACCAAACTTTTCCCATTCGCGCGCAGGGCGCGCTCCCACAGCGCTTCGTTCAACCCGACTGTAGGAGCCC
>CAZSDL010000005.1:0-45974 GCA_964605635.1 uncultured Woeseiaceae bacterium
ATCTGGAGACTTAGATGTCGAAAATGAAAACCAACCGGGGCGCTGCGAAGCGCTTCCGCCGGACGGGCAAGGGCGGCTTCAAGCGAGCCCAATCCCATCTCAACCATATCCTCACCAAGAAGCGGTCCAAGCGAAAACGCCAGCTCGGTTCCACCGAGCAGGTTGCTGACTGTGATGTAAAGAGCGTGCGCCGCATGCTTCCGTACAGTTGAGAGGATTGAGACATGGCTAGAGTAAAACGTGGCGTGACCGCCCGGTCACGACATAAAAAGGTCCTCGCCAAGGCGAAGGGTTACTACGGTGCGCGCAGCAAGGTTTATCGGGTTGCCAAGCAGGCGGTTATCAAGGCCGGCCAGTACGCCTACCGCGATCGCCGGCAACGCAAGCGCGAGTTTCGTGCTTTGTGGATCACGCGCATCAACGCGGCTGCGCGCATGCATGGGCTGTCGTACAGCCGCCTGATCGACGGTCTGCGACGCGCGGAAATCGACATCGATCGTAAAGTGCTTGCGGACATCGCTGTGCACGATCCCGACGCTTTCGGTGCGATTGCCAGCCAGGCACAAGCCGCATTGGTCGACCACTGACCGGAGTCGAAACGTCGACCCTTGTGGGCGTCGCTTGAGCGGGTGAAACCAATGCAGTCTGTGGCCGAACTTGTTCAGCTCGCAAAGTCTGAAATTGATTCTGCAGATACCCTCGCTGCGCTGGACGCGGTGAGGGTTGCCTATCTGGGCAAGAAAGGCTTGCTTACGGATCGGCTGAAGGACCTGAGCCGCTTGCCGGCGGACCAGCGCCCCGTGGCCGGCCAGGTAATCAACCAGGCAAAGCAGGCTCTGCTGGCCCACCTCGAAGCGCGACGCCGGGTACTGGATGACCTGGCATTGCAGGCAAAACTCCTTACGGATCGCATCGATGTAACGCTGCCGGGACGGGGTGCTTCGATCGGCGGCCGGCACCCGGTCATGCGCGCAATGTCTCGCATTGAGAAGATTTTTGTACAAGCGGGCTTCGACGTGCGCACCGGTCCGGAGATTGAAGACGATTTCCACAATTTCACGGCGCTCAATATTCCCGAGAACCATCCGGCACGGGCAATGCACGACACGTTCTATTTTCCGGGTGGCAAGCTGCTGCGTACGCATACGTCGCCGGTGCAGATTCGCTCCATGGTGCAGGAAGGCGTGCCGATCCGCATTATCGCGCCAGGCCGGGTGTACCGGTGTGACTCGGACCAGACACATACACCGATGTTTCACCAGGTCGAGGGCCTTGTAATCGATCGCGGCATCAGCCTCGCCAATCTGAAGGCAGTGTTGCACCAGTTTGTGGAGAGCTTTTTTGAGCGTCCGGCCAAGCTGCGATTTCGCGCATCGTATTTCCCGTTCACGGAACCATCGGCGGAAGTCGATGTACTGTGGGAAGAAGACAAGTGGCTCGAAATACTCGGCTGCGGAATGGTGCATCCGAACGTGCTGCAGAATGCCGGCATTGATCCGGAAGAATTCACGGGATACGCATTCGGTATGGGCGTCGAACGGCTGGCGATGTTGCGCTACGGCGTCAGCGATCTGAGGACTTTTTTCGATAACGATCTGCGCTATCTGCGCCAGTTTCACTGAGTCGAGGCAGGCAGCAGATGCGAATACCGGAGAACTGGCTGCGTGAATGGGTCGACCCTAAGCTCGATACACGGGCGTTGGCTGAGCGCCTCACCCTTGCGGGCCATGAAGTCGACGCCATCGAGCGCCATGGCGATGGCCTGGACGACATCGTTGTGGCCGAAGTGTTGGCCGCCAGCAAGCATCCGGATGCCGACAACCTGACCGTTTGCCGGGTTGCAACGGACGGCGGCGAGGCTCAGGTGGTGTGCGGTGCACCTAACGTACGGGCCGGTATGAAAGGCGCCTTTGCGCCTGCCGGTGCAACCTTGCCGGATGGTACGGGGATCCGGCGTCGCGAAATTCGCGGTGTCGAGTCCGACGGCATGCTGTGTTCCGAACGCGAACTTCGTATCGGTGACGACGCCGACGGTATCATCGAACTCGCAGCGGATGCACTGCCGGGCACCCGGCTGAACAGCCTCTTGCAACTGCCTGACCAAATACTGGCGCTGAACCTGACGCCAAATCGCGGCGACTGTTTCAGTATCCGTGGCATCGCCCGTGAGATTGCCGCACTGACCGGCGCACGGTTGACCCCGCAAACGTCAAGCGTTGTCACACCCTTGCATGGTGCCCGCGATTCGGCGAGCCGCTCGGTAATTATCGATGACACAAATGCCTGCCCTCGATTTGCCGGGCGTACGTTACACGGCATTGACACCCGTGCCCTCACGCCGCACTGGATGAGCGAGCGATTACGGCGTTGCGGCATCCGCGCGATTCACCCGGTCGTCGACGTTACCAACTATGTAATGCTGGAAACCGGCCAGCCGCTGCACGCTTATGATGACGACCGACTGCGCGGCGCCATACGTCCCCGGTTCGCAGCCAAGGGTGAGAGTGTCACCCTGCTGGACGAGCGAGAAATAACCCTTAATTCGGACACGCTCGTGATCAGCGACGATTCGGGTCCGATCGGCCTGGCCGGCATCATGGGCGGCCTGAGCACGGCCGTGACGGCAGACACCGTGAACGTCTTTTTCGAGGCGGCCTACTGGCCGCAGGCGGTCGTTGCCGGTCGCGCCCGTGCGTATGGTCTGCACACCGACGCATCCCTGCGCTTCGAGCGCGGTGTCGATCCCGCCGGTCAGGCACAGGCGGTCGAGCGCGCTACGCAACTTCTGCTCGACATTGCCGGCGGTGAGCCGGGGCCGCTGGTCGACCAGTGCCATGCCGACACCGTCCCGGTCAACCCATGGATCGAGCTACGCCGTGAACGCCTGGCCAGCCTTCTGGGAACCCGCCTGGCGGACGAGCAGGTGGCGGGTATTCTCGAGGGGCTGGGACTGGAGTTCGACGTGACGACCGCAGGTTGGCGCGCCAAGGCACCGAGTTTTCGCTTTGACCTGCAAATTGAAGCCGACCTGATCGAGGAAGTCGCGCGTGTCTATGGCTACGAGTGCATTCCCGAAACGACTGCGGTTGCTGCTTTGCCGCTTCGGCCGGTTACAGAGCAGCGCGTCGACCTGGAAAGAATTTCGCAAACGCTTGTGGCACGAGACTACTGCGAGGTTGTCACCTACAGCTTCATCGATGCGGAGTCCAACCGCAAATTTACCGGCAGTGAGCCCGAACTTGAGCTCAGCAACCCGATCTCGAGCGAAATGTCGGTCATGCGCGGCTCCCTGTTGCCCGGTATGCTGAAAGTCGCTGCGACCAACCTTGCGCGGCAGCAGGCGCGCATTCGGCTGTTCGAGATTGGCACGTCGTTTCATGGGACGCTGTCGCAGCCGGTTGAAATTCAGCGCCTTGCCGGTCTGGCGCTCGGGCCGCTGCTGGACGAGCAATGGGGTAGCGTCCCGCGTAATGTGGATTTCTTTGACATAAAGTCGGATATCGAAGCATTGCTGTCGATGACCGGTGCGACGGTGCGCGTTACCTTCGAACCAAGCGAGCATCCGGCGCTGCAGCCCGGTCACACGGCCCGGATCGTGCGCAACGGCGAGGTTGTGGGCCTGGCCGGTAAACTGCATCCCTCAACGGCACGCTGTTTCGATATCGACCGCGAAGTAATGCTGTTCGAACTGGACGTCCAGGCCGCTTTTGCCGCGGAAATACCGCGTGCGGTGGCCCCTTCCCGGTTCCCGTCGGTGCGTCGCGATATCGCCGTCGTGGTCGACAATGACGTATCCGCGGACCGGTTGATTAATGTGGTGTTATCGGCGGCGCCGGATATAATTCGCCGGGTCGTGATTTTCGATGTTTACCGCGGTCCAGGCATAGAAGCAGGGCGAAAAAGCGTAGCTTTTGGCTTGATTTTGCAGGAAACTTACCGCACGCTTACTGACGATGATGCGGACTCGGCAACACTGGCGGCAGTGCGCGGGTTGCAGCGGGAACTGGCCGCGGTACTCAGAGAATAAAACTAATGGCACTGACGAAAGCAGACATGGCAGAATCCCTGTTCAACGAATTGGGCCTGAACAAGCGTGAAGCCCGCGAACTCGTTGATTTGTATTTTGAGGAGTTGCGGGCGTCACTTGCCGTAGGGGAGCAGATCAAACTTTCCGGTTTCGGAAACTTTGATCTTCGCGACAAGAACCAGCGTCCGGGTAGAAACCCCAAGACTGGTGAAGAGATTCCGATCACGGCGCGCCGTGTGGTTACTTTCAGACCGGGACAAAAACTAAAAGCCCGAGTAGAGGCCTATGCTGGAACCGGGGAATAACGACGAACTTCCGCCTATTCCTGGTAAACGCTATTTTACTATCGGTGAGGTCAGTGACTTGTGCGCTGTCAAACCGCATGTACTGCGTTACTGGGAACAGGAATTTCCACAACTGAAACCGGTCAAACGACGGGGCAACCGTCGTTATTACCAGCGTCAGGACGTCTTGATCATTCGTCAGATCCGCAGTCTGCTGTATGAGGATGGCTTTACCATCGGCGGCGCCCGGCAGCGCCTTACCGGCGATGAGGCCAAGTCTGATGTTAGTCAAAGTCAACAAATTATCAAGCAGTTACGATTGGAACTTGAACAGGTTCTGAAGATACTGCGGCGCTGAGAGTTATCGTTTCTCGACGTCCGGCCAGCCGTTGCATGGATGGCTGCCCACTCTTTTAGTACGCCGGTCGGGGCGTAGCGCAGCCTGGTAGCGCACCACAATGGGGTTGTGGGGGTCGGGAGTTCGAATCTCCCCGCCCCGACCATTTTCTTCCCAATCAATGCGCAATGCCCCTCGGCATGACCAATGGGCAGGTCATCAGGTGGTACCTGTCGCGGGCTGTGAACCCGAGCGATTCATAAAAATGCCGCGCACGTTTATTGCTGCGCGCAACCTCCAGATGCAGGGCGACAATGCCCGTATCGGCGACTGCGGCCCTGACGAAGGTCAAGGTCTGGCGTCCGATTCCCTGGCCACGCGCCGATTCGACAAGGAAAAACTCATCGACGAATGCGTCGCGGCCCTGAAATTCGATCGAATATCCATAGCAAACGGCAACGTAACCGACGACGACATTATCCGGTTGTATCAACCAGATTGTCCCTAATGAACTGGCACCCAGCAGCGGCATCACCGCTGCTACCCGGGCGTCGTCACTCATGTCGATTTCCTCGAATCGATGGTAGCTGCGGACAAGGGGCAACAGAACGTCCAGATGCGACAGGTTTGCAACGACCAGGGCAGATGAGCTCATGGGGCTATTCGATGCACGGGGCGGTAATCCGCAAGTTCAATAGGCCGGGCGTATCTCGGCAAGCTTCCTGTCTTCGATTCCGAGCAGGATTGGTTGGGCATGATCACGATAGATGTTCACTTTCGCGTTGTAGGCAACGCGAGACAATCCGTGTTTGTCCTTGATCTGCAGTTTGCGAACGCTGAACTCCCCGCTTTCGAGTCGCTCGCCGGTCAGGTAGCATTTTATTCCAGAGACTCTTTCTCCCGATAACTCAAGTCCGCTGAGTTTTTCCAGGCTAACTTGCGCCCGGGCGAGAAAATTAACCGCGTCCAAATGCACTTGCGATTCGGTGTGTCCGTTTGGCATGCCGGTCAAATCCGCCAGAAAATCCCCCACGAGAATCTGTCCGGGCACGGCCGCCTCGATCATTCGGGCAAGCTCGATGGTTACGTCTCCCACGATGTAGTCGTGAATGGTCGGATTGAGGCCTTCCGCCTGGTGGAATTCGTAGCAACTGCCGACATGAAAGCATGCCCGCAAACGGGGAACCGCCTTGGAAGTGGCCTTGCGGCGGGCAATCGCGTTGTCAGCCAGCACAATGTGCATGAAATGGTAGAGGTTCAGGTTGGCCTCGAGGCCCTGGTCGCGGTTCCAGATGTAAAAGCCGTCGCCGCTCGAGGAGCGGGCAAAGTTAATATTTATATCCTTCTCGAGCATCTTGGCGTGCGCGGAATTCAACGAGTACGACAGACTGTTCAGTTGCGTCATTTGCTCGAATGGTGTCAGCAGGCTGAAGCCTACGATGTCGAACAACGTCACAGCACGACTTGCGACGTAATTGATGCCATAGCGACGAATCATTTTCTCGATGATTTGCGTTTCGACCGCGTGCCCGGTGAGAGGCTGTCGCAAAGCAAGGTAACGGGGTTCAACGTTCAACAGGCGCGCGACTTTCTGCATTTGGGTCAGGGTTAGCTGTCGTTCACCGGAGATCAGTTCCATGATGAAATTTGCCGATACCCGGTGTGCATTGGGTGTATCGGCGGCAGGTACGGCGGTGTACTCGGCGATCGCGTAATGCGGCACGACCAGTACAAGAATACCGTCGTTCAGTGGCGTCCAGCTCAGGATGCTGTTCTGCCCAAGGGCCCATTGGTCGTGAAGGCAGCGTTCCAGGTGCACCAGGTTGCTGCGTTGGCGCAAGCCCATTTCATTGGCAAAACCGGCCAACTGGTCGAGGTAGGGTGAGTAGGTGGCAACGCGCCTTATGCCCGACTGTGAAAGGTCGTCATATTCCATGCGGCGGCTGCCACGGAAACGCCCGGGAAAGGTTGCGAGTGCCGAAGTTACTATTTGTGTGCATCATGTGTACCGTTGCGCCAAACTAATCAAACCCGTTCCATCGCGCAAGTACTATCAAGAATTTACCCTATGTTGTTCTTATTTCTAAACTTGAACTATGGACGCCAGGCGGCTGTTTCACATAATGCCGTTGCTCCCCACAGCTGTGCTGCTTGATCGTCTCAAAGCTATCGTGGGACCAGGCGGCTGGAGCAGCGATCCGGACCTTTTGGCGCCCCATCTGACCGAGTGGCGGGGTATCTACCGAGGCAATACGCCCTTGATGCTGTCGCCGGGCAGCACGCGGCAGGTGGCCGAAATTGTCCGTGCGTGTGCAGAGAGTGGCACCGGCATTGTCCCGCAGGGTGGGAATACAGGGCTTTGCGGGGGTGCCATTCCAAGTGCGGCGGGCGACGAGATCCTGCTTTCGCTGGGCCGCATGAATGCCATCCGCTCGGTTTCTCCGCAAGATTATTCGCTCGTTGCGGAAGCCGGCTGCCTGCTGGCCCAGGTACAGGCTGTTGCGGCCGGGGCGGGCCGGGTCTTTCCCTTGAGCCTGGCGGCGGAAGGGAGCTGCCAGATTGGCGGCAACCTGTCGACCGATGCGGGTGGCATCAACGTGCTGCGTTACGGCACTGCCCGCAACCAGGTTCTGGGTCTCGAGGTCGTGCTGGCAGATGGCAGTATCTGGGATGGCTTGCGCGCACTCCGCAAAGATACGGCCGGCTACAATCTGAAACAGTTGTTCATTGGATCTGAGGGCACACTCGGCATCATTACAGCGGCGACGCTTCGACTGTACCCGCCGGTGGTGAACACGAGAACCGCATTTGCCGCGATTGCCGCGCCCAGGGATTCTGTCGCGCTATTGGCGTTCTTGCGCCACGAACTTGCCGATGGAATCGAAGCTTTCGAACTGATCCAGGACCGTGCAATGCGTTTCGTTTTGCGGCACATCCCCGGCACGCGCGCTCCATTCGAAGTGCAGCATCCCTGGTACGTCTTGCTTGAAGCGTCGCATCCATCGGATGCGGAGGCGATCGAGAATGTGATGGCCTGTGCGCTGGAGCGCGCACTGGTAAAGGACGCCATCATAGCCAAGAACGCATCGGAAGCGGCGGCATTCTGGCGCTTGCGTCACTCGATATCCGAGGCCCAGAAACTCGAGGGCGCCAGTCTGAAGCACGATGTGTCCGTGCCAGTCGGAGAGGTCGGGGCATTTATCAGCCAGGCAGAATTGGCCATCGTGCAGTTTTTGCCTGATGCGCGTGTGGTCGCATTCGGCCATGTCGGTGATGGCAATGTGCACTTGAACGTCAGTCAGCCGCGGTGCTGGACCCGGGAACGATTTCTTGGCGAACGCGAGGCGATCGCCGCTATCGTTTACGATCTTGTTGCCACCTATCATGGCAGTATCAGTGCAGAACACGGGATCGGCCAGGCGAAGCGTGGCTACCTCGAGGACTATCGCGGGCAGGTCGAACTGTCGTTGATGCGCAGGATCAAGGCGGCGCTGGACCCGGGGAACATCCTGAATCCCGGCAAGGTCCTATAGGAAATCCGCGCAAGTTCTGGTGGTGGCGCGCCAATTCAGCACGGTAGTGCCAGCAATAAAGCCGCTGTCGCGGAAATTGCGAGCAGGTCCCGTTCCCATATTTCGAGTTCACGATACACTTGGCGTTTGAGACCGGCAGGTCGTTGCCAAAATGCCTGAGGAACAAGCTATCAGCCCGGTCAGGGGCTGCCTTGATACAACCATGGATGCCAGTTTGAAAAGTGCAGAGGAGTCGTTTGCGGCCCATCTTGACGATTTCGATCTCAAGATCCGATCGCAGGATGACAATGCCTCGCTGCTGGATGAAATCCACACGACAATTACCGTGCTGTTGTCGAAGACGCGCGTCGAGGAGTCGACTCTTCGCGACGTTCTGCAAAAGCGTTACAACGCAGGAAAGTTGCGGCTTGAAACCTATCAATTGGTACGCAACGTGCTCGACCGGGTTGCCATCGAAAGCATGGCGACCATGCCCGACGCTATCGACCGGGACGATACCGGTGACTCGTTTCGTGAAACGACTGTGATTGCGAAAGACAGCGCTCAATACGCCGCGCCGCAGGATCAGCTTCAGGTCGGTACCGTCTTGCGTGATCGGTTCCTGCTGCAGGAAAGAATCGCCGGCGGCAGCATGGGAGTTGTTTACAAAGCACTGGATCGGCGACTGGCAGAAACCGAAGGCTTTGAGCCCTGGGTTGCCGTCAAGGTGTTGTCGTCCAAGCTGGCGAGGAACGGGTACGCGCTACGCGCCCTGCAACAGGAAGCAGCGAAAGGCCGTTGCCTCACGCATCCCAATATCGTCCGTTTCATTGACCTTGATCGCGAAGACGATATGTATTTTATCGTCATGGAGTGGCTGGAAGGCAGGTCGCTCGCTGCGATTCTGGACGAGAACCGTAACAAAAAAATCGACCTCGTCACCGCGCTCGATATCGTGCGGCAGGTTGGGAGTGCACTCGACTACGCACACCGCTGCGGTGTCATCCATGCGGATGTGAAACCGGCCAATATCATGATATCGCCTGACGGGCAGGTAAAATTATTTGATTTCGGCGTGGCGCGCATTCGCCAGAAAGAAAGCGAGCGCAGGAAAGATTTCGACCCGGGGGTGCTGGGGGCCATCACTCCGGCCTATTCGAGCATGCAGGTATTGACTGGTGAGGACCCGACTCCCGCCGACGACGTGTTTTCGCTGGGTTGCCTCATGTATCGAATGGTTGCCGGCCACCGCGTTTTCGGGCCACGTAACGCCGCTGAAGCGGCCGAGCAGGGCATGGAACCGCAACGGCCACTGGGTATCAGCGATACGCACTGGCGCGCCTTGAAGAAAGCGCTCGCTTTTTCCCGGGTAACACGGTTTGCTACGCCCGCCGAATTTATCCAGGCGCTCGATGCGGCCGGCGGGCAAGCCGATGTCAATGAGCGTGTAACCGTGGATCCGATTTACGTCGAGCCCAAACCCGCCGTGGTGCGTCGGCGTCGTGGAATCGGTATCGGCATCTTTGGGCTGCTTGCTATCGGAATTGCCGCCTTGCTGATCAGTCAACCGGAACTGATGGGCCGCATCCAGAGCGATGCCACGTCCTTTCTGCAGGAACGTGGGCTGATTGACGCTCCGGTTACGCAACCAGCCGAGGAAGCCGCGACGGTCGCCGATTTGCCTCCGGTGATTGACGTTCCGGAAACCAACGTACCTGCCGGTTCGGCAGACCCAATCCCTGATACGACCCCTGACATAAGCACAGGTACATCCGAAGTCTTGACCGAAGCCGGACCGGAGCCGGCGCTTGACGCGCCTGAGACACCGGATTTATCGCTGCCCGACCTCGAGCAGGCACCGGTGATGGAACAGCCGGAAGTGGCTGAAGTGGTCGATTTTTCCACCTTGCCGCCGCCGACCGACGTGATCAACCTGACGACCATCGGCGCAGCGCCCGAAACCGTATCGCTGACCCTGCGAGAGGATGCAGGGGATGCTGTTATCGACCTGGTGCGCCAGTTTGATGTGGGCGAGCCACTTACCGTGCGGCTCGACGAAGTGGGCTTCGATGGCAACCTGTCACCCTGGGGTTCAGGCCGTTATCGACTGAGCAATGATGGCATCGCACGATTTGCAGCGGGCCAGGACCGGGCTCGCGTGGTCATCACCATGTCGGCAAATAACGTTCGAGAGCCTGATCGTATGGCGATGCTTTCAGTCCGCAACGTCGAGGATCCGGAAACGGCCCTGGCTACGATCAGACTGACACTCGAGGACGACGACCAACGCAATTTTGAAGCGGATTTCCCACCCAATACCGTCGGCTTTGCCGCGCGAGAGATCGTTGTGCGCGAAAGCGATCCTGCCGTACAGGTCGATGTGTTGCGATTCAACCCTGGCGACGACGAGCAGGTTGTAAGGTACGTGGTGCGCGATGGCACGGCCATCGAGGGTGAGGATTATTTTCTGCCCGCAGCCAACGCACTGATTTTCGGACCCGGTCAGCGGACTGCGCGTCTGCTCATTCCCCTGGTGCAGGATTCAATTGCCGATGCGGATAAGACTTTTACACTCGAAATTGTGGGAACGGGTGCGCCGACGGTAGAAAATATCCCACAGTTGGTTACTGTTGTAATTCGCGACATTTATTGAGCACGACGCGGTTATCAAGCCAGCTCACTCCCCGGTTTCCGGCTAACAAGAAACAATGCGCCGAACCTGTCGCGATGTGCGGCAGGCGGCCAGACAATACCAGCAGGCAGGATCAATGGAAGAAAAAGAACTACGCCGATATTCCCGGATAATCACCGATGGCGATGAGCATGCGCCGAGTCGTGCGATGCTGCGTGCGGTCGGCTTCGACGACGACGATTTCCAGCGTCCCCAGATCGGTGTTGCCTCAACCTGGAGTATGGTGACGCCGTGCAACATGCACATTGATCAACTCGGTCGCCAGGTTGTGGAGTCGGTCGACAGTGCGGGTGGCAAGGGTGTCCTTTTCAATACCATAACGGTGTCGGACGGCATCTCGATGGGCACACCCGGGATGCGCTATTCGCTCGTCTCGCGAGAAGTCATTGCCGATTCAATCGAGACCGTGGTCGGTGCCCAGGGTTTCGACGGACTGGTCGCCATTGGTGGCTGCGACAAGAATATGCCTGGCTGCCTGATGGCCATTGCACGGCTGAATCGCCCCGCCATCTTCATCTATGGCGGAACCATCAAGCCCGGACAGCATCGCCGCGACATCGTGTCGGTTTTCGAAGCCGTGGGTGCGCGGGCTGCCGGTACCATCACGGCTGCCGAGTTGCTGGAGGTCGAAAAGACAGCCATTCCCGGGCCGGGAGCGTGTGGTGGCATGTACACGGCCAACACGATGGCGTCCGCGATCGAGGCGCTGGGACTAAGCCTGCCCAACAGCTCGGCGCAGGAAGCGGTGTCTTCGCAAAAGGCTGACGATTGTCGGCGTGCCGGCGAAGCGGTCGTCAAACTCATCCGGCGAGATATCAAGCCCCGCGATATTCTCACCCGCGAGGCCTTCGAAAATGCAATAACCGTCGTTATCGCGCTCGGTGGTTCGACCAATGCGGTCCTGCACCTTATCGCGATGGCAAGGGAGGCGGGCGTCTCCCTGACCCTCGATGATTTTTCTGCGATCGGCGCGCGTGTGCCGGTTCTCGCCGATGTCAAACCCAGTGGCCGCTATCTGATGTCGGAACTGATCGCTATAGGCGGCATCCAGCCGCTGATGAAACGACTTCTGGATCGCGGTCTGTTGCACGGTGATTGCCTCACTGTTACTGGCAGCACGATGGCCGAAAATCTCGCTAACGTTGCTGACTACCCGGCCGGCCAGGACGTGGTGCGATCTTTCGACGACCCCGTCAAGCGCGATAGCCACTTGGTCATTCTGTACGGAAATCTCGCGCCTGACGGCGCCGTGGCCAAGATCTCCGGCAAGGAAGGACTCGTTTTTGCCGGCCGCGCCAAGGTTTTTCATTCGGAGGAACGAGCGCTGCGCGCCATTCTGGATGACGAGATCACAGCCGGGGATGTCATTGTCATTCGCTACGAAGGCCCGAAGGGCGGGCCCGGCATGCGCGAGATGCTGAGCCCGACCAGTGCCATCATGGGCAAGGGCCTCGGCAAGGATGTTGCCCTGATCACGGACGGCCGTTTCTCGGGGGGCAGTCACGGCTTCGTGGTCGGCCACGTGTCTCCGGAAGCCGCGGTCGGTGGTCCGCTCGCGCTCCTTGAAGACGGTGACCGAATCAGTATCGATGCGAACGCCAGACGCATCGACGTCGACCTCGACGAGAGTGAATTGGTGCGTCGCAGGCACGCCTGGCAGCCGCCGGAATCCGCGGTTACTGGCGGGGTCCTTGCCAAGTATCGCGCCATGGTCCGGTCTGCATCCGAGGGCGCCGTAACTGTTGCACCGGACTGGCATGTAAGCAAAGCGCTACCAGTTCGATGATTACGAAATCGCAAGTTATACAAAGTTGGGTACCATGACGGACAGCTTTCCGGGGCCGAAAACCCTCGCCGCATTGCGGCGCGGCATACCACTATTCAAAAACGGTGCAAGGTTCGATGCCGAGATGGAGCGCGCCGGACGCCGCGGGTTCCGCGCTGTGCGGCAAATCGTCATTGACAAGGCAAAGGGCGATTTCGTCTGGGACCTGGACGGCAAGCGCTACATCGATTTCCAGAACGGTTGGGCGACCAATCCGCTCGGCAACTGCCACCCGGAGATTCTCGAGGCTGTCGAAGCCGCCAATCGACGGTTCGGCTTTCACTATGACCACCCCTTGCGCTACGAGCTGGCTGAAAAACTTGCCCCTGCCATGCCGGCTGCAGCGTTACCACGAACTAATTACGAGGTATCCGGTACGGAAGCCGCCGAAGCTGCCGTTCATTTGGCGCTCACGCATACGAAGCGGCGATACATCATCACATTCGCGTCCTCCTATCATGGCATGGGGCTCGGGACAAAGGTGCTGAGCGGGCTCGACGGCCGCTTCGGAACTTATCTCGAGGGTTGGGGTGGTGGCGTTATCAAAGCGCCGTACCCCTACAGCGAACGCGTTCCCGCCGGAATGAGCCAGGATCAATACACCGAGTATTGCCTTTGGTACCTCGACAATCATATTCCATCCTGCATTGCTGCGCGCGACAACATCGCCGCAGTTCTCGTCGAGCCAGGCCTTGCCGAAGGTGGTAACTGGATTCCATCAACAAGCTTTCTGCAAGGGATTCGCGATGTCTGCGATAAAAACGACTGGCTGATGATCGTCGACGAAGTACTGACGGGCGTCGGTCGTACGGGCCGGATGTGGGGCATCGAGCACTACGAAGTGGTACCGGATGTCCTCGTATACGGCAAGAACCTGTCCGGCGGTATTGCACCACTCGCCGGAATTTCCGCACGCGACGACATCATGGGCGACAACACCGAGTTCGCATCCGGCTCGACCTTTGCGGGTACGCCGGCCGGCTGTGCGGCAGCGATCAAGACGCTGGAGATTTTCGAACGTGATCATGTCGTGGCGCATGCGAAACGACTCGGAAATATTGCGGCCGGCATTATGCGTAAATGGGAAGCATTCGGCGTTGTGCGCGAAGTGCGTGGCAACGGTTTGCTGCTCGGCGTGAGTTTCGGTAAACCGGAGTCCGCAGGCGCCAATGACAAGGACTGGTGGACGGCGCTGGCCGTGCGCGGAGAGATGCTCGAGAACGGCGTGTGGGCGATTTCCGATCGCGAGGACACTATTCGCATATATCCCGCGCTGAATATGTGCGAAGCCGTACTTCGTGAAGGCCTGGAGATCATGGAGAACGCCATCCGGCACGTCGAAGAGCATGGCCACACGGAAGGCGATTCGCCAGCGTACCCGACCGGCGTTGCGGGCTTCTAGCCAACGCCGGTCCGAGGTCTCATGTGACAGGGCAAGCCCGGCACGCTCACATTCCGCGGCACGCTCACATTCCGTCAGATCCGCACACTTGACCTGAAGGCGTAGCTGCTATTTACTGCGGCCATGGTATATAAATCCACCCGCGTAAAGTGCCCGGGTTGCGGTCCTGCCGCAGCTTGTAAACACTTAAAACAAACGGCGCGCCAGAGGTGCGCGGGTGCGACCGGCAGCAGCAGCGACTAAACAACGCTAAAAGGCTGTTGTCATAGAACCCGCAGGGATTATCCGTGCGGGTTTTTTTTATGAGGTTGCGAGTAGCGATGCGTTCGCAATCACTGTGACAAGCGGGACAGGTCCGAAATGAATGTCGACGAAGCAGAATTTCCTGATAGCCGGTCACTTGGTGCCCCGCAGAACATAGCCGAGTCATTCTGGGTGGTGATGAAGTTCGGCGGCACGAGCGTGTCGACGGCTGAGAATTGGCGAACCATCGCCGCGCTCGTGCGTAATCGTCAGGCTCAAGGGTTGCGGCCTGTTGTTGTGCACTCGGCATTGCGCGGCGTCTCGAATACGCTCGTTACCTTGCTCGACAGCTCAGTGCAGGGTGAGCCCGGTGTTCATCTGGCGACGCTTCGTAAACAGCATCTGGATCTTGCTGCGGAACTCGGTGTGGATGGAGCGAGCCTCCTGTCGCCAGCCCTCGACGAGCTCGAGCGTCTGGTGGCCGGAATTTCCCTTGTGCGAGAAGCGAGTCCGCGGGTACGAGCGCGAGTACTGGCGCAAGGCGAGCTGATGGCCTCGCGCATCGGGGCAGCGTGGCTCGAGAAGGAAGGCATCGATATTGATTGGCAGGATGCGCGGGAATTGCTCCGCAGTGAGGATCGCGCCACCACGCCTGCGTCGCAGTCCTACTTGTCAGCGACCTGTGGCTACGCTCCGGACGCCGGCCTCAGCCAATCACTTGCAGCATCTGGCAAGGTCATCCTGACGCAGGGATTTATCGCCAGCAACGCGCGAGGCGAGACGGTATTGCTTGGCCGTGAAGGGTCCGACACCTCGGCCGCATACCTGGCGGCAAAGCTTCAGGCCCGCCGACTGGAAATCTGGACCGATGTGCCGGGTATGTACACCGCCGATCCGCGCATCGTGCCGTCCGCACGACTGTTGCTGGAACTGCACTACGACGAGGCGCAAGAACTCGCGTCGATGGGCAGCAAGGTCCTTCATCCTCGCAGCCTGTCACCGCTGCGTGATCAGTCGATTCCCTTGTTCCTGCGCTGCACCACGGCCCCGCAATTGGCCGGGACGGTGATTTCCGCGGTCACGACAACGTCAGAAGCCCAGGTGAAAGGCATCTCCACCCGCTCCGATACCGTGCTGATCTCGATGGATGGCGCGGCCATGTGGCATGAAGTGGGTTTCCTTGCCGATGCATTCTCGTGTTTCAAAAATCACGGCGTCTCGATCGACCTCGTCTCAACATCGGAGACCAACGTGACCGTGTCAATCGATACCAGCGATGACATGCTGACCGCAGAGATTCGTGACGCACTGCTGCGCGATCTCGGCAGGCTTTGCCGGGTGCGCATGATTGCCAATTGCGCGGTTGTCAGCCTGGTTGGACGCAAGATTCGCACCATCCTGCCACGACTGGCACCGGCGCTTACGGTTTTCGAGGAAGAAAAGATTCACCTGGTTTCGCAGGCAGCGAACGACCTGAACTTCAGTTTCGTGATCGACCAATCGCAGGTGGTACGAATTGTCGGCAAGTTACATGCAAGCATGATTGACCATGCACCCGGGCGCTCGGCATACGGCCCGAGCTGGGAACAGCTGTTTCACAAGCAGCCGGTGCCGGAAAAGTTGCGCGATATCTGGTGGCAACGTAAGCGTTCAACACTGTTGAAGATCGCCGAGCAGGAACAGAATGCTTACGTTTACGATCTGCAGACTGTGCGTAGCGCCGCGCAGGACGTGCTAGCCATGCGATCAGTCGATCGTGTGCTATACGCCATGAAGGCTAACTTCAACGTTCGAATCCTGCAGAATCTTGCCGACCTTGGCGTCGATTTCGATTGTGTGTCGCCCGGCGAGGTAACCCATTTGCGTCGGGCGGTAGCGGATATAGACCGGGATCGCATTCTTTTTACACCGAACTTCGCCCCACGCTCAGAGTATGAATGGGCCTTCGCTGAAGGCTTGCACGTGACGCTCGATAATCTGCATCCCTTGCGCGAATGGGCCAGCCTGTTTCGCGGCCGCCAGGTTTTCATCCGTCTCGACCCCGGACAGGGCCGCGGTCACCACGCGCACGTCAGGACGGCAGGCGCCCAGTCCAAGTTCGGCATTCCGCGCTTTGAGATCGACGAACTGGTTGCCCTGACCGAGCGAATTGGCGTTGAGGTAGTGGGCATTCACGCGCACAGTGGCAGCGGTATTCTTGATCCGGAGAACTGGCGGGCGGTAGCCGGCGAACTGATCAAGGTGGCGCGCCGCTTTCCATCGGTCCGGGTGCTTGATCTGGGAGGCGGCCTCGGTGTGCCGGAGCGTTCGACAGACCAGCCGTTTGACCTTTTGGCGCTGGACCAGGCGCTTGCCGAAATCAAGGCTGCCGTGCCTGACTACGAGCTATGGCTCGAACCCGGCCGCTACCTGGTTGCAGAAGCCGGGGTTCTCATGACACACGTGACGCAGACGAAGGGCAAAGGCGATTTTCGTTATATCGGTGTTGCCACCGGCATGAATTCCCTTATCCGCCCGGCGCTTTACGGCGCATATCACGAGATCGTCAATTTGTCGCGGCTGGGCGAACCGGCCACCGATCTGGTCACAATCGTGGGACCGATTTGCGAGACGGGCGACCGATTGGGTAATGATCGGCTGTTGCCACCTTCGGTCGAGAATGACGTAATTATCATTGCTAATGCCGGTGCCTATGGATATGTCATGGGATCTCGATACAACCTGCGCGGTGTCGCGCGCGAGGTCGTTCTCGAGGTTGATGGCAGTATTCGGGATATGTCGGAGAACGGCTAACCAGCCACGCTCTGCCGGTGTCGATATTGCAGGACATCGGTGACGTCGGCGATCCGTATACCGTTGCAGTTCAATAGTACAAGCAAATGGAAGAGCAGGTCAGCGGCTTCCTCGATCTGCTCCTGCCTGTCCCCGGCCGCGGCCGCAAGCGCCAGTTCCACAGCTTCCTCGCCAACTTTCTGCGCGCGGCGCCGATTGCCGTCGCGGAGCAGCCCGGCGACATAACTGTCGGGTGCGGGATGCGCGATGCGAACATGGATGATTTCTTCCAGCTGCTCGAGGAAAGCCAGTGATGATTGCGCTGTCTTATGCGGTTCGTTCATGTCGAAGCTGTCTCCGCTGGTCGAATGTCAATGCCGCCTTCCGCGAGAAACGCTTTCAGATCGCCGATGGCGATCTCGCCGCTATGGAAGACACTGGCTGCAAGCGCACCATCCACCGCCGTCCTGTTGAAAACCTCGAGAAAATGCTGGACGTTGCCGGCACCTCCCGAGGCGATCAACGGCACTTCGCAATGCGGCCGAACCGCCGCCAGTTGCTCGCAGTCGTAACCCTGGCGCACGCCGTCCCGATTCATGCAGTTCAGGACAAATTCACCGGCGCCGCGATCTTGTGCTTCGCGAACCCAGTCGATAGTGCGTCGATCGGCGGTGACCGACTTGTCCGGATCCCCTGTGAGTTGAAATACCTGGTAGTCACCGTTTGCTGCATGGCTGTCGATGCCAACCACCACACATTGTGAGCCGAAGCGCCGCGCAAGTTCCGAGATTAGTGCCGGATCGGCGAGAGCTGGCGAATTGATCGAGATCTTGTCGGCGCCTCTGTTCAGAATATCTTCGGCGTCGGCAACGCTGCGAATACCACCGGCAACACAGAAGGGAATATCGAGGACCGCCGTAACCCGGGCCACCCATTGACGATCGACCGTGCGGCCGTCAGGACTCGCGGTAATGTCATAGAAGACCAGTTCGTCGGCGCCCTCCCGGCAATAGCGTTCGGCCAACTCGACGATTTCACCCACGATACGGTGATCGCGAAAACGCACGCCCTTGACGACCTTCCCGTCGCGCACGTCGAGGCAGGGGATTATGCGTCGCGCAGGAATGACAGCACCTCTGAGGGCGTAATCGATGAATCGAGCAGCGCGCGCCCGGTGATCGCTGCAGCACAACCGGCGCGCCTTAACGCGTCTAGATCTTCCAGGTTTCGCACGCCGCCCGACGCTTGTACCTGCAGGTCCGGATAGCGCCGGATGAGTTCTTCGTAAAGCCCCAGGTTCGGGCCACTCATCATCCCGTCACGGCCCACGTCGGTGCACAGGATATGCTTCGCATCGGCAGCACAATAACGCTCGATCGCTTGCCATAAGGTCGTGTCGGTATCTTCCATCCACCCATGAATGGCCAGGCAGGGCTCCTGGCCAGGATTCATGCGCACATCGAGCGCCAGGACAATTGAATCCGCACCGAATTCATCGAGCCAGCCGGCAACCAGGTCAGGCTCACTGACCGCTACACTGCCGATGACACAACGGGAAACCCCGGACTGCAGCCAGTACTCCAGCGAATGGCGGTCGCGGATGCCGCCGCCCAATTGCACGACCAGGCCGGTTGCAGCAACGATTTTTCCGACTACGTCCTGGTGCTGTTGCTGGCCGGAGCGTGCGCCGTCGAGATCGACAACATGCAGATTTTCGAAGCCGCTGTCGCGGTAGTGACGAGCAACCAGCATCGGGTCGTCGTTGTAGACGGTTTCTCGATTGAAATCGCCTTGCCGCAGGCGCACGCACTTGCCGTGCCGCAGATCAATTGCAGGAATGACAATCACGCCGCTAGCGCCAGAAAATTGGCCAAAAATCGTGCGCCGGCCGCCGAGGACCGTTCGGGGTGAAACTGCGCCGCGAAGAAATTCCCGGATGCCGCGACTGCTGTCAGGGATCGGGCATGAGAGGCCTCCGCAATTGAAAATTCCGTGAC
Organism: uncultured Woeseiaceae bacterium; assembly: GCA_964605635.1. Taxonomy (GTDB): domain Bacteria; phylum Pseudomonadota; class Gammaproteobacteria; order Steroidobacterales; family Woeseiaceae; genus IDS-8. Next base: position 19,092 of record CAZSDL010000005.1, read on the forward strand.
GGGCAGGGCGTAACTATGGATGAAATAGAAGTGGCTGCCGTCCACGATGCCATTCAATAACGGGTGTGGCTTGCGCTGCGTCACTCGACACCATCCCATGTTGGGTACCGGCGTTTCGGGACTACCCTGCATTTTTTCGACAGTGCCGGCCAGAATTCCGAGGCACGGCGCATCGTCTTCCTGTGAGTGATCAGCCAGCAGTTGCATGCCCAGGCAGATCCCGAGGACCGGTTGGGTAAGCTGCGGAATTACCTTGTCGAGACCGCGGTCACGCAATCGTTGCATTGCGTCCGCCGCCGCGCCGACACCCGGCAGGATGACGTGGCTCGCGTCGCGAATTTCTGCCGGATCAACCGTAAGAAAACTGCGAGCGCCCAATCGATCGAGCGCGCCGGTCAAGGACGCGATATTGGCGCCGCCGCTGTTGATGATGGCAACTTTCGAGGTCAAGCCAGGGTGCCTTTGGTCGACGGCAGGTCGGTGCCTTCCTGGCGGATTGCCTGGCGCAGGGTTCGCCCGACCGCCTTGAAGCAGGCCTCAATCATGTGATGTGAGTTCTCGCCGCGCACCTCGATATGCAGTGCCGCGCCGAGCGTCTCCGAGAGCGAACGAAAGAAATGCGGGACCAGCTCCGTGGGCAGGCCACCAACCCGGCGCCGTGGAAACTTGCCCGCGAATTCAAAGTAGGGCCTGCCGGACAGGTCAAGCGAAACCCGGGCCTCGCTCTCATCCATCGGCAGCAGGAAGCCGTAACGGCCTATACCGCGCTTGTCACCGAGCGCCTGGCGCAGGACAGTGCCAAGGCTGATGGCAGTATCTTCGACGGTATGGTGCTCATCTACCTCGAGATCGCCACTGCACTCGAGCTGCAAACTGAATCCGCCATGCTTTGCGATCTGCTCGAGCATGTGATCGTAAAAGCCGATGCCGGTGCTGATTGCGATCGGTTGCGGTACATCGAGATTGATCGTTGTACGGATGTGCGTTTCGCGGGTCGTACGTTCGAGCGTGCTGCAGCGCTCTACTGCCAACAGGGCGCCGGCGATGCCGGGCCAGCTCTGTTCGTAGCTTTCGCCGGCACGGACCAGAAACCCCTGCAGTCCCATGTTCGCGGCAAGTTTCAGGTCCGTATCCCGATCACCAACGACTGCCGACCGTGACTGATCAAGGGTGGTCTCGGCAAGGTAGCGGGTCAGCAAGCCGGTCCTCGGTTTGCGACAAGCGCATTGTTCGTCACTACGGTGCGGGCAAATGAAAACCTGGTCAAACCGGATGCCCTGCGAAGCGAACAGAGCAATGACGTGCTCGTGACAAAGGTCGAACGATTTCTGCGGAAAGGACTTGGTACCAAGTCCATCCTGGTTGGTGACCATCACGAAGCGAAAGCCGGCATCGCGCAGGCGCAGCATGGCCGGAACGACATCCGGCATGAGCCGGACCTTGGCAAGGGCGTCCACCTGGTTGTCCGGCGGTTCCTCGATCAACGTGCCATCGCGATCGACAAACAGGATCCTGTCCATATCAGCCTACCTTGCCGCCATCGCGCAATGTGGCAATGAGCAGATCGTTTTCTTCCTGCGAACCAACGGTTATTCGCGCACATTCGGCGAGCTGCGGATCCCCCGGAAAATCGCGCACGAGGATTCGCCGGGCGCGAAGCTGGCCAACGACGTGCTCGAGGTTCCTGAAACGTACCAGCAGGAAATTCGTCTGGCTGCGCCAGATATGCGCGACCTGGGGTTGGGCAGCCAGTGCGTCCCGCAACCGTTCGCGCTCTTGCACGATATGCGCCAATGCGTCGCGCGAAGTACGAAGATTCTCGACAGTGAGGGCGCGCAGCACGCTGTCAATAACGGGTGTCGCCAGCGCATACGGAGCCAGCATGGCATCCAGCCAACCAATCAAGGAAGCCGCGCCGACAACGGCCCCGCATCGTGCGCCGGCGAGCGCAAGCGCTTTCGAGAGTGTCCGTAAGACGACAATGTTATCGAACTCATCGACCGACGATAACAACGAGGCGTCCTCACTGAACTCGGCGTACGCCTCATCGACGACGACAATGGATTTTCCACGTCGCGCACGAGCGATTTCAAGAATCTGTTCAGCAGGCGTGACATGGCCGGTCGGGTTGTTCGGCGAGCAGATAAAGATGAGCTTGGTACGGGGCGTGCAGGTTGCCAATAGGGCCGACACATCAAGTTCGAAGTCGCTACCGGCCTGCAACGGCGCAGACAGTGTTTCTGCTCCCTGAATGTCGGCGTATACACGGTACATCGAAAAGGTCGGCGGCGTCACGACGATACTGTCGTGACCTGCCTGACAGAATGCCCGAATCAAAAGGTCGATGGCCTCGCTGCTACCGCGGGTCGCGAGCAGGCATTTCAATGGCACACTGTAGTAGTCTGCGAGCGCCTCCTGCAATTTCTGAGGCCGTATTTCGGGGTAGCGATTTAAAGGAACCGTCGCACTGTCGATCTGCGACGGCCAGGGCAGTTCGTTGGCGTTCATGCGCACGAACGCGCTTTCCTGCCGCGCGGTGACGTAACGCTTCAGGTTGAGGATTTCCGGCCGGACGAGGCTTTCTATGCCCTTAGCGGCTGCATCGGTCGTCATCGCGCTGCCTTGTTGACGCTTCGTGGCTGGATGCGGCGACTGACTGCGGCCGCGTGAGCGTCCAGCCCTTCCAGGCCGGCGAGGGCGAGTACAGCGGGTGCCAGCGAGCGCAAGCCATCCTCGCTGAGTTCCTGGACGGTCATGTGGCGCATGAACTGGTCGACACTCAGTCCACTGAAGCTTCGTGCACTCCCGTAGGTAGGCAATACATGGTTGGTTCCACTGCAGTAGTCCCCCACACTTTCGGGTGACCAGTCACCGAGAAAAACAGAGCCGGCGTTACGTATCGAAGACAATGCTGCGCGCGGATCCCGCACCTGCAGGAGAAGATGCTCCGGTGCATACTGGTTGCTGATCGCGATGGCATCAGCAATGCTGGTTGCAACGATAATTCGACAGGACTGCAAGGCGGCCATTGCAATATCGTGACGTTGCAGCGATGCGACCTGCTGTTCGACTTCGCTTATGACGCGCGCTGCCAATCGCTGGCTGGTCGTTACCAGGATAACCTGCGAATCACTGCCGTGTTCCGCCTGTGACAGTAGGTCGGCTGCTATGAACTCAGGTGTCGCTTGCTCATCGGCGATGATCAGGACTTCCGACGGACCTGCCGGCATGTCGATCGCTGCTCCATCGGCATCGCCGGCTATCATAGTTTTGGCCGCCGTCACCCAGGCATTGCCCGGCCCGAAGATCTTGTTGACCTTGACGATGGTCTCGGTACCGTACGCCATGGCTGCTATCGCATGGGCGCCCCCGACCTTGTAAATGTCGCTGACGCCGCCGCGTCGCGCAGCGACCAGGACTGCCGGGTCTGCTGTGCCGTCACGTCGTGGCGGCGTGCACAACAGGCGGCGGGGACATCCGGCGATTGACGCGGGCACCGTCAGCATCACTGCCGCCGACGGCAAAGGCGCCGACCCGGCCGGAACGTAAAGACCAACGGCATCGACCGGTTGCGCAATACGTTCGCAATGAACGCCTGGCATGGTTTCGATCTCGTAGTCCGACGGCGGACGTGCTTCATGAAACCGGCGAACGTTGTCAATCGCCAGCTGTATTGCCTCGATCGCCGCACGGGGTACCGACTGCTCGGCGGCCGCGAATTCGGCCTCGCTGACCTGCAAGGTTTCAATTGTCACGCCGTCATACCGCTGCGTGAACTCTTTCAGAGCCGCGTCACCGCGCTCACGGACGTGCTCGAGGATGGCGCGCACACCATCCCGCAAGGCCCGATCATCCTGCAAGGCAGGGCGCTGCAACAGCTCACGTCGTTGCAGCGGATCAAGCAATTGCCAATTGTGAACTTGGAGTTGCATCCGGGGAATCAGCCTCAGGCAAGCATCTTCTCGACCGGAAGAACGAGCAGTGAACTGGCCCCTGCTTTTTTCAGGTTCTCGAGTGTTTCCCAGAAGACATTCTCGCGACACACAGCATGCACGGCGACTCTGTCGCCGTCTCCGTCGAGAGGAATGACTGTCGGACACTCGGAGCCGGGCAATAATGCCGAAATTGCCTCCAGGGCCGAGCGGGGTGCATGCAGCATGATGTACTTGCTTTCGCGAACCTGCAGCACACCGTCGAGTCGTTGCAGGATGCGCTTGACCCAGTCCTCCTTGAATCGCGACAGAGGTGCGCGGGTCTGGATGACGACGGCTTCGCTGTCGAGAACAGTGGCTACTTCTCGTAACTGATTGGCGGCAAGTGTCGAGCCCGTGGAGACAAGATCGCACACAAAATCGGACTTGCCGAGTCGAGGCGCGATCTCTACTGCGCCGGAAAAAAATACGATCTCGGCATCGATCCCGTTGGCTCGCAGGAACTCACGTAAGGTCTCGACATAACTGGTGGCAACGCGCCGGCCGCTGAGGCTTGCCAATCCCTTATACGGCGTCTGCTCGGGCGCCGCAATCGATAAACGGCAATGCCCGAAATCCAGTGCGTAGACCTGGTCGAATCTTGCTTCCTTGCCGTCATGCACCATGCCCAGGCGCTTTTCCTGGACCGTGTTCAAGCCAACGATACCGAGGTCGCAGATATCGTCGCTGACGAGCCCCGGTATGTCGTCATCCCGCACGAGCAGGACGTCGACGGGAAGGTTTTCGCCCATGCAAAAGAGCTGATCCTTGCTCTGCGTAAATTTCAGGCCGCAGCGTTCCAGCAGATCCAGCGACCGCTCGCTCAGGCGACCGGCTTTCTGCACCGCAATCTTGATGCGCTGCTCGGAGTTATGCATATGGGGTCCTCAGTGGGTCTTGGTGGTTTTTCGGCCCGCACGCGCAATGGCGGCCGAGTAGCCACCGAAACCGTCGCTGAGGAAGCGCGCGACGCGGCCGATGGTGGTCACGCTTACGCCGGTCAACTCGTGAATGCGCCGGTAGGGCAGGTTGTCCTGCAGAAGCTGGACCACCTGCCAGCGATCAACCAGCGCCTGTAGCTCGGCCGGGGTGCACAGGTCCTTGAAGAAATTGCGGCACTCGGAAAGGCCCTGCAGCGAAATTACTGCCCGAAACAGTGCATCCTCGCAGCGCTTTCGCTCTTTCTCAGTGTCCTGCCGATTGGGTTTCACAGATTTCCCGGTTCTCGCCTGGCACTGGTTGAACCCGGCGCGCCTGTAATAATGTATTAACGTGCTAGTACATTAATACATAGCCCGAGTCGACACAAGTGCCGGGGCCAAGATTTTGTAAATTGGCTGAATAGTCAGGCGGCGCGACCAGCGATTGGTTGCTGCCGTTACCTTTCTCCGGTGCTGCCTGCGCTTGACGTGCCGGTCCCGCCACCCATAAACTCGAGTTGACTCATCGAGACCGGCTGAGGGAAAGGCCCTTTGACGCCGGGGCAACCATCAGGACTAACCATCCTGAAAAGGTGCCAACTCCTGCGGTGCGATTGATTCGCATCCGAGAGATGAGTGCTGGTGCAACGCAAGTCTGGCGAACTACTGGATTGCGCAGGGCACGGCACCCTCCTGGCGGTACCGCGGGAGTCCGATGAGCAGGGCGGCGAATGCGAATTCGCAGCGACATTGGACAGGACGCGGAGACCCGATAATGAGTTCCCCAATTGATTCAGCAACGTGTGCCGTGCGTGCGGCGCTTGAATCCGATTCACAGCACGGTGCGGTCGTGCCGCCGCTTCACCTGTCGTCGAACTACACGTTCGACGGCTTTGGCAACAAGCGGCGTTACGACTACTCGCGAAGCGGCAACCCGACACGTGACGCGCTGGGTGAAGCGCTCACGGCACTGGAAGGTGGTGCCGGCACGGTAATCACCTCATCCGGCATGGCCGCGCTGACTCTCGTTACCCATTTGCTGGAGCCCGGCGACCTGTTACTGGCGCCCCACGATTGTTATGGCGGGACGTACCGCTTGTTCGAACACCTTGCGGCGAAAGGCCACTTTGAGGTGTTGTTCGTCGATCAGACCGATGCCGTGGGTTTGCAGCGGGCATTTGCTCGCAAGCCGCGCATGATCCTGGTTGAAACACCATCGAATCCGCTGCTACGAATTGTCGAAATTGAATCCGTCGCGGCGCTGGCCCGTGAATTTGCAACGTTGCTCGTGGTCGACAATACGTTTCTGTCGCCCGCTTTGCAGCAGCCAATTGCGCTGGGCGCAGACATTGTCGTTCACTCGACAACCAAGTATCTGAACGGTCACAGCGACGTTGTGGGTGGTGCGGTGACGGCGGCCTGTCGGGAACTCGCTGAAAAGCTCGGCTGGTGGGCAAATTGCCTCGGCCTCACCGGTGCGCCGTTCGACAGTTATTTGACCTTGCGCGGCATTCGCACCCTGCACGCGAGGATTCGCCATCACGAAGAAAATGCCGGCATGCTGGCCGAATTGCTGCAAGCGCATGGACAGGTTGAGAGAGTCTACTATCCAGGACTGGCCGATCACGACGGCCATGCGATCGCAAAGCGCCAGCAGAAAGGCTTTGGCGGGATGGTTAGTTTCGAGATAAAGGGTGGTGCTTACGCTGTTCGCGCGTTCGTGGAAACGTTGCAATTGTTTTCGCTGGCCGAGTCGCTGGGAGGTGTCGAAAGCCTGGTGTGTCATCCTCCATCGATGACCCACGCGCCGGTCAGCGAGCAGGCGCTTGCGAATGCCGGGATCAGGCAGAATCTCATTCGATTGTCCGTAGGTATCGAGTCCGGCGAGGACCTGGCCGCCGACATTGTTTCCGCCCTGCGGGCCGCCGAGCAATTGTCAGTAGCGCCGGCCGTGGCGGCGGTTGGCGCCTGAGTACCGGAGCGCGTCAATGCATGAGTTGCGCCCGGTGATCAAAGAACTGCCCGAGTACCTCGCTCGTCACGTCTCACCTGCCACGCGATCATTCAGGGTCCCGAATCCGGTCCGGCTCGATTCCGGCTGCGAACTGGACGGTGTCACCGTCGCGTATCGTACCTGGGGAGATCCGGCGAACGCACAACAAGGTGCCATTCTTGTCTGTCACGCGTTGACCGGATCGGCAGATGTCGACGCATGGTGGCCTGGCCTCATTGGCGAGGGCCGGGTATTCGATCCCCGTCGCGACTACATTGTCTGCAGCAATATTCTTGGCAGTTGCTATGGCACGACCGGACCGGTCTCCGTTCGCCCCGATACGGGCACGCGCTACCAAGGTGAATTTCCGCGCGTGACGGTGCGCGACATGGTCCGTGTCCAGCGAAGCCTGCTGGACCACCTTGGGATCGAGCGCCTCGCAATGATTACCGGGCCGTCGCTGGGTGGTATGCAGGCGCTCGAGTGGGCAGTCATGTACCCGGAGCGGGTCGCCAGCATCGTGCCGATAGGCGTTGGTGGCAGGCACTCCGCCTGGTGTATTGCAATGAGCGAAGCGCAACGCGCAGCAATCTACGCCGATCCTGACTGGTCAGATGGCAACTACGCGGACGAACAAAGGCCCGAGAAGGGGTTGGCGGCTGCCCGGATGATGGCGGTCTGCAGCTACCGAAGCTGGCAAAGTTTCGATCGGCGTTTCGGCCGCCAGCAGCGCAGTGACGGCGAATTCGAAATGCGCTCTTACCTGCGTTACCAGGGAGAGAAAATCAACGAGCGTTTTGACGCGAATACCTACGTTCGCCTGACCCAGGCGATGAACGACTACGATCTCGCGCAAGGACGTGGCGACTACCCGGCGGTTCTGCAGGCCATCAGGCAGCGGGCACTTGTCGTGTCAATAAGTTCGGACCAACTCTATCCACCCCAGGAGCAACGTTTTCTCGCCGATCATTTGCCGAATGCGAGCTATGCGGTTCTCGACTCTGCCGAAGGCCATGACGGCTTCCTGATCGAGTCGGTTGAACTCGGGGACCTGATATCGGGGTTCAGATTCGGCGAAAAACGCCGGCAGCCGTTCGCCGCGCGAGACGAAAAGCCCCTGCTCAGTGCAGTTGCTGAATAATTGCGTCAGTCATCTGCGATGTAGATAGCGCCGTTTCGCCGGCCGGCGCGATATCCGCAGTGCGACCGCCGTGGTCGATAACGGCGCGAATTGCGAACTCCACTGCTTCCGCTTCCTCATCAAGGTGCAGGCTGTGGCGAAGCAACAGGGCAATACTGGCAATCATGCCACACGGGTTGGCGATGCCGCGCCCGGCAATGTCAGGCGCCGAGCCGTGGATGGGTTCGTACAAGCCGCGATCTGAATCGCCGAGCGATGCGGAGGGCAGCATTCCCATGGAGCCTGTGAGCATTGAGGCTTCATCGGTCAAAATGTCACCGAACATGTTTTCGGTAACTATTACATCGAACATGGTCGGGCGATTGATGAGATGCATGGCGGCTGCATCGACCAACATGTGTTCAAGCCGGATACCCGGAAACTCGCTCGCAATGACGCGCGTCGTTACATCCCGCCACAGACGAGATGTTTCCAGCACATTGGCCTTGTCGACCGAACACAGCTTGCCTGACCTCGCTGCGGCGAGCCGAGCTGCAACACGCACGATGCGTTCTATCTCATCGACCTGGTAGCGGCAGACATCGGAAGCTGAATGTGCATCGCGCGTCTTCTGGCCGAAGTAGATGCCGCCGGTCAGTTCGCGCACTACGATGAGATCCACGCCCTGCAGGCGTTCTGTCTTGATCGGAGATGCCGCTGCCAACGCGGGCATGAACTGCACCGGACGCAGGTTGGCAAAGACCCGCATCTGCGATCGCAAGGCTAACAGGCCCTGTTCCGGTCGTACCGCGGCGTTCGGGTCGGACCACTTCGGGCCGCCAACCGCACCCAGTATGACTGCATCCGCTGCCAGGCAACTTGCAATGGTTTCAGGTGGCAGCGGATGGCCGCATGCGTCGATAGCAGCACCACCAATCAGCTGTTCGTCAATGGCCAGTTGGTGGCCGTATCGGCTGGCGACCTGGCGCAGCACCTGCAACCCGGACGCAGCAACTTCCGTACCGATACCGTCGCCGGCGAGAACGGTAATCTGCGCCTTCACAAGCGGTTTGCCTCGAATCGGTCGATGGCGTCGAGGTGCGCTCGCAGGAAGCCGAGCTGATCGATGCCCTCAACAAGACAGTACCGCGCAAAGGCATCGAGCGGGAACTGAACGGTGTGCCCGTCTGGCAGGATGACAGACGAGGCGGCGACGTCGATTTCGATCTGGGCCCCCGGATTTTTCATGAGCCATTGATGAGTCTCTTCATCAACGACGATCGGCAGAAAGCCATTCTTGAGTGCATTCGATCGAAAAATGTCCGCGATTTCCGTGCTGATGACAGCCTGAAAACTACTGTCGAGCAGCGCCCAGGGTGCATGTTCCCGGGATGATCCGCAACCGAAATTGCGACCGGCCACCAATATTCGGCAATCGCTTGCCGACGGCGCATTGAGGACGAAATCCTCGTTCAGGGAGCCGTCGTCACGGTAGCGCCAGTCGTGAAAAAGGTGCTTCCCGAGACCCGTGCGACTGGTTGTAGTCAGAAACCGCGCCGGGATGATCTGGTCGGTATCGACGTCGTTGGCAGCCAGCACAACGGTTCGGGAACGAATGGAACGTACAGGTTGCATGCGATAGCCGTTGGCGTTAGCGGAGAAATTCGCGCGGATCCGCGATGCGTCCGCGAAGCGCGGAGGCCGCCGCGGTCATAGGGCTGGCAAGAATGGTGCGCGAGCCGATTCCCTGGCGTCCTTCGAAATTGCGGTTGCTGGTACTGACGCTGAGCTGTCCGCGAGCCACCGTATCGCCATTCATGCCAAGGCACATCGAGCAGCCGGATTCGCGCCACTCCGCACCGGCTGCCTGGAATATTTCATGCAATCCGCGTGCTTCGGCCTCGGTCTTGACCTGCTGCGAACCGGGGACCACCAGCATGCGAACCCCCGGTGCAATCCGTCGCCCGCGCAGTATATCGGCCGCCTGCTGCAGGTCGGACAGGCGCGAATTCGTGCAACTGCCAAGAAAGACCACGTCGACTTCGGTGTCCGTCAACGGACGGCCAGGCGAGATCCTCATGTACTCGAGTGCTTTGCGAAAACTGGCATCGCCATTGGCATCCGGTACGGCATCGCCAACCGGTACCACCATGCCCGGATTGGTGCCGAAAGTCACCATGGGCTGGATTTCGCTGCCGCTCACCCGAACCGTTTTATCGAAAGCTGCCTCAGGGTCCCCGGGTAATTTTTGCCATCGCGCGAGAGCTTGATCCCACGCAGGCCCGGCGGGCGCCCGCGGACGGCCGTGCAGGTATTCGAACGTAGTACCGTCCGGAGCGATCATGCCGGCGCGCGCACCGGCTTCGATCGACATGTTGCAAACGGTCATTCGGCCGTCCATGTCCATGGCGGAGATGGCGCTGCCACGGTACTCAATGACGTGCCCGGTACCGCCATTAACGCCGATCTGGCCAATAGTGGCGAGAATCACATCCTTGGCGCAAACGCCTGCCTGCAAGCGGCCGCTGATCTCGATGACCAGGGACTTCGGCTTGCGCTGCAAAAGGCATTGGGTCGCCAGCACGTGGCCTACCTCCGTGGTACCAATGCCAAAGGCGAGGGCGCCGAATGCGCCGTGCGTGCTGGTATGACTGTCACCACAAACGATCGTCTTACCCGGCTGGGTGATGCCGAGCTCCGGTCCGATGACGTGCACGATGCCGCGGTGAGGGCTCCCGAATCCAAGGAGTTCGACACCGAATTCTCGGCAATTGTCCTGCATCTGCCGTACCTGGTTCGCGGCACTTTCGCCGACGATGTCCAGGTCTTTGAAGGTGCGCACCGGTGTCGTTGGTGTTGAGTGGTCCAGGGTGCCCAGGGTCAGATCGGGCCGGCGAACGGGCAGCCCTTCTTCGCGCAGCAGGGCAAACGCCTGCGGTGTAGTTACCTCGTGTACGAGGTGTAAATCGATGTACAGGATCGCCGGTGTATCTGCTGTCTCCGGCGTTACCAGATGTGCAGACCATACCTTGTCGAACAGTGTTTGCGGGGAAAATCCAGCCATGCAGGGAACAGTACTTTCTTACGAGCCGGTAGCTGCAGCGACAGTCGGACCTTCCAGGGATTCGAGCCAACCGTCATCGTCTCGCGTTTTGCCGTTGAACAGGCCGAAAAAAGCATCCTGGAGTTGCTTTGTGATCGGTCCACGATGACCGACGCCGATCTGAATGCGATCGACCGAGCGTACCGGTGTTATTTCGGCAGCAGTGCCCGTTAAAAACAGCTCATCGGCCAGGTACAGCATCTCGCGCGGAATGGCCTGTTCGCGCACCTCCAGCCCGAGTCGTTGTGCCAGGCGCTTGACGGTGTCGCGAGTGATGCCGGTCAAAATCGATGACGTAGAGGGCGGCGTCAGCAAACGTCCTTCGTAAATCAGGAACAGATTTTCACCCGCACCCTCACTGACGGTTCCGTCAGTCGCGAGCGCAATGCCCTCGGCAAAACCGAGGCGTCTGGCTTCCGTACTGATAAGCTGGCTCGACAGGTAATTGCCACCGGCTTTGGCCAGTGCGGGCACGGTATTCGGCGCCACGCGCTGCCAGCTCGAAACGCAAACGTCGACACCCTTCTCCAGCCCGTCAGCGCCGAGGTACGCACCCCATTCCCAGGCTGCAACCGCAACATCCACCGGGTGGTCCGGCTTCGGCGCGAGCCCGACGTCGCCGTAGCCGCGCAAGGCTATGGGACGAATGTAGGCCCCGTTCATAAGCTTGTTCGCCAGCACCACGTCTTTGCACACCCGGATGAGTTCATCCAACCCATAGGGTATGGGCATGCGATAGATCTTCGCGGAATTGAACAAGCGCTGTATGTGGTCTGTCAGTCGGAAAACCTGCGGGCCTTCCGGCGTCTTATAGACACGGATGCCTTCGAACACCGAGGATCCATAGTGAAGGGCATGTGCCATAATGTGCACGGTCGCCTGTTCCCATGGAACCATACGGCCATTCATCCAGATCAGTTTCGCGCCCTTAAAACTCATGCTCTGACTCCGCGCCGCTTGTGCTTTCAAGACGGCGTAGCTTAGCAAGGGCGTCACTTCTTCGCATCAGTCGATTAACGGTAGTAACGCAGTCAGATTGATGCGCGATTGATTTCGTCGCTTGACGCAGGTTCTTCGAGGCCCCGTTCGCGGCGCCTGAGTATCCGGTTGATCACCTCCAGATAGGCACGGCCCGCGGCTTCTACTATGTCAGTACTGGTTCCATGACCGCGGTATGTCTGACCGTTGTAATCGACGATTACCGTTGCTTCGCCTTGCGCATCTTCACCGATGGTCGCGCTTTGCAGGTCGAAATTTCTGAGAACAGGATCGACCTCGGTCACGAGTTCTAGCGCACGGAAAACCGCCTCCGCGGGTCCGTCGGCAGTAGCCGACTCCTGCACAGACTGACCGCGCTCATCGAGCAACGTTATCGTCGCCGAGGACTTCTGGCCGGTTCCGGAACTTACCTGGAGGCTGTCCAGTATCCAGGGACCGTTTGAAGAGCTGTCGACATTGAGAATGATCGCCTCGATATCGCCGTCGTACATATCCTTCTTGCGATCGGCCAGCTTCTTGAATTCCTGGAACGCGCGGTTGGTCTCGAATTCATCGAGTTCAAAGCCAAGTTGCCGGACCCGGTCGCGAAATGCATGTCTGCCACTGTGCTTGCCCAATACAAGGGTCGAGCGACTGAAGCCGACGTCCTCCGGACGCATGATCTCGTACGTCGAGTGGTGCTGGAGCATTCCATGCTGGTGAATGCCGGCTTCATGGGCAAACGCATTCTCGCCAACGACCGCCTTGTTACGAGGCACATGCATTCCCGTAATTCCCGAAACCAATCGAGATGTGGGGTAAAGGCGGGTGGAGTCGATGCCGGTATGCATGCCGAAGAACTCGGAACGTGTCTTCAGTGCCATGACTACCTCTTCCAGCGAGCAGTTGCCGGCACGTTCGCCAATACCATTGATAGTGCACTCGATCTGGCGCGCACCGGCGCTTACGGCAGCGAGGCTGTTGGCCACCGCCATGCCAAGGTCGTCGTGGCAATGCACACTCAAAACGATCTTGTCGATACCGGCGACATGGTCGCGCAAGTAGCGGAACAGCCGATCGAATTCAGCCGGCACGGTGTAACCGACGGTGTCGGGAATATTGACCGTCCCGGCGCCCGCCTCGATAGCTGCAGAGACCACTTCGGCGAGGTAGGAGAGTTCGGTTCTCGACGCGTCTTCCGGTGAGAATTCGACATCGTCGCACAGTTCCCGCGCCATGCGGATCGCGCTGGCGGCACTCTTGATGATTTCTTCCTTAGCCATCTTGAGTTTGTGTTCACGATGAATGGCGCTCGTTGCAACGAAAACGTGTATGCGGTGGCGCTCGGCAGCACTCACCGCCGCATGCACCTTTTCAATATCTTTCGCATTGCAACGTGCGAGGCCGCAAATGACCGGTCCGAAATTCTGCTCGGCGATGGCCTTCACTGCTTCATAATCGCCTGGGGATGCGGCTGGAAAGCCGGCCTCGATTACGTCGACCTTGAGTTCGCTCAGCGCTTTCGCTACCCGCAGTTTTTCACGCAGCGTCATGCTGCAACCCGGGGCTTGCTCGCCGTCACGCAACGTGGTGTCAAATATCCGGATACGCTCGTTCACAATCTGTTTCTCCGTCACAATTTAGCGATCGCCGTAGTCAATACTGGCCAGGGGGAAATTAGGTACCGCCAGTGGTGCGAAAAGCGGGGCGTCGATTCGCAATGCCTGCAGAAGTGTCGTGCTGTCGATATTGCTGCCCGTAAGAATCAGTCCAACGCGCTTGCCGCTCAGTTCGCTGCGCATCTTGAGTGCAGCAGCCAGTCCGGCGGCTCCGCCACCTTCTGCGAGGTGGTGAACCGTATCCGCGTAACAACGGATCGCCGTGCAGATCTCCTCTTCGCTCACCAGCACGAAATCGTCGAGATTTTCCATCATGCTCAGCGTATAGCGTACTGGAACGCGAGTGGCCAGCCCGTCTGCGATGGTTCGAGCGGCCACCATCGACGCATACTGTCCTGTATGCCAGGCATTGTGAAACGCCGGAGCGTTTTCTGCCTGTACGGCGATAACCCGCGTCGCCGGAGACAGCGCCTTGAATACCGTGGTCGTACCGGCCGCCAGGCTGCCACCACCGACCGGAACGAAAACTACATCGAGCGGCTCCTCGCACTGCTCCAGCATTTCCAGCGCAACCGTTCCCTGGCCCGCAACCAGTTCGGGCCGCTTGGCGGGGTGGATGGAAAGGGAGCCTGTCCGTCGCGCGTAGCGCACAGACGCGTCCCACGCAGCATCAAAATCATGTCCCTGCACGATCACTTCGGCGCCGAGCGCCTCGACCCCGGCATTCTTGTGCGGGCTGTTTTCCTCGGGCACGAAAACCGTGCATTTCGCGCCGTACATGGCACATGCACTGGCCAGGGCCGCTCCGTAGTTGCCGCGCGTGGCAGTAACGATGCCGAGCTTCCGCTCGCGCCTGGAGAGACTCGCAAGCAAATTGATCGCGCCGCGAATCTTGAACGCACCTATATCCTGCACATTCTCCAGTTTAACGAAGGTCTCGGTGCCGACTCTGGCGGACAGGAGCGAATGATTGAGAAGCGGCGTAGGGGAGAGGAACGGTGCAATCGTTTTTTTTGCGCGCACGACATCATCCAGTGTGATTCCTGCGAGAGGTGTGCCGGAGTCTGATCCCCAATCCGTGGCGTCGAGGTAGGTGTTGATTGCCGAAGTCATGTGCGTCCTTCCCGTGTTTTGAGGTCTTCAGTTTTCCAGCCAGTCCATGCGACCGCGCAACTCTGCGCCGACTTTTTCTATCGGATGATCGAGGTCCGCTTGCATCAGGCGTCGATACTCCTTCTGGCCGGCCTTGTTCTCGTCAATCCACTGCCGGGCAAAAGTGCCGTCCTGAATTTCTTTCAGGACCTTTTGCATTGTTTCTCGTACATGGCCATCGACGATTCGCGGGCCGCGGGTCAGATCGCCGTATGCAGCGGTTTCGCTGATAAATTCGTGCATTTTCCGGAGCCCGCCCTCGTGCAACAGGTCGACGATCAGCTTCAGTTCGTGCATGCACTCGTAGTAGGCGACTTCAGGCTGGTAGCCGGCCTTCACCAGGGTTTCGAATCCGGCGACGACCAGTTCCGTAGCACCGCCGCAGAGGACAGCCTGCTCGCCGAACAGGTCGGTCTCGGTTTCCTCAGCAAACGTCGTTTCGATGACACCCGCACGTGCACCGCCGATGCCGTCGGCATAGGCGAGCGCAAGTTTGAGGGCCGAGCCGGAGGCATCTTTATCAATGGCGACGAGGCAGGGCACGCCATGTCCTTCCTCGTACTGTCGTCGTACGAGATCACCGGGCCCCTTCGGTGCGATCAGTATCACATCCAGATCCGGGCGCGGGGTGATTTGTTTGAAATGGATATTGAAGCCGTGCGCAAACAGAATTGCTGCGCCTTGCGGAATTTGCGACTCGATAGACGCATACAACGATTCTTGCGTCAGGTCAGGCGTCAGGAAAGCAACTATCGCGGCATTGATGGCGGCAGCGCCGGGCTCCGCAACCTGCAGCCCATCGGCTTCCGCGCGCTTCCAGCTTGGACCGCCACGCCGTAATCCAACCACAACGTTGTGGCCACTGTCTTTCAGGTTCAGTGCGTGTGCGCGGCCCTGACTGCCGTAGCCCAGTATCGCAATACGCTTGCCTTGCAAGCTCGCCGCATCTACATCTTGTTCGGAATACATTTGCATCTATTCATTTCCCTGCTGGCACCAAAAAAAAACCCCACGATCCTGTCGGGATGCGGGGTCTGCGTTGTGGTTGTCTGACAGTCTTCCGCTACCCGCAAGTTCTCCCGCGAAAAAGCACGAGGTCGACCGGAAGCACGACACCGATGCCGATCGAGACGGAAAAATCTGCGAACTGAAAAGTCATGACAGCCCGATCATGTTGTATGCCCTTATCGATGTCAACGGCGCACAATAAGTTACTTGTGTTACGAACTGTGCGGTTACTGACGGCCGGCCATCGGACGTCAGCATTTTCAAGCAGCGACTCTGACAATGACTTTGCCCATTGCCTGCCGATTGGCCAGCATCTCGAGAGCGCGGGCGCCGTCGCTGAGCGGGAAAACGGCCCCAATGTGCGGCTTGATCCGTCCTGCGACGAGGTAGTCCAGCAATTCCCGGTTGTTGTCACGATTAAGCGCCGGCTCGCGCTCGACGAACTTGCCCCAGAAGACGCCGACAATGGCGCTGCCTTTGAGCAACGGCAGGTTGGCCGGAATTGCCTGGATCTTGCCTCCCGCAAACCCGATAACGAGAATTCGGCCGTTCCAGGCGACCGATCGCAGGCAATCATCGAAGAGATCACCACCAACCGGATCGAATATTACGTCGACGCCGCGGCCGTCCGTCAGGCCACGGATCGCCTCTTTGAGCTGCACGTCTGAATAGTCGACCAGTTCATCTGCCCCATAGTTGCGCGCAAGCTGCAGTTTCGCCTCGTTGCTGCCCGCCGCAATGACATGCGCACCCATAATCTTGCCGAGCTCGACCGCAGCCAGCCCGACTCCGCCGGCCGCACCGAGCACCAGCAGGGATTCAGATGCCGCCAGTTGCGCACGCTGTTTCAGTGCGTGGTAGGCGGTGCCGTAAGCGAGGAGGAACCCGGCGGCGGTTTCCGCAGGAATGGATGCGGCAATTGGTATTGCAGCAGTTTCGGACACGCACACTTCTTCCGCCATGCCTCCGGAGCCACACATCGCTATGACGCGTTGCCCGATGTCCAATTTTCTGCACGCGCTCCCCAGCTCGACGATCTCGCCACAGACCTCGGCGCCCGGCGAGAACGGCATGGGCGGCTGTACCTGGTACTTGCCGGCAATCATCAGCAGGTCCGGAAAGTTGACGCCGCAGGCCAAAACCCGGACGCGCACCTCATTGGCCGCGAGTTCGGGTGGCGCGATATACTCGACCACCAGCATGTCCGGTGTTCCGAACGATTTGCAGAGCAAGGCTTTCACTGATGCGGGCTCCATGGTTGTAGCGTGATGCCGAATGGTGCTGGTCGGCCGGGTGACGGTGGTTCGATTCCTTATATACGGTTATTCTGCGTCGTTCTCAACGCCGTAGTGGGATAGCCGGGAGCGCTGTGTATGGATTTTGATTACTCGCCCAAAGTAGCGGCGCTACGTGCGCGAGTGCTGGAATTCATGCAACAGCATGTTTATCCGGGCGAGGCCGAATACGTCGCAGCGCTGAACGAGGCGACTTCCCGATGGACGGTACCGCCGGTCATGGAGTCGCTGAAGGCGCACGCCCGCGACGCGGGCCTGTGGAATCTGTTTTTGCCCGAAAGCGAATTGGGTGCGGGTCTCAGCAATCTCGAGTATGCGCCACTGGCAGAGATCATGGGGCGGTCGCACATCGCCGCCGAGGCATTCAACTGTTCAGCGCCGGATACCGGCAACATGGAGGTGCTGGTTCGCTATGGCACCGCGGAGCAAAAGGCAAGCTGGCTGCAGCCACTGCTCGACGGCCGGATTCGCTCCGCGTTTGCGATGACCGAACCGCAAGTCGCTTCCTCAGACGCCACTAACATACGGTCGACCATCGCCAGAGACGGCGGCGAGTACGTCATTAACGGTCACAAATGGTGGGCGTCCGGCGCGATGGATCCGCGCTGCAAAATCCTGATATTTATGGGCAAGACCGACCCGTCCGCCGACAAACATCGACAGCAGTCGATGATTCTTATCCCAATGGACACGCCTGGTGTGCGTGTGCTGCGACCGCTGACGGTCTATGGTTACGACGATGCACCGCACGGCCACGCGGAGATGACGTTCGAGAACGTCCGGGTACCGGCGGAAAATCTGTTGCTGGGTGAGGGACGCGGCTTTGAAATTGCACAGGGACGCCTGGGACCGGGGCGCATTCATCACTGCATGCGCCTGATTGGTCTGGCGGAACGCGCTTTGGAAAGCCTGTGCCGCCGCGCCGTCGCGCGAGTGGCCTTCGGCAAGACGCTGGCTGAGCAAGGTGTCGTACGCGAGGCGATCGCCGAATCGCGAATTGACATCGAGCAAGCGCGACTCCTGACGCTGAAAGCCGCCGACCAGATGGACAAGACCGGCAACAAGGCCGCCCAGGCAGAAATTGCCATGATCAAAGTGGTGGCACCGTCGATGGCCCTGCGTGTTATCGACAGGGCCGTGCAGGTGCACGGCGCTGCGGGGGTATCCGGGGATTTCGACCTGGCGGCAGCCTGGGCCGGCGCCCGCACCCTGAGACTGGCGGATGGTCCGGACGAAGTTCACCGACGCACGATTGCGCGACTGGAACTTGCAAAAGTCGGCTCGCATCCCGGGTAAGGACTTATGTAATCGCCGGGCTGGTGATATACAGAGCATATGTTATTCTTGTGGCTAGGCGAATCCGGGCTCTATAATCGTGGCGGAATCAGGCGCGAAGAGAAACTGGTGCGGCGATTTCCCTGAAGAGACCAAGCAGCAGACAACTAAAGACCAGAGACCAGACATCAGGTCAAAGAAAAAATATTGCCGCGCCGCAGTGGAGAGCTGCCGGCACTGGCAAGCCGGATCAAGCCGGGTATTGGGTTCAGATCCCAGTGCTTTTTGCGCGGGTAGTCAAAAATTACGAATTACGACCGTCACGAATTCTACGTGATACCAAATCAATAAAATCCGAAGTTCTAAGGAGTGTCCATGAAACGGTGCAACAGCAGCAGTCGGAAGATAACTACTGTAATTGTTACAGCCTCTGTTATCGCCCTGACTGGCAGCGTCTTCGCCCAGACCGTCGATCAGGTAATCCAGTCAGATCTGCGACGTCTGAGTCTCGCCCAGGCTTCCCAGGAGCGAGTCAATCAGGAAGTCGAGCGAACCCGATCGCTGGAAGATCAATACCGCGGCATTCTGAAGGAGAACGAGGGACTTTCGGTTTACAACCGGCTGATGACGGCGCAAACGGAAGGTCAGCAGGCTGTACTCGCCGATATCGCACTGTCAATGGATCAGGTTGACGTCATCAATCGACAGATCTTCCCGTTGATGGAGCGCATGATCGACGGACTGGAACAATCGATTGCTCTCGACATACCTTTCCTTATGGAAGAGCGCACTAATCGAGTCGATACGCTCAAGGACTTGATGGAACGTTCGGATGTGAGCGTGGCCGAGAAGTTTCGCAAAGTGATGGAGGCCTACCAGATCGAAATGGATTTCGGCTCCTCGAGCGAATATTACCGGCAGACTCTCGATATCGACGGCACGACTCGCGACTACAACATGTTGCGTATTGGCAGAACCGGCCTTTATTTCCAGTCGGATGATGCGGACATCACCGGCCAGTACGATCCCGCGCAACGAGCGTTCGTCCTGATCGATAATCAGCACCGCAGCGAAATTCGCAAGGGCATTCGCATGGCACGCCAATTGATAGCGCCGGAATTGATACTGATTCCCGTGCAAGCTGCAGAACCAGTCGGGGAGACTTCCTAAATGAAACGCATAACAATAATGGTTGCAGCCTCCCTGTTAGGCTTTGGCGTGGCGAACGCCCAGGAGGATGCCAGCAGCATGGCCGAACTCCTGCAGCAGATCGAACGCGGCCAGGCCCGAGATTCCCAGGAAGCGCGGCAACGCGAAGCTGAATTTGCACAGCGCCGCAACGAACAGCAGCAACTCCTGAATACGGCACGAGCCAATCGCACGCGCCTGGAGTCGGAAAGCTCCCGATTGGAACAACTGTTCGAAACCAACCAGGTGAACATTGCAACCTCACGTGCGGCGCTTGAAGAGCGTCTGGGTGCGTTACGAGAGCTCTTTGGCGTGTTGCAGATGGTCACGGGGGACACGCAAGGTCGTTTCAGCAATTCGCTGACCAATATTCATTACCCGAACCGTACGGATTTCCTGGTCGAGCTTGGCAGTCGTATGGCGGGGGCCACGTCGCTCGCGTCGATCGAGGATATCGAGCGGTTGTGGTATGAGATGCAGCGTGAAATTACGGAATCCGGAAGAAACGTCAAGTTTGCACATGAAATCACGACGGCCAACGGCGAGAAGGTTATTGCGGACGTCGCGAGGGTAGGTGTTTTCAATTTGGCCTTCGACGGCGGTTACCTCCTCTACGATTCTGAAACCGGCAACATCAGTGAGCTGCAACGGCAGCCGGACCAGGGCCGCTACCCGTCGTCCGCATCCAATATGATCGATGCAGATGAAGGCATGGTACGCTTCGGGCTGGACGTCACGCGGGGCGGCATTCTGGCGCTGCTGGTCGAGTCACCGACGCTTGGCGAACGCGTGCAGCAGGGTGGCATAGTCGGCTATTCAATTATCGCCCTGGGTTTAATCGGACTCCTGATTGCGCTGTGGCGCTGGGTCGGTTTGACGATCGACAGCCGCAAGGTTTCTGCACAGCTGAAGAGCGACAAGGCGAGTACCGACAATCCGCTCGGCCGGGTGTTGTCGGCCTATGAGGCGAACAAGAATGCCGACACTGAAACCATCGAGCTCAAGCTGAGTGAAGCGGCATTGAAGGAAATGCCGGGCCTCACCAAGGGTCTGTTGTTTATCAAGGTGATTTCCGTCGTCGCCCCGCTGATGGGTCTTCTCGGAACCGTCACCGGCATGATCCAGACCTTCCAGGTCATCACGCTCTACGGTGCCGGTGACCCGAAGATGATGGCTGGCGGTATTTCGCAAGCGCTGGTCACGACAGTGCTGGGTCTGGTCGTCGCAATTCCGATGGTACTCATCCACACGCTCGTAAGTGGCCAGAGCCGGAAAATTGTCAACATCCTCCATTCACAGAGTGCCGGTATCGTTGCCGAGCATTCGGAGCGACACGGCTAGCGGGCCGGGGAGTCAGTATGCTTTGGCTTAGCGACAGCTTTGAGGCCATCCGGGACTTCATGGATCTGGGCGGGCCTGTGCTGCGGTGGATCGCGGTGACGATCTTCGTGATGTGGGTCTTCATCATAGAGCGTCTTGTTTATTTCCGCACAACGATGAAGACCAGTGCTGACGAGATCCGTGAGCGCTGGGAAAGCCGATCCGAGCGCAGATCCTGGCATGCCCACCAGATCCGCGAAGGCATGATCTCCCAGTTCCAGATGGCCACGAGTCGCTCGATACCGATGATCCAGACGCTCGTTGCACTTTGCCCGTTACTAGGGCTCATGGGCACGGTGACTGGCATGATCAAGGTGTTCGAGGTGATGGCGGTGTCCGGGTCAGGCAATGTGCGGGCAATGGCAGCCGGCGTTTCCCAGGCTACGGTTCCTACCATGGCTGGAATGGTTGGTGCGCTTTCTGGCGTTCTTCTTGTGACTT
Organism: uncultured Woeseiaceae bacterium; assembly: GCA_964605635.1. Taxonomy (GTDB): domain Bacteria; phylum Pseudomonadota; class Gammaproteobacteria; order Steroidobacterales; family Woeseiaceae; genus IDS-8. Next base: position 40,535 of record CAZSDL010000005.1, read on the forward strand.
TGCTTAGCCGACGTGCGGCGCGGGAAGTGGAGTTCCTCGAAGACTCACTGACAATGGATCATTAAAGGATAGCTTCGATGCGTAGATTATCTGCAGGAATGGGCGGTGACGAAGAAGAGAATGAGATCAATCTGACGCCGATGCTCGACGTCGTATTCATCATGCTCATCTTCTTTATCGTGACGGCATCTTTCATCAAGGAAGCGGGAATCGATGTAAACCGTCCGGACGCGCCGACCTCGGAACGGGTGGAGGATGCGAACATCCTGATCGCGATCAGTGCGAATGACGAAATCTGGATGGATCGACGCCTGATCGATCCGCGCGCCGTGCGCGCCAATATCGAGCGGATGCATGCCGAGAACCCCAAGGGCTCGGTGGTTATACAGGCGGACAAGAAGTCGACCAACGAGACGCTGGTCACAGTGATGGATGCGTCGCGTGCGGCCGGTGTCTACAATATCTCGATAGCCGCGGACAACAACTAGCGTAGATGAACAATGCCACGGCCGGAACCGGAAGTGCTCGCCAGGGTCAGACTATTGGCAGGGCAGTGAAATGACGCCAGCAGCGTGTGTGTGGCGGAGGCTTGAAGGGAGAATCGAATCATGATTGGCCGATACGTTTTTGCCATAGTTGTCGGCTCGGTCGTAACACTGACCTTGCTGTTCGTAATGCATCTGCTGATCGCCTACGGCGAAGCGGCGCTGACCAAACCGCGTGAGCGGCACATGCTGGAATTCGTGCGTGTCAAGCGAACGGAAACCGTTAATGCCGAAGACATACAGCCCGAGAAGCCGCCACCGCCGCCGCAGGTGCCGCCGGACGCACCGCCGCAGGACAACGACAGTATTGATCCATCAGCCATTGCGATCGGTGTCGCGCCGCCGAGCGGTATGGGTGACATGGACATCGGCGGGCCCGGCAGTATGAATATCGCCGAAGGCGACTATCTGCCGATCGTGCGCGTTGCACCGATCTACCCGGCGCGCGCATTGTCCCGGGGCATTGAAGGCTACGTGGACATGAGTTTCACCGTGACTACCACCGGATCGGTTAAGGATCCCATCGTGGATTTCTCGACCAGTAGTCTTTTCGATCGTGCCGCGACCCAGGCCGTACTCAAATTCAAGTACAAGCCCAGGGTCGTCGATGGCCAGCCGGTCGAGGTACCAGGCGTCAAGACGCGTATTACATTCAAGATCGAGGAGTAGAGACCAACCGCGGCCGCAGAAAATCGGCGCACAGGCTACTCCGGAGGATTCGACTACCATGACCAGGCAATTGCGGAATTCGTCAAAGCTGACCTTGTTGCTGTTATCCGGCTGTCTCGCGCTGGGCACTGTCCATGCGCAGCAATCCGAAGAAGAAAGAAGAGACCAGCAGCAAACCAAGGAGGCGCAGGCAGTCAGCAAGGAAGTCTATGACAAGATCCAGCAGGCCCAGGAAGCCGTAGAAGCGAAGAACTACCAGGGAGCTTTGCGGACACTTACGGCCTTGCGGCAAGGCAAGTTGACCGAGTATGAACTGTCGAACGTGCTCAATTACATCGGCTTCGTCTACTACAATATGGACGACACAGCGCGCGCCATGAGTACGTACGAGGAAATGCTGCGCATACCGACCCTCGAAGAGCAGATCAGGAAGCAGACGCTTTACACCCTCGCGCAGCTTGCCACCATGGAGGAAGACTACCGGAAGGCAATGACCTTCCTGGACCAGTGGTTCGCACTGGAAACGAATCCGGCACCGGAACCGTATATCCTGTACGCACAAAATCTCTACCAGTTGGACCGCTACTCGGACATGGTCCGGCCGATCGAAACGGCGATGGAGATTGCCAGGAAGCGCGAGACGGAAATCAAGGAAGACTGGTATGTGCTGCTGAATTTCGCGTATTTCCAGCAGGAGAATTTTGCCAAGGTAAAGGACATCAACAAGATCCTGCTACAGAACTGGCCAAAGAAGCGCTATTGGTTCCAGCTTGCCGGTGCCTTTACGGAGCTGGGCGAGGACACCAATCTGATCGCGGCGTATGACGCTGCACATACGCAGGGTTTGCTCACGACCGAATCAGAACTCGTTACCATGGCGCAGCTCTACATGCAGCAGGAAGTGCCCTACAAGGCAGCGAAGTTGCTGGAAGCCGAGATGGAAAGCGGACGTGTATCCAAAGACGCCAAGAACTATCGCTTACTGTCACAGGCCTGGTCCCTGGCAATGGAAGACGAGAAATCAATACCGGCGCTGCGGGAGGCCGCACGCCTGGGTAACGACGCTGAGTTGTACGTCCGGTTGGGAAACGCCTACCTGAACATGGGCCAGCATGAAGATTGCGTCTCGAGCGTCAATCGTGGCCTTGAAATGGGAGGCCTGGACAGTGCCGACAACGCCCGCATTTCCCTCGGCATGTGCCTTTACAACCTCAAGCGCTATAACGACGCGATTGCAGCATTCAGGCAAGCGGCTCGAACAGAACGCTCGCGGCGACTTTCTAATCAGTGGATCACCGTCATTGAGAGCGACATTGCTCGCGACGAGCAGATTGAAATGGCAGAACGAGCGGCGCAACGGCAGCGGGAGCGATTGCAGAATCGTCGTCAACAGACCGGACTGGGCCTGTAGAATCAAGCCCACACTCTAAACTGCCGGAAGTCTCGCCCGCAGTGAAACAGCGGGCAGATAACTTCTGCCGTTCGTGTGTCTGTTGCTGCACTTCCTATGGTGTACCAGGACCGCATTGAATTCCTCCGGGTGAACCATCATGTGCAAGGGCATTGACCTTACTGTCTTCGCGTTCGTACAATTGCCCGCTTTTTGACCAGCCAGATGATCTGCTCCCATGCCCAAAGTCACTTACATAACGCCACAAGGCGTACGACACGATGTCGATTTGGAGAACGGTTACACCGTTATGGAAGGGGCAATCAATAACAATATCGAAGGAATTGTTGCCGAGTGTGGCGGGGCCTGTGCCTGTGCCACCTGCCATAGCTACATCGATGAGGCCTGGCTCCCCAGGCTACCTGAAATGGACGACATGGAAGACAGCATGCTTGATGCAGCATTCGACAGGCGGAGTAACAGCCGCCTGACCTGTCAGATCGAAATGAATGACGATCTGGACGGCCTGATGGTTTATGTCGCTGAGAACGAAGGATAGAAAAAGGCCGGTCGCGAGATGCGGCCGCACGGTAGAAATCGATCCTAGCGAAGTCCTGTTTCCAGTCGACCAATGACCAGTCGCTGAATTTCACTGGTGCCTTCGTAAATTTCGGTGATTTTCGCGTCTCGAAAGTAACGTTCGAGCGGCAATTCCTTGCTGTAACCCATACCCCCGTGAATCTGTAATGCCTGATGGGTGACAAACATCGCTGTTTCCGAGGCAAACAATTTGGCGATACTGCCCTGCAGGGTATTCCTGGCACCGGTTTTTTTCGCAACTGATTTGTTCCAGGCCGCTTTGTAAGTCAACAGGCGCGATGCCTCAATGCGGCATTTCATATCGGCGATCTTTGCCTGGATAGCCTGGAAGCTGCCAATCGGAGCATTGAATGCTTTCCGGTCCCGCGAATATTGGACGGCAGCGTCGTACGCGGCTTCCGCAATGCCAAGCGACTGGGCGGCGATACCGATTCGTCCTGTGTCCAGGACGGTCATCGCAATACGAAAACCCTGCCCCTCGTCACCAATACGGTTCTCGACCGGACAGCGATAGTCGTCCAGCTCGATTTCGCAGGTCGCGGAAGCGCGTATGCCCAGCTTGGGTTCGGTCTTGCCACGTTTGAAGCCGGGTTCGTCCGTATCGATGACAAAGGCACTGATAGAGGGCGCTCCTGCGTCCGGCGCATCCGTCCTGGCAAATAGAATGATGTACTTTGCAACCGGACCCGAGGTGATCCACGATTTGCGTGCAGTGATCGTGTAAAAGGAACCGTCTCGAGACAGTGTTGCACGGGAACGCATTGCCGCCGCGTCCGATCCCGACTGTGATTCTGTCAATGCATAGGCGCCATTGACTTTGCCGGAAGCGACTGGTTCGAGAAAGCGTTGTTTTTGCTCATCGCTGCCGAATTCGAGCAGAGGTGTACCAAACAATGAGTTGTTCACGGAAACAATGGTGCCGTGAGCGGCGTCGGCCGCCGACAGTTCCTCGATCACGAGCGCGTAACTCAGGGTGTCGAAGCCTGCGCCTCCGAATTCCTCCGGTACTTCGATTCCCATGAAGCCGAGTTCGCCGGCTTTGCGTATGGTTTCGACGGGAAATTCGCCGCTCCTGTCGAATTCGGCGGCAATGGGTGCGATTTCATTTTGCGCGAATTCGCGCGCAGCAACCTGAATCATTTGCTGCGCCTCGGTCAGTTCAAAGTTCATGATGTCTCCAGCGGAACGTTGAATTATACGAAAGCTGAGGGATCTGCGAACGCTGCGGCTTTCGCGCAGCAGTGCTGCTGGGGTAGGGCGTCAATGGCGAAATATAAAGAATATATAAAACAGAAACTTATAACATATTTATTACCTTGTTTATCGTACAGGGACAGGCGTTGATGCCTTGCGCGCCATTCGGGTAGCGCGGTACGCGGCCTATTCGCCGTATGACCCGCGTACAATGCCACCCTCAACGTAAAACAGGTTCGGACTGTTTGACGGCGATAAGTCGAAACAAATTTGCCAAAGGAGAAGTGCGATGTCGATCAAAGCAGGAGACAAAATGCCGTCCGGAGTATTCTCAGTGATGACAGAGTCGGGGCCGGGTGCGGTATCCACCGACGAACTGTTCGCCGGGAAAAAGGTTGTGCTTGTCTCCGTGCCCGGAGCGTTCACGCCTACCTGCTCAATGAATCATTTGCCTGGGTTTGTCGACCATGCCAAGGAGATTCGCAAGCTTGGCGTCGATACGATTGCCTGTATGGCGGTCAACGATGTATTCGTTATGGACGCATGGGGAAAAGACCGCAAGGTGGGTGACAAGGTTGTCATGCTTGCAGACGGCAATGGTGAGTATACGCGCAAGATCGGGCTGGAAATGGACGGTTCGAAATTCGGCCTCGGGCAGCGCGGGCAGCGGTTTGCGATCGTTGTGGACGACGGTGTCGCGACCCATGTCGCTGTCGAACCGCCGGGCAAGTTCGAAGTGAGTAAAGCAGAGTCGGTGCTCGAGGTTCTGAAAAAATCGGCCTAGAAGATCGGCCTGAAGTCAGCGTAAATCAGCCGAGCCTGCAGCGCGCAGCTGTCGAGGTTATTTGCTGATTGCCGCCTGGAACTCCGGTACCAGCTTGAACAGGTCGCCGACCAGGCCAATATCCGCAACCTCGAAGATGGGCGCTTCTTCGTCCTTGTTGATGGCAACAATCGTTCCGGCATCTTTGATGCCGGTCAAATGCTGGATGGCTCCGGAAATGCCGATGGCAATGTACAGGTCCGGCGCGATGATCTTGCC
>CAZSDL010000006.1:0-32968 GCA_964605635.1 uncultured Woeseiaceae bacterium
GCACTTTCTGAATCAAGTCGATGCCTTTTTGCGCCGTCAGACGCGTCACCATGCCTATCAGCGGTTGTTCCGCACCGCCGGCCAGTTCGAGGTCCTTCATCAGTTCGAGCTTGCAGGTGGTTTTCCCGGTGAGTTTGCCGCGTGAATAGTTGGCAGGAATGAGCGGGTCCGTTTGCGGATTCCATTCATCGTAGTCGACACCGTTCAGAATGCCGACCAGCGACTCACTCCGCGCGCGCAGCAGGTCCTGCAAGCCCATGCCGTATTCGTCGCCCTGGATCTCACGCGCGTACGTCGGGCTGACCGTCGTTACCAGGTCGGCATGCAGGATCCCCGTCTTGAGAAAATTGATGCGCCCGAGCCCCACGTCTTCCTGGTGCAATTCGTGCTCGGCGCCGCCAAGTCCGAGGTCCGGGAGCACGCTGGCATTGACCACGCCCTGGTAGCCGATGTTATGAATTGTCAGCACCGAACGCGTGTTGGCGAACAAGCGGTCCCAGGCGTACCTCGATTTCAGGTACAGCGGGATAAGGGCGGTATGCCAGTCGTGGCAGTGAAAAACATCCGGCGCGAAGCCCATGTGCTGGCACATCTCGATCGCCGCGCGCGACAGCAGAATGAAACGCAAGTGCTCGTCCGCGCCTGAGGTATAGATGCCGGGCCGGTCATACAGATCCGGGCATCGCAGCAGGTAGATTTGTACGCCGCTGCCCGGAACGTGCACGGTGTCGATCGAGTAATGCCCGCTGCGCGATCCCAGCTGAATCGGGATTTGCTGCAGGTAGTCGACAGGAACGATATCGAGGCGACTTTCATCGATCGCCGAGTAGCGGGGCAGTAGTACCCGCACGTCGTGACCGTCGCGCTGCAGGAACGCAGACAACGCGGTACACACGTCTGCCAGCCCGCCGGTCTTGGCGAGCGGCGACAATTCCGAGGTGGCAAGGCAGATTTTGAGTGGCGTTTTCTTTGCCAAGGGGCGACGGAATCCGGACGCAGCAAGGAATGCTATTCTACATGCTCGGTCCTGGGGCTGAAGTTATCGCAGCCCGCAACACGAGTCCGTTGCCGATGAACGTACTGCTGCTGTCACCCGGCTATCCGGCGGATATGCCGGAGTTCACGCGCGGCCTGGCCGAGAGCGGGGCCCGCGTGTTCGGCGTCGGGGACCAGCCGACCGGCGCGCTGCCGGAACTGGTCAAGCGTTCGCTGGCGGACTACCTGCAGGTCCGCTCACTGTGGGATAGCGCAGCCGTCAAAGCGGAGCTGCAACAGAAGTTTCGTGGCCGATCGCTGGATCGAATCGAATGCCTGTGGGAGCCGGGTATCCTGCTCGCGGCAGAGTTGCGGCAGCACTTCAACGTTCCCGGACTGAATATCGAGCAGGCCAACCGGTTTCGCGACAAGGAGGCGATGAAGGCAGCGCTCGATGCAGCCGGTATTCGCACGCCGCGCCATTTCGCCGTGGCCAGTAGTGCGGCCTGTCACGACGCGGTCGGCCGCATCGGCTACCCGCTTATCCTGAAACCGATCGCCGGTGCCGGGTCCGCGGACACCTACCGCGTCAACGATGCCGATGACCTGCGCAAGGTGCTGCCGCTATTGCGGCATGTATCGCAAGTGAGCGTCGAGGAATTCGTCGATGGCGAGGAATTTACGTTCGATACGATTACCATCGCTGGCCGCATTGCTTACCACAACATTGCCTGGTACCGACCGCGCCCGCTGATCGCACGCAGCAACGAGTGGATCAGTCCGCAGGTTATTGCGTTACGGCAGGTTGACCACCCCGATCTTGCAGACGGCGTGCGTATGGGCTTTGAGGTCATACGCACGCTGGGCTTCGACACCGGCTTCACGCACATGGAGTGGTACCGCAAGGCGGACGGCGAGGTGGTATTCGGCGAAATCGGCGCGCGACCGCCGGGCGCTCACCAGGTCGACCAGATGCAATTTGCCTGCGACTTCGACGTTTTTCGCGCCTGGGGTCAGGCCGTGGTCAACGGGCGCATCGACGAGCAATTCCAACGGCGCTACAACGTTGCGACTGTGTACAAGCGGGCACGCGGCACAGGTCGCATCAGTCGCATCGAAGGTGCCGAGGCACTGCAAAAACGCTTCGGGCAGCACGTGGTGTGGAATACCTTGTTACCACCGGGCACGCCGCGACGTGACTGGAAAAATACACTGGTGTCGGACGGGTTCGTGATGTTGCGACACGCGGATCTGCAACGCACGCTGGAAATGGCGGACGCTGTTGGCAGCGAATTGCACCTCTACGCGGAGTAAGGGTGGATCGCCCGTGATACGGGCTCCTACAATTTGCATGGATCGCTCAAAATCAACTCGTAGGAGCCCGCCCTGCGGGCGAATGCGGTGACGAAAAATCCTTTTCCCGTTCGCGCGCAAGGCGCGCTCCAACAGGGTTCTAACGTGTAGGAGCCCGTAACACGGGCGATCCTTTTCTCGTTCGCGCGCAAGGCGCGCTCCAACGGGGTTCTGATCCGCAGGCGCCCGTATCACCAGCGATCGTGCTGCCGACTCACGCGTACTCGCCGAGATACTTCGGCAGCATCTCGCGCCACGTCACCCAGTTGTGATGAAATTCCGGCCCCCAGGGATCGACGCGATTCGGAATTTTCATGTTGCCCAGCACCCGCGCCATGCGCCACGACTCGCCGATATCCTCGTAGTCACCCTCTCCGGTGGGCATGAGGATCAGCCGCTTCTGCAGCGCCTCGAGTGCCGAACCCTCGAGTCCCGGCAGGAAATGCAGCGGCGAGCAAAAATAGAAATCCTGGTTGAAGCGGCCCTCGAGATACTTCGACAAATCGTAGGTGCCACTCATCGCAATAGCGAGCCGGTATGCGTCCGGATGCCGGCAGACGGTCGCGACCGCATTGAAGGCGCCGATCGACGCGCCTGCAGTGATGATCTCGATGTCCGTGGAGCTGCAGTCATGCCGAATGGCCGGCGTCACTTCGCGATAAATGAACGCATCGAAACGATTCTGCAGCAGCGAGCAGAATTCCCCGGAGTGCTCGCCGGAGATCCACGCGCGTCCGGCGACGCTGTCGGTTGAATACACCTTGATGCGACCGGCATCCAGCAGCGGTTCCAGCATGCGGATGAGGTGAAACCGCTCCACTTCCTCAGCATCGCCTCCGGCGGTCGGGAATAACATTACCGGCGTGCCGAAATGTCCCCAGCGCACGAGTTGTACACTCTGCTCGAGTTGCGGCGAATGCCAGCGGAAGACCTCTTTTGCACTCATCCGGCGAGACGGCCTTCGATGCGCCGCCATTCCTGCACACGTTGCCAAAAGAGTTCAGTGAACTCCTCGATCTCATGTGCCGGAAAGAGCGCCTCGACCTTCTGCCTGATGGCATCCCGAACGGTGTCGGAGCCAAAAAACTCATACGCGACTTCGTCCAGATGCGCGAGATGTTCGTCGCAGAATTCGTAGAATCGGTCTGCGTCGAAGCGCTCCTGGGCGATCGCGACGTAGTCGGCGAGTTTGTCTTCAAATGGCTTGTCGCTATCTGCGATAGAAAAATATTTTGGCCAGTCTAGATCGGTTCGCATGCGACGTTTGGTGGCCGCGCAGAAGATGGACCAACGCAAATTCGCCTTGATCAGCCAGGGAAAATGGAAATGCAGCGAAGTCACCTGCGAATCCGGACAGGCATTGGCGAAATCGATGGGCCGCCATATGCCATCGCCGCGCAGCGCTTCACAGGAATTAAAGTCCCAGCCAAAAAAAGCGTTGATCACCATGGTCATATTGACAAGATGATTTTCCTCCTGCGTCGACAGGAAATCGACGTCCATCCCGTAACGGTCGTGTAACGGCGCGGACGGGTCGTAATTGACGCAGCGCCACTGCGGACCAAGACCGATGCAGCGCACAAACGCATCGTGTGGCACCACACCCTGTTGCAGGTGCATGACTCGGGTACCGCTGGCGTCGTAGGCCTTCAGCAGTTCCTCGCGATTGTGGATGGCAGTGACGCCAACCCAGGCACCGCCATCGTAAGGCTTCATGAACAGCGGATAACCGATGCGATCGCCAATGCCGCCGAGATCGAACAGCTTTGCGTAGCGTCGCAGTGTCGGCTGCAGGTCCGCAGATTCCAAGTACGACTTCGGCGGAATGAGCCAGGTGTCCGGTACCGGGAAGCCCAAGCGCATCATGGCGCAATACGTCGTCTGCTTTTCCATGGACTGCAGTGTCCATGGATTGTTGAAGACGTACAGGTCGTCCATGACGATGGCTTTCTTTATCCATTCGCGCGAGGTGTGATACCAGTGCGTGAGGCGGTCGATGACGACGTCGTAACTGCAGGCTTGTTGCAGGTCGAAAGGCTCGATCTGGACGCGCTCGACTTCGAACTGCAGCGAGTCCGAGCCGTGCGGAATCGCGAGCTCGAGTTTGCGCAGCAGCGCCTCGTAACAGATTGGCCAGCAGATGTCCGCGCCGAGGGACAATCCTATTTTTCGGGTCTTGGTTGCCACGTACCGGTCCTTGTTGCTTTTCGCCCTACTATAGACGTCGGCAATGGCCGTTGTCTAAGTCGCCGCAACCCGGCAGGACAACCGCTCAAAGGTTCAGATTGTTGCCGCCAAACAGCCCGATCAGCCCGAAGATGATCAAATAGCCCGCAACGATGTAGTTGAGTAATTTCGGCATGACCAGAATGAGAATTCCGGCAATCAATGAAACCAGGGGGCCGAGCGCGAGGGTGATGTTCATGGCTATTTCCTGTTCTTGTTGAGTAAAGCGATCGAGGCCTGATTGTATGCCCTATCAGCCCCTTAACAGAGCTCGGTGCGCTACCGCACAGATCGCCCGCCTTTACTGAGGTATCCCTGAGCCGGGATACGGCCTGCAGCCTTTGCCGCAGTAACGCAGCCAGGCGTCAACGCTGCCCGGATCTCCAAACCGGCCGTGGGCCGGTCGTGGGCCGACCGTGGGCCGACAGTGGGTAAGGGTTCAATGACAGGAAGTCCGACAGTGAATTTGACCCATAACGGCGCGCTGCCGCGCGCGCCGGTTCTTCCTGCGGAGGAAAGAACCTCGGATCTGGGCAAAAGCTCATTTTCCCGGCCACTGCGACTGAGCGAGACCTGCCCTGTCAGCGGCACGCGCAGTCGACCATCCAGGCCAGCCGGTGATGCGGAAACACCCGCAGTCACCCGCCCTTTGGCTCGCGACTCCAAACCGAAGGCGAAGCAGTGCTCGCACACCGACTTGCCGAGTCTCGCAGACCTGATGCTGCCGGAAGCCGTACGCCCGGAAGCCATACTCCGGGAGGCGATTCTTCCGGAGGCGATCCTGCCGGGAACACTCGTTGCCGACCGTTACGAGATTCTGCAGCGGGTTGCTCACGATGGTATGGGCATCGTTTACAAGGCCCTGGACAGGAATCGCCAGGCAGTCGGCGCGCCGCGGCCCTGGGTTGCGCTGAAGTTTGCGCGGCCTGCCGGCGGGAAACTGAACGCGACAACCGAGCACTTGCGCCTGGAGTTCCTCAAGTTATCGCAACTGAGCCACCCTGGCATTGTCGCTGTATATGACCTCGCCAGCGATCGTGGAGTGGAGTTCATGGTTCTTGAGTGGCTGAGCGGGGACAACCTGGCCACCGTGCTGGACGGTCTGGAGAGCAAGCGTATCGCGCTGCGCACAGCGCTCGAGATCGTGCGAAACGTTGGTGAAGCACTCGCCTGGTCACATGCCGCCGGCATCGCGCATGGCGATGTCAAGCCGTCAAACATCTTTATTACCGATACCCGGGCAATAAAATTGCTGGATTTCGGCGCTCCGGGGCAGTCGCCGTCCGCTGATACCGTCCGCGACGACGCGAGCTGGGCAACCCCGGTGTACGCAAGCTGTGCGGTACTGGAAGGCGAGCAGCCGCAGCCGGTCGATGACGTTTACTCCCTGGGTGTGACCGCCTATTACCTGTTGAGCGGCGAGCGCCCGTTCGGAGAACTCGATGCTGCCACGGCACGGGATCAAGGACTTGCGCCGACGCCATTGCCGGAAGATGCCGTCGACTATTGGCCGGCGGTGGAGCGGGCACTGCGTTTCGACGCCGTCGATCGATTCAATACGGCAGGGGAATTTCTGGGTCGGTTTGTCGAGCAGCCGGACGAGCCGCCGCGCGCCGACTTTCAGCCGGCGATATCGTTGCAGGTGCCGACATTCGTCTACGGCGCGCTGGCGTTACTCATCTTTGTGGCGATCGTGTTGTGGGCGATCCCTGGCAACGACTCTCCAGCGGGCGTCGGGTCATTGCTCGATAATGCGACCGCGGCGCTGTCGGCCGGCAGGTTGGTCGGTCCGGGTGACGAAAATGCGTTCGACTATTTCCAATCGATACTGGAGAGCGATCCCACAAATCCCACCGCTCTGGAGGGGCTGGACAGGATTGCCGAAGAGTACCTGGCGCGCGCGAGGTCGGCGCTTGCCGCCGAGGAATTCGAAAGTGCTATCGGGAATCTTGAAACCGCGCGTCACGTGCAGCCGGAACATTTCGGAATCGCCGCAATTGCGGACCTCGTCGGTCGCTATCGCGAGGATCTCCTGGTCAGCGCACGACGGGTGAGCGCAACCGACCCGCCGCAAGCCCAGCGATACCTCGCTCAAGCGGCGGCGATGTCGGGCGAAAATGACCCGGCTGTTGCCGATGTGCGTGAGGAACTCCAACAGGAGGCGTCTGCCGCCGTACTCGACGATCTCCTGCGCGGCATCGACCAGCGCATTCTCAGCGAAAGACTTGCTTTGCCGCAGGGCGACAGCGCCATAGACTTGCTGCGCCGTGCCTCACAGCTTGCGCCCGGGGAGCGGCAAGTACAGGTGGCCGCGGAACGAATTGCGAGCGCGCTTCTGTTCCAGTCGATGTTTGCCATATCGAATGGCGACCTCGATGCGGCTGAGGCTTTTATCGACAGCGCCAAGGGCCTGAACCTCAAGCATCTGGCGCTGGCGCGCGCAGAGTACGAACTGGCCCGGGCGCGCACCCGGGCGATGACATCGCCGGGTGACTAAACTGCTCTATTCGTAGACCAGCCACAGGGGCCCGGGAAAAAGCCACGACAACCCGGTTCGCAGCCGGTCCCGCCAGTTTTCCCAGTTGTGCGCATCGCGTACTTCTTCAAAGCGAACGTCGATGCCCTGCTGTTGCAGACGCGGCAGCAGAGAGCGGTTCTCGTAAATCAGCGACTCGTAAATGCCGCAACTCATATAAATCTTGCCGGATAACTCGCCTGGTTCCTCGCGAAAGACGTTCATGAATCGCGCAACCGGATCGAAAACCGAACCGCGCTGATGCCGGCCGATGTCGCTGAATGCAAAGGAACCGGATTGCAATAGCAAGTTGCCGAATTTATCAGGAAATTTCCACGCGGCATGCAGTGCAGCGACACCGCCGAAACTTGCCCCCATCATGCCGCGCGCCGCACGATCATCGATGAGCGGCCAGTGCTCTGCCATGTACGGCAGCAGGTCGTCGGCGATGAACGCCGCATGCCGGTCGTCCGCAGCGTATTCCTTCAGTCGATCGGGCGATTGGGTCAGCGCCACGATCATTTGCGGTATCTCGAGGTAATGGATCAGGTTGTCGAGAACGGTCTTCAATTCCGCGTAACGAAGAAAGTCGTGCCCGTCGTGCACGACCAGCAGCGGATACCGCCGGTTGCGCCTGAAGCGCGCCGGCAAATAAATGCTCACGTCGCGCGAGTCACGAAATGCGCCGCTGTCCAGCCGCGAGTGTTCGATAGCGCCGCTGCGCGCCTCCGGATCGTGTAGCGTCCACGACGGCCGTTCGTAGCCGGCGCCCTGGCATACCGAATTGGCGCCAAAGGGGTCATGGGCGAGTACGTCATTCAGCGGATCGACGATCAGGTGGCGCTGCCCGTTGGCGACGACTTCGAATTTGTATTCGACACGCGAGCCTTCCGGCAGATTGATGGTGGTCGCCCACAGGTCGGTTCCGCTCAGCGCCTGTAAGGGCTGAGCGGTATCGAAACCCGAAATCCAGCAGCGCAGGTACACCTGGTCTGCCGTACCGCGATAAACGAAGGTCACGTCGCTGCCGTCGACCAGCGGAAATTCGCCAGTCTTAATAAAGGTATCGATTTCCGCCTGCGGTGGAACACCCTTGCGAAAGAGTTTACGCAGCGCCGGGTTCACGAGACTTTAACCCTTCGCAGGCGACCGTTGGCAGCAATCTGCCGCGCGTTGTGGGCCATCACGATATTGTCGCCCTCAAAACGCAGAACGCTGCCGCTGTCGAGCGTGATGCAGGCCGCCGGAGCAAAACGGCGACTGAACAAGGCGAGGCGAATCCGGTCACCGCTGCGCAGTCGCCGTTTCGCATCCGGCAACAAGACATGGTGCGGCACTAATCCCAAGCCGGGGCCGAATATCTCCGGATTGCGCCTGCCTTGCGGTGCATTGTCATGGAACAGGACGACGCGCTCGGTCAATGCCATCGCGCCTGCCGACCACGCGACCAGGTGCTTGGACGCCAGCAAGCTGCCAACGTCGAAGAGTTGCAGCCGGTTAAGCAGCACGGCAACGTTGCCGCCGGTGATGACAGCGCTTTGCACTTCAGCGAGCTGCGCGGCGATTTCAGCGGCATGGTGCACCAACAGCGCGTTGCTGCGGATATCGAACGCGGCATCGAATTCCGCGTGCAGGACCTGCAGTCGTTGCATGTGATGACGATCCAGTGCACGCAACTGGGCGATGGCATGCCGCTGTTCAGGTCCGACCAGCGCCGCACTCCCGCTCGCGCGCAGCATCTGCCGCGCGGACGCCATGGTTTGTCGCAAGCGTTGCGCGTACAGGCGCTGCAGTTCCTGCAAGCGTTCCTGCCGTTCGCGATAGGCGGCCCGCAGCTCCGGAGCACCGGCAAAGACCTCGTCGGCACGGCGATAAAGTTCGAGATTGACAACCTGGCGACCGGCAGCCGCCGCGACATCATCGATGTCGCCTTCCGCTTCCTGCCAGCCTGCGGCAATCACCGCGACCGGACCGTCCGGCAAACCCGCATCGAGTATCGCCTGGCCGAGATTGGTCACGGGTCGCTGCGGACCGAGGAGCAGTCGAATCTTCATGGCGCGATTCAGGCGAGTTCCACGCGAATAATTTGCACGATCTGCTGCAAGGCCTGCTCTACCGTATTCGTATCCGGATGGCGTAGGATAATGTAGCCGTGACCTTCGTAGCTGTCGGACGGTGGTTGGCCTCCCTTCGGCATTTTCGCTTCGACAACGAGCGATCCGAAACGACGTTGCGCTTCGTCGAGCCCGTGAATGTGTCGCACACGACCTTGCCCCTGGCCGCGCACATAGGCCGCACCGACAGCGTAACGCCTTGGCGGCGGATCGAAAGTATCGAAGACCATCAGGCGCGGCCACGCGCGGTAGAGATTGATGTCGTGTGCATAGGAGAGCAGAGAAGTGAACTGCGCGCCGGGCGGCCGCGCGCCGACTTCCGAAATTGCGATCCGGTCGTCGGCCAGGCGGAACCATTCCATGTGCGACAGGCCGGTCATGAGGCCGAGCGCGGCCAGGCCGGCGAACGCCGCGCGCCGGATCGGGTCGAACTCCGTGCCGTCGATGTTGCGAGGCAGCAGCACGCACCACTGGATCCAGGCGTTCTCCATCACCTCGAGCGGGGAGGGCAGGTAGCGGGAAATGGAATGCCACACCGGCCGGCCATTGATTACCACACTGTCAAAGGAATACTCGGTGCCGCGCACGAACTCCTCGAACAGTGCCGGCTGTCCGGCGTCCGGCGGATAGCGCTCCAGAAACCGGCGGAGGTGCGCCGCATTGTCCAGCCGAAAGGTACTCTTGCCACCGGCCCCGGCCGGTGGCTTGACCACCAGCGGATAGCCGACGGTGGCGGCGAAAGCTTCCGCGGTGTGCCTGTCACCGACCAGTACATGCTGTGCACAGGGTACGCCGGCGCGCTCGAGAACCCTTTTCATGCGCGATTTGTCGCGAAAATTCATGGCAGCATCGACACTGAGACCCTCGATGCCCAGCACTTCGCGGGCAGCCGCAAGCGGCACCTGCAATTGCTCGAGTGCGCCGATCATTCGCGTGGCCCGTCCGAACTGTCGCTCGAGATTCCGTGCACCGTCGACCAGTTGCTGCGGATCGAGGGCATCATCGACACGCCAGTGTCCGGCGATGCGTTGCCGAACCTCCGCCGGCAGTCGCTCTGCCGGGTCCTGGCTCAGGACAGTCAATGCCACCTCCGGGAGGTGCGTCGCGCCCGCGATAAAGCGCACAGTGGCGTCCATAAAGAAAGGCGCGGCGAAAATGACATGTTGCGGCATTGGTATTTTCTTCTGGAGCGCATTTCTTTAGTCGCCCCTGGGAACGCTCTTGTTGGTTCCTCAATCGCCCGTGAGGCGGGCTCCAGCAGGGTGCGCCATCCGGTCCGGCTCAGCGGACCGCAATGCGTGACAAAGATATAGCACGATGGTGATGAGTACGAGCGCGACCGCCTGATGCGCCGCCGCCAGCACGATCGGCACCATCATCAGCAGGGTCGAGATGCCGAGCACGACCTGCAGGACCGCTGTGTGCAGCAGTGCGTTCATGCCCGCGCGTATGCGGCGCGGCAGATCGAGGCGTCTCGCGAACCACCAGTAAGCGACGATGACGCAAAATGTCGTCACCGCCAGCAGCCGGTGATTGAATTGCACAGCCGCCATATTTTCGAAAAGGTTGCGCCACTCCGGTTGCAGGGCCAGGTAACCCGGCGGGATCCAGTAACTGCCCATTTTCGGGAATGTGTTGTACATGAGGCCTGCGTCGAGTCCCGCAACAAAGCCCCCCGACAGCACGGTAATGAAGATGAGGGCTGCCA
Organism: uncultured Woeseiaceae bacterium; assembly: GCA_964605635.1. GTDB lineage: Bacteria > Pseudomonadota > Gammaproteobacteria > Steroidobacterales > Woeseiaceae > IDS-8. The sequence continues at coordinate 10,892 of CAZSDL010000006.1, forward strand.
GCGCCAGAGAACGGCCGAACCACGGATGCGACGGTCCCGTGGATGGACGCGGATACAAAAGCGACAGCGCGACCCAGAACATGTACGCGTAGATTACGATCGCTGCACTCAGGTGCGCAGTAAGGCGATACTGGCTGACGCGCGGATTGTCGACCAGCCCGCTTTCGACCATGTACCAGCCGAGCACTCCCTGCAGTCCGCCCAGTACGAACATCAGCCCGTACTTCGGTATTTCCGGCTTGCGGATATAGCCCCGCCACACGAACCAGGCAAAGGGTAACAGGAAGGCAAGGCCGATAATGCGCCCGAACAGCCGATGCAGGTACTCCAGCCAGAAAATGCCCTTGAAGGCTGCGAGGTCCATGGTCGAATTCACCTGGATGAATTCCGGGGTCTCACGATAGCGGTCGAACGTCTCTTGCCAGGCCGCTTCTGAAATTGGCGGCAGGATGCCAGTCACCGGCCGCCAGTCGGTCATCGACAGGCCCGATCCGGTCAGCCGTGTGAAGCCGCCCAGAACGACCATCGCGAACACCAGTCCGCACAGGATGAGCAGCCAGCGGGCGACCTTGCGATCGTTGGCGGATACGACTGGCTGCATGGTTGATTTCCTGTTCGAGCAGAACCTGACGGCGTGTAATGTTATCAGGCCCGGCGCCTGCGGCGCGATGCAATCGTCCAATCACTTGTCCAATCGAGGGGCAATGTCCCGTGTTAGTCTTGGCCTCGCCGTAACAGCCGTCAGGCCCTGTAGTGCGATCAGGAATGCGATTAGACAAGTGCCACAACACGGCCGATTTTCGGCGGCTGGCAAAGAAGCGACTGCCGTCGCCCATTTTCCACTACATCGACGGCGGCTCGGATGATGAAATCACCTTGCGCCGTAACACGGATGCTTTTGCAACTGTCGATCTCGTGCCGGGCGTACTGGCTGGTGTCGAACGCGTCGACCTCACGACCACAGTGCTGGGACAAAGGCTGGCGCTTCCGCTCTTTTTTTCGCCGACGGCAATGCAACGGCTTTTTCACCATGAGGGTGAGCGCGCAATCGCCGCAGCAGCGGCAACATTCGGCACGATGTTCGGTGTATCGACCATCGGCACGCGCAGTATCGAAGAACTCGGTGCAAGCAGCGATGCGCCGAAGCTGTTCCAGATTTACGTGCACAACGACCCGGCACTGACCAGCGACCTGATTGCGCGCTGCAAGGCAGCGAAATTCGATGCACTGGCGTTGACAGTCGATACCATTGTCGCCGGCAATCGCGAACGCGACCTTGTAACCGGTATGACGACACCGCCCAAACTGACTCCGTCCAGCCTGTTGAGTTTTCTCTGGCACGCCGAATGGACAGCCAATTACATCTTTCGCGAGCGCTTCGACCTGCCAAATGTATCGGGCTATATCGACGCCGGTTCAAACGTGTCATCGTCCGTTGCCGCCTACATCGACAGCCAGATGAAACGATCGATCGACTGGGACGATGCCGCGCAAATGATCGCGGAATGGGGCGGCCCGTTCGCTGTAAAGGGGGTCATGTCGGTCGATGATGCGAAGCGTGCAGTCGAGGTGGGCGCCAGTGCCATCATGGTTTCCAACCACGGCGGGCGCCAGCTCGACGGGTCGCGGGCACCATTCGACCAATTGCCGGCCATCGTCGATGCGGTCGGCGGTCGCATCGAGATCATTCTCGACGGTGGTATTCGCCGCGGTACGCACGTGTTGAAGGCCTTGGCGATGGGCGCCACTGCCTGTTCCGGCGGTCGCATGTATCTCTATGCGCTGGCCGCCGGCGGCACCAGGGGCGTGCTGCGTGCGATGCAACTCATGCGTGCCGAGATCGAACGCGACATGCTGCTGATGGGCTGCAGTTCGATCGCTGAACTCGATCGATCGAAACTGGCGGCTCGCCCCTGAACCGATGCTGCACAGACAAGCGTTAGGCCGTTCATGACTGGCGATAAAGGATTGATGCTGTGTCGAACCTGAACATCGAGAGTCCTCAGTGGTGGGCCGGTATTGGTCTCGCCGCGATCGTATCGATCGCTGCGGGTTTTTCCGCGATCTGGGTCGGTGAGTCGCTGCTGGGTTTCGACAGGAGCCCGGTGAGTGCCATCATGATGGCGATCATCATCGGCATGATCCTGGCGAATACCGTGACGTGGCCCGAGAGTATGGTCGACGGTCTGCGCTTTTGCGCAAGTACCATCCTGCGCATCGGAATCATGCTGCTCGGCATCCGATTGAGCCTTCTTGCTGCAGGGCGCTTCACCCTGGTTGCACTACCCTTCGTTATAGCCGCCATTGCTGTTGGACTAACCATCGTTGCGTTGTTCGGCCGGAAGCTGGGCCTGAGCCGACAGTTAAGCGGTCTCATTGCCGTCGGTACGGCAATCTGTGGTTGTACTGCCATCGTGGCCACGGCGCCGTTGATTCGAGCGAACGAGGCGGAGGTCAGTTACTCGATCGCCTGCATCACCGTATTCGGGCTTGCAGCAATGTTCCTCTATCCGTTCATTGCCTATGCCATCTTCGCGGACCAGCCGGCGCTGGCCGGATTGTTTCTCGGCACGTCAATCCATGAAACAGCGCAGGTCGCGGGCGCGGCGCTAATGTACCAGTCACAGTACGACGCGCCGCTTGCACTGGATATCGCAACCGTTACGAAACTGGTGCGAAATCTCTGCATGATTGCGATCATTCCGTTGGTCGGCGTATTGTACGCAACGGACCGGGGGACGACCCGGCCGACCGGCATTGCCGCCTGGTTGCGCATGGTTCCCTGGTTCATCGTCGGTTTTGCCGTCATGTCGGCCGTGCGCACGTTTGGTGACGCCTCCGACCGGCCTTTCGGCGTTTTCGATGCCGAGGAGTGGCGCACCGTCACGGAAGTCGTGCAGGCACTCGCCGAGTATTGCCTGCTGATCGCCATGGCCGCCATCGGATTGACGTCGACGTTTGCCGGAATTCGCCGCATCGGTCCGCGGCCGTTCGTGCTCGGCATGTTTGCGGCCGCCCTGGTCGGTGGACTCAGCCTTGTATTGATCGTGCTTTTCGGCGGTTCAATGATGCAACTGGCCGGTGTGTGACTTCGACAAAGCCCACTAGGGCAGATCGAACGAGCTGGTCTTGATGCGATCCAGCACGATCGATGACGACGCATCCTTCACGCCCGGCATCCCGAGAATTTTTTCCTCGACGAAGCGACCGTAGGATTTCAGATCTTTGGCGACGACGCGTAACAGGTAATCGACCTGTCCGGTCATCATGTGACAGGCCTGTACTTCGGGATACTTGCGGATCGCCGCCCGAAACTGCTGCGCGAGCTTGACGTCCTGGCGATCGACGTACACCGACACGAATGCCTCGACCTCGAAGCCGAGCGCCTCCGGATTGACCTGTGCGGCAACCCGGTCGATGACGCCGCGTTCGATCAGGGCTTGCACACGGCGCTGGCACGCGCTGGCAGACAGGTTGACCCGCTCGCCAAGGTCGACCCACGGCAGTCTCCCGTCAGACTGCAGCTCACGCAGGATTTTTCGGTCAATTGCATCCAGCATTGCAGGAAACCTCGGTACTATCTCTTACTGCGACTGATTCCTGCGCATATTACGGCAAAGTATCGGGTTTTTGCACGGTTAGCCGTCCGCAGACGCGCTAGTATTTCGCGGATACGCACGGCGTCGGGCCGTGCGGACCAATTGGTATGGCTGCTGCAACATGACCCAAACGCACACATCGGATCGCAAGAACGAAACGGCCAATCCCATGGGCACGGACGGCTTCGAGTTCGTCGAATATGCGGCGCCGGATGCCGAGCTGCTACGCAGTCTCTTTTCACGCATGGGCTTACCGGCAGTTGCGCACCATCGTTCCAAGGACGTGACACTGCACAAGCAGCGCGATATCAACTTCATCATCAATGCTGAGCCGGACAGCTTCGCCCAGGAATTCGCGCGTCTGCACGGACCTTGCGCCTGTGCCATGGCGTTTCGGGTCAAAGATGCAAACTTCGCCCTGAACCGCGCGCTTGATCTCGGCGCCACGGCCGTACCGGGAAATCCCGGTCCGATGGAGCTCAACATACCGGCTATCGAGGGCATCGGCGGCAGTCGTCTGTACCTCGTTGATCGCTACGGCGACAGTTCCATTTACGATATCGACTTTCGCTACGAGCCGGGTTGGCGGGACCGCGCTGCCGAGCTGGATACAGGCCTGACCTATATCGACCATCTGACCCACAACGTTCACCGTGGGCAAATGCAGGTGTGGGCGGACTTCTACGAGCGCCTGTTCAGCTTTCGCCAGATCCGCTATTTCGATATTGAAGGCAAGCATACCGGGCTGTTCTCAAAAGCGATGACCAGCCCATGCGGCAAGATCCGGATCCCGCTCAATGAGAGCCAGGACGAAAAAAGCCAGATCGAAGAATATCTGCGCGACTACAAGGGCGAGGGCATCCAGCACATTGCGCTCGGCAGCGACGACATCTACCGCACTGTCGATCGGCTGACGGCAAACGGTGTCGCATTGCAGGATACGCCCGACTCCTACTATGAGCTGATCGACAAGCGAGTGCCGGGACATGGTGAATCGCTCGAAGAACTGCGCAAACGGCGCATCCTTGTCGACGGTGCGCCGCAGGACGATCAGGGCCTGCTACTGCAGATATTTACGCGCAACGTCATCGGCCCGATTTTCTTCGAGATCATCCAGCGCAAGGGCAATGAGGGCTTTGGCGAAGGCAATTTCAAGGCGCTGTTCGAATCCCTGGAACTGGACCAGATTCGCCGGGGTGTGATTAGCGACTGATTTGTGCGCCACCGGTGGCGTTTGGATGTAATATGAAGACTGCCTCACCGCAAGGCAGGCATGCTTGAGAACCGGTTGCGACCGGTGTGATTTTTGCGAGGTTGATATGGCAGGCGAAAGAGTAAGTGGAACCGTCAAATGGTTCAACGATGACAAGGGGTTCGGTTTTATCGAACGTGAGGGTGGAGCCGACGTATTCGTCCACCACAGTGCGATCCAGATGGAAGGCTTCAAGTCGCTGAAGGAAGGACAGAAAGTCTCCATGGAAGTAACCCAGGGACAGAAAGGCCCACAGGCCGAAAATGTGATGGCCGAATAGGCGTCACTGACCGACCAGGCTGTTTATGCGGCGCCGCATCCGGATGCGCCGCCACGAGACACCGCGATGTTTGAAAAAGTATTGCGAAGGTCCTGCTGCGCGTTCTTGGGACGGCAGCAGGCCCCGGTCAGTCGCAATCCGACAAGACACAACGTTGTGTATGCGATTGCGACACGAACACAACCGGTGGTGAGATACCTTGAAACTGCGTATTCAGGACAACTCGATACGACTGCGACTGACCCGCACGGAGGTCGATCAATTGAGCGACGAAGGCGAGGTCAGGGCATCCGCATTGTTCCCCGGCGGATCGTGCCTGCAGTACGCCGTTAACAGCTCGCCGCTGGCACACAAAGTGGAAGCCCGATTCGACCCGGCAGGAATCGTCGTCGTCATCCCCCAAGCCGAAGTGCGCGACTGGGCGCGCAGCGAGCAGGTATCCATTACCGCTGGCAGTGAAATCAGTGACAAGAGCGGCGGTAATGCCACGCTTAGCATCCTGGTGGAAAAGGATTTTGCCTGTCTCAAGCCGCGCGAAGGGGAGGACGAGTCCGACATGTTTCCCCATCCGCAAGAGGGCACGGGGGTCTGTTAAGCGATCTCCGGTGATCGGTAGGTCCTCAGTGAATCCGAATCGCACATGTCCAAAAATAGGCGAGACCCCACTACCCAAGGCCGAGGCCGAAACACACCACAACGCCCAGCGCGCGCCCAAACCGACAGTGACGCGCGGCACGGAAAGCCGCGACCGTTTCCCGTATCCTGTTAGAATCCGCGCGCCATGACAGGCCGCCGCCTTCGGGATTGCCGCCGCCGCATTGGCCCGACCATGGTCAACAGACCTTAAAGACCCTACAAACTCTTGCAAACAACCAGGCTGAATAATGGCTGCTTTTGACGATCCGGCTTTCGACGATCACGAACGCGTAATTTTTTGTCGCGATGCCGCTACCAGCCTCAAGGCAATAATCGCCATTCACTCGACGACCTTGGGACCCGCCGCTGGCGGCTGTCGCCTGTGGGAATACGCGTCGGACGATGCGGCACTGCACGACGTGCTGCGACTGTCGCAGGGCATGAGCTACAAAAATGCGATGGCCGGACTCAAGTTCGGTGGCGGCAAGGCGGTGATTCTGAAGTCGGCCGATTTTTCGGGGAGCGACGCCCTGTTCGAGCGTTTTGGAGAATTCGTCGAGCAATTGCAAGGGCAGTACATTACTGCGGAAGACGTCGGTATGACGGTCAAGATCATGCAGACGATTGCGCGCAAAACGCGCTACGTATCGGGCCTGCCAAAAAAACAAGGCATGGCGGGCGGAGATCCGTCGCCGAAAACAGCATTTGGCGTCTTCACGGGCATCGAAGCTGCCGTACGTTTCCGCCTGTCGCGCGAGTCTGTCTCCGGTCTGACCGTTGCGGTGCAGGGTGTAGGCAACGTTGGCTATAACCTGTGTCGTTACCTGGCGCAGGCGGGCGCGCAACTGGTCGTTGCGGACATGGATGGCGGGCGCGTAGACGCTGTATGCCGGGAATTCGCTGCCAAAGCCGTCGGGCTCGACGAAATTCTCTTCCAAAAGGTCGACGTTGTGTCGCCGTGCGCGTTGGGGGCAATTCTGAATGAACATTCGATTGCAAGGCTGCAGGCGCCGATCGTCGCGGGTGGGGCCAATAACCAGCTCGAGACGCGCGCAGATGGGCAGCGACTGCTGGATGCGGGCATCCTGTATGCGCCGGACTACGTGATCAACGGTGGCGGCATCATCAATGTGGCCAGCGAATATCACGGTGAGGGCAACGACGAAACGGTGATGCAGCTGGTTGCTGCAATCGGCCCGCGGCTGACCCGGATTTTTGAGGAAGCTGCGGCGACCGGTCGACCCACCAACCTGATCGCCGACGAACAGGCACGGACGATAATCGCAACGGCAAAAGGCTAACGGCTCCGCCTTCGCTCACTGGATTTTGCGCAGTTCTTCCAGCAACAACTGTGGATCGGGTCGATCCGATACATGTTTTGACAGCGCCGTGAAGCGAATAATGCCGCTGCGATCGACGACCAGCGCCGCCGGCCAAACCGTGTCGCCGCCGTATTCCCTGCGGTATTCCTGCGGAACACCTGCCTTGTGTAACAGGCCCAGATTTTCCGCAGCGTCGAGCGACTCATCCAGCCAGAATTCGAACTCAACTTCGAAGAAGCGCGCCACGCGGCGCGTCGTTTCCAACGGCTTCGGTGTTACAAGAATCAGCCTCGCGCCGAAGTTGACTATGTCCTTGTAGAATCCCGTGAGATGTTCAACCTGCTCGTTACAGAACGGACACCAGCTGCCGCGGACAAACAGGATGACCGCCGGCGTGCCGGCCAGTTGTGTCGACCGCAAGGGATTGCCCTGTTCGTCGAACGCGCGAAACTCCGGCAAAGGTTTGCCGGGGCGCAAGATGTCCGGCATCGGATGCTCGCCCTTGTTGCGGCGCGTATATACGGCGATGGCTATTCCCGCAGCGAGGACGATGGCGATGAGGACCCACACGTTGCTCACTCGCGGTTCCTCAGGCAGCCGATCCGACGCTAAGAACGATCTTTCCCATGTGCCGGCTGCTCTCCATCAGCTCATGTGCCTTGCTCGCACTTTCGAGAGGAAAAACAGAATCGATCACCGCTTTCACGCTGCCGTCCTTGAGTAAAGGCAGCACGGTGGCTTCAAGGCTGGTCGCAATCGCTGCCTTTTCACGAATGGATTGGGGGCGCAGCGTCGAACCGGTGATCGTCAGCCGATTGATCACCACGGGGCGCAGATCGAGATCGGCCGATGAGCCGCCGAGAAAGGCGATGATCACGTAGCGGCCGTCCCTTCTCAGAAGCTCGATATTTTTTCGCGCATAGGGGCCGGCAACCATGTCCAGGATGACATCGACGCCTTTTTGCTGCGTCACGCTCTGCGCCTCTTGCTGCCAGTCAGATTGTCGATAGTTGATCGCGTAATCGGCGCCGAGACTTTTGCAGAATTGGCACTTCTCGTCACTCCCGGCCGTAACGATAACGGTAGCGCCGGCCGCTTTGGCAAGCTGGATCGCTGTTGAACCGATGCCGCTCGATCCGCCGTGCACCAGCAGCGTCTCCCCGGTTTCGAGTTGCGTATGCATGAAGAGGTTGTAGTGGACGGTGAAAAAGGTCTCCGGTATCGCAGCGGCCTCGATCATCGTCAGATTCCCGGGAACCGGCAGGCAATGCGTCGCGTGCACGCGGCAATACTCGGCGTAACCGCCGCCGTGTGCCAGCGCCATGACTCGATCCCCGGGTGACCAGCGCGTCACGTTGGTTCCAACGCTTGCAACTTCACCCGCCACCTCGAGTCCCGGCAGCGGGTCGGCGTCTGGCGGCACCGGGTACTTCCCGAGCCGTTGCAGGACATCGGGACGATTGACACCGGCTGCCGCAACCCGCACAAGTACTTCGCCGTCGCGCGCCGCCGGAACCGGCAGTGACACCGGCCGCAGCACTTCCGGCCCGCCGGAATGCTCGATGTGCACCGCACGCATGCTCGTGACCGCCTCCAGCGCTTGTCCCGTCATCGTGCGAGCGGTGCGCCGAACAGCGCACCATGGAACTGCCACACGACCCAGAACAGCGCCAGGCCGACGATAACGGTAATGGCATCCATATAAATCGAACGATTATCCGAACGGCTCGCCGATCTCGACGTCGCAGCTGTGCGGTAGCTTGCCGACAACATGTCGAGTACCGAGTAGAGAGCAAAAGTGCCGAACAGAAGGAGCGACGCAAGGTCGCCGTTTGCGATCAGGTGGGCGACCGCCCATAGCAGTACGCCGGCCAACATTGGATGCCGCGTGAAGCGCCGGAGGTTGCCCGGAATATAGGCGGCGACCAGCAGGATGAACGCAACCGGCATCACAAGCAACGCCAGTCCGTGCGACCAGGGAGGCGGCAGCCACAAGGGAACGACCGGGGCACGATAGAATCCGAGCACTATCAGCACGAAACCTGCAATCGACGCAATTGAAAAAAGTCCCTTGTAGAAAGGCTCGCCGAGTCGTGCGACGAGGGCCGAGCGTGCGCCACCCAGCATCGGCACAGTGTGGAGGCCGAAGAACAGCAGTAGTCCCGTCACCAGCATGCCCATCGGCCAATCATCCTCGTCATCGCTACGACGGCAGCAGTATGACGCCTGGCCGTAATCCCGTACAGTAACGAGCCTGCAGGCGCCCAGCCGACTTGCGATAATGCTCCGCCTTTCTGTAGTTAACGATGCTGTGACCGATAACCCGGTAATCTGGAAGCCTGACGAGCAGCGTCGACAACGGTCGGCGATGCAGCGTTTTATGCAGGAAAGCGAGTGTCGTGATTACGTGGCGTTGCATCGCTGGTCGATCGCAGATGCACAGAGCTTCTGGCCGGCATTGGCACGCTTCTGCGGTGTGTCGTTCGACCGCGATGCTGAAAGCGTATTGCAGCAGCCGGGTGACATGACAACGGCGCGCTGGTTCTCCGGCGCAGAGATGAATTTTGCGGCGCATTTGCTGCGCCACCGCGGTGATCGCGCGGCAATAATATTTCGCGGCGAGGACGGCGCGCGCCGCACAATTTCTTTCGACGAGCTGCGCGATGCCGTCGCCGCTGTCGCCGCCGGACTCGACGCGGCCGGAGTGGGCAGGGGCGACCGGGTCGCGGCGTTCCTGCCGAACTGCCCCGAGGCGATCATAGCGATGCTTGCCGCCGCCAGCCGGGGCGCCATATGGTCATCCTGCTCGCCGGACTTTGGCATTAACGGGGTTGCCGATCGCTTCGGCCAGATCGAGCCCAAAATACTGTTCACTGCCGACGGGTATTTCTACGGCGGGAAGTACTTCGATTCCCTGACCACGGCGCGGGGCCTCGTCGAGAGAATCGACAGCATCGAACGCGTAGTGGTCGTTCCGTTCAGCGGCCGAGAGCTGCCCCGCTGCGACGATTTGCCAGCCATCGAGTGGCGTGACTTTGCCATCGCCGATGCAACCCTGTCATTCGTGTCACTGCCGTTCGACCATCCGCTTTACATCCTGTACTCGTCGGGAACCACGGGCGTGCCCAAATGCATCGTCCATGGCGCCGGCGGCACACTGATCCAGCACCTGAAGGAACATGTACTGCATTGCGATATCGGTCCCGGCGACTGCTTGTTTTACTTCACCACCTGCGGTTGGATGATGTGGAACTGGCTGGCCAGCGGCCTCGCGACCGGCGCGACACTGGTGTTGTACGACGGATCGCCGTTCCACGAGGATGGCCGGGTACTGTGGAGGATGGCCGCAGAAGAAAAGATCACGGTTTTCGGCACCAGCGCCAAGTACATCGCTGCACAGGAAAAAGCGGGCTTGCGCCCCGGACGGGACTTCAACCTGGCTGCGCTGCGGACCATCCTGTCGACCGGCTCGCCGCTGGCGCCCGCGAGCTTCGATTACGTTTACGAAGCGATCGCCGACGATGTGCAATTGTCGTCCATCACCGGCGGCACGGACATCATCAGTTGCTTTGCCACTGGCAATCCGCTGCTGCCGGTACGCCGTGGGGAAATCCAGTGCCTTGCGCTCGGCATGGCAGTGGAAATATATGACGAAGACGCCAAACCGGTCAGCGGCGAACGCGGCGAACTGGTCTGCACCCAGGCGTTTCCCTCCATGCCGGTCGGTTTCTGGAATGATCCGCACAATGCCCGCTATCACGCGGCCTATTTCGAGCGCTTTCCGGGGGTCTGGGCGCACGGTGACTTTGCCGAGATCACGCAGAGCGGCGGCATGATTATTCACGGTCGCTCCGATGCGGTGCTCAACCCGGGCGGCGTACGGATCGGCACGGCCGAAATCTACCGCCAGGTCGAGAAGCTGCCGGAGGTACTGGAGGGCATCGCGATCGGCCAGAACTGGCAGGACGACGTACGTGTGGTCCTGTTCGTCGTGATGCGCGATGGCCAGGTGCTTACGGACGAGATTCAGGCGCGAATTCGTAAAGTCATACGCGACAACACCACGTCACGGCACGTACCGGCGAAAATTGTCGCAGTGGCGGAGATTCCCCGCACGCGCAGCGGCAAGATCGTTGAAATCGCCGTGCGCTCGGTCGTACATGGCGATCCGGTACGCAACACGGAAGCACTCGCTAACCCGGCAGCGCTGGAGAATTTTCGCAACTTGCCGCAACTGGCGGCAGATTGAAAGGACAATCAATGTCGGAACAGGCTATTGAGGGCTATTCGGTCATTACCGGCAACGTATTGCCTGAATGGATCGACATAAACGGCCATATGAACGTGGCTTACTACGTACTGGCGTTCGATAAAGCCGTCGATGGGCTGTGGGCAGAACTGGGCATTACGGATGAATACATCGAGACGACCGGTGGTTCGACGTTTGCTGTGGAAGGGCATGTAACCTGGCAGCGTGAACTGTGCGAGGGGGAACCGTATCGCGTGACATCGCAGATTCTCGCCTACGATGAAAAACGCATTCACCAATTCCAGCGCATGTACCACGCAGAAGTGGGCTATCTTGCGGCCACCGCTGAGTGGCTCAACCTGCACGTCGACCTCGAGACCCGTCGCGTGAGCCCATGGCCGGACTTCGTGCTGCAATCGCTCGCCACATTTACCGCCGGTCAACGGGGACTGGGCTATCCTGTGGAGGCGGGCCGGAAAATGACTGTTCCGAAACCGATCTGGCGCGTCGACGGCCATGTTGAGGACAACACCGACGATGCCTGACTATCTCCTTGCCATCGATCAGGGAACCAGCAGCAGCCGTGCCATCGTTTTCGACAGCAATGCGAACCCTGTAGCGAGCGCGCAGAAGGCGTTTCCGCAGTCGTATCCAAAGCCCGGGTGGGTCGAACACGACCCCGAAGAGATCTGGCGGTCAGTTGTCGAAGTAACGCGCAAGGCGATCCAGGAAAGCGGTGCGTCCTGGTCGCAAATCGCCGCGCTGGGCATTACGAATCAGCGTGAGACGACACTCGTCTGGCGCCGCGATAACGGCGCCTGCATCCACCCGGCTATTGTCTGGCAGGACCGGCGGACGGCCGACCGGTGCCGGGAGCTCCGCGACCGTGGTATTGAGCCGGATGTACAGCGCAAGACCGGCCTGCGGCTCGACCCGTATTTTTCCGCCAGCAAGCTTGCGTGGATCCTCGACAATGTGCCGCAGGCCCGACAGTTGGCCGATGCGGGTAGTCTTGCATTCGGCACGGTGGACTCGTTCCTGATCTGGCGTCTCACGGCCGGTCGTGTGCATGCGACCGATGCGACCAACGCATCGCGCACCCTGCTGTTCAATATCCACACCCAACAGTGGGACGTCGAACTACTTGAACTGTTCGGCGTGCCGGTCTCCATGCTGCCGGAGGTGCGCGACTGCGCCGGCGATTTCGGCGTCACGGATGCAGGCGTGCTGGGGGGTGCGATACCTGTTTGCGGTGTTGCCGGTGACCAGCAGGCGGCACTGATCGGGCAAGCCGGGTTCGAATCCGGGATGACCAAGAGTACCTACGGAACCGGCTCGTTCGTCATTGCGAATACCGGGAAAACAGCACTGCAGTCACAAAATCGTCTGTTGACGACGATTGCGTACCGCCTCGATGGGGAAGTGACCTATGGACTGGAAGGCAGCATCTTCGTTGCCGGTTCAGCGATTCAATGGTTGCGCGACGAGCTGAAACTGGTCAAGAGTGCACCGGATAGCGAAGGCATTGCTGTTCAGACCGGCATCGTCGAACACGTGTACGTGGTGCCCGCTTTCGCCGGCCTTGGCGCACCCTTCTGGGACCCGGACGCGCGCGGCGCCATACTGGGTTTGAGTCGCGATACCGGCATCGGTGAGATCGTGACGGCGACTCTGCAAGCGGTTGCCTACCAGACGCGCGACCTCATGCTCGCCATGGCCGAGGACGGAATCGAGCCACGCATTCTGCGTGTGGACGGCGGCATGGTCGGCAACGACTGGCTGTTGCAGTTTCTGGCCGACATTCTGGGTATCAAGGTTGAGCGGCCGAAGATGATCGAATCAACGGTGCTCGGAGCGGCCAGCCTCGCCGGGCTGGCGAGTGGCGTCTTCGAATCCACTGCAACATTATCGGCGCTATGGCAACGCGACGCGGTGTTTACGCCCGCAATGAATGCCGAGCGACGGGAGCGGCTCTATGCCGGCTGGCTGGGCGCCGTGTCACGGGTGCGTACCCGGGACGGCTGAGGCGTTGGTTGCCGACCCGTCCGGTACGGTGGCGAGGTGTGCCACGAACTGTTCTGTCGAATGTCCCCAGCTTCTTGTTTCTGCGTAACGCCGGCATTTATCTCGATTGATGTTGAGCGCCTGCATACAGGCGTCTCGCAGGTTGTCATCGAGGACGCCGGTGACACCGTTTTGCACGACGTCCACCGGGCCTGTCACAGGCAGTGCGGCAACCGGTAGCCCGCAAGCCATCGCTTCCAGCATCACCAGGCCGAAGGTATCGGTGCGACTCGGGAACACGAAAACATCGGCGGCCGCAAGCAGCGCCGCCAGCTCTGCGCCGAACTTGAAACCGGCGAAATGGCAATCCGGGAAGCGTTGTTGCAGTCGCGCGCGATCCGGGCCGTCGCCGACAATGACTTTGCTGCCGGGCAGATCGAGCGTCAGGAATTGCTCGATGTTTTTTTCGACCGACACCCGCCCGACGTTGATCCAGATCGGGCGAGGTAGGTCATACTGTGCTTTGACGTCCGCTCGAAACACGTTCGTGTCAACGCCGCGCGACCAGAGCACAGCGTTTTTGAATTGCCGTTTCTCAAGCATCTCCTGCATGCAAGGTGTGGCTACGAGCACTCGCTCGGCCGCGCCGTGATACCAGCGCAGGAAAGCGTAAGTGAGGGCAAGCGGTACGGGTGCACGCGCACGTACATATTCCGGAAACTGCGTGTGGTACGAGGTAGTAAAAGGCATACGTTTTTTCCGACAGGCGCGACGCGTGGCAAAGCCAATCGGTCCTTCAGTCGCGATGTGCACGCAGTCCGGCGCGAAGGACGCGAATTCTCGTGCAATTCTTCGCCCCTGGAAAAGGGCCAGGCGTATTTCGGGATACGTCGGGCAAGGCACCGTCCGTTGCCCTTCGGGCGTGATCATCCTGACTGTATGCCCGAGCCGCATCAGTTCGCTGCGGGTCTGCGTCAACGTCGTCACGACGCCGTTAACTTGCGGTGACCACGCATCCGTCGCAATGACTATTCGCATGCCGCGGCATCTTCAACGGCTTACGTGACACGGCAATTACGGCGATGTGACAGTTTTCTTAAGAAGTCACAAAACATTCACCGCTACGTCACTGATATGACAAACATCGCCGGCATATTGAGCATGCAATAAGCGCCATGGAGATCGCCGATGGCCGACGTGCTGCGATATTTCGATGCCCTGGAAATAGGGTGGTGCCTGCGTATCAACCGTTACGGGCAGGCGCTGGCCCTGCGTCGATTCTTTGCATTGGTGAGTCGACTCGGCGACGGCTGGTTCTGGGCCTGCATGGCGGCGGCTTGCGTCATGTTGAGCGGTACCGCGGCGCTGCCTTTCGTGATGCAGGCTGCGTTGACTGCGGCGGTGGGCATCCTCGTCTACCGGCTGCTGAAGGGCCGCCTCAATCGAGAGCGCCCCTTTATCGCGAACGGCCAGATTCTGTGTGGCACGCCACCGCTCGACCGCTACAGCTTTCCATCGGGTCACACCCTGCACGCAGTGTCCTTTACGATTCTTTTCACGCACTTCGAACCGCTGCTGCTCCTTGTGGCGGCGCCGTTTGCCGCGCTTGTCGCCCTGTCGAGAGTCATTCTCGGATTGCACTACCCGAGCGACGTGCTGGTCGGAGCGGCTTTAGGCGCAAGCCTCGCGCTGCTCAGTCTTTCGATTTAAGAACGGTGCGCGCCGCCAGGCACACCTCCTGATCATGCGAAAAATCGCTGCCAGGCAACAATGCTCCAGACAGCGGCGACCAGCAACAGGCTGACAAACACCGCGGCGGATCCGAGATCCTTCGCGCGCCCCGACAATTCATGCAGCTCGTCGCCAAAGCGATCGATCGCTGCCTCGATCGCTGAATTCAGCAGCTCGACAATCAATACCAGGAGGCAACAGGCGACCAGCATAAGCCGCTCGATACCGCTTCTGCCGAGCCACATTGCGAGCGGCGCGAGCAGCAGGGTCAGCGCGATTTCCTGGCGAAACGCAGCCTCGTGTTTCCAGGCGTGCCCGAACCCTTGAGCGGAGTAGCGTGCGGCGCGCAGGATGCGGCGCACTCCGGTGTTTCCGGGTTTCCCCACTTGTTGTACCTCAGGCAGCGAGCGGAGCTTGCCGGGGCGCCGTGACCACATCGACGGTGGACCTGCACCATTGCAGTATTTGCATCTGGCCGTCACAGGTTTCGGCGAGTGCTGTGCGATGCTCTACCCAATCGCCATCGTTTGCATACCAGATGCTGTCAATCTGGCGAAACGCGGGCCGGTGGATGTGGCCACAGACGATGCCGTCGAAGCCGCGTTTTGCGGCGTATTGGGCAGCAGTTTCCTCGTAGCGGCGAATGTATTCGTTGGCGGATTTCAGCTGCAGCTTGATGCGCGAGCTGAGCGACGCGCAATCATGACCAAAACGATTGCCGAATCGGTTCAGGCGCGCATCCGCCCGCACCAGCCATTGGTAGGCTGCCGCACCGAATTGCTCGAGGCTGGTGCCACGGCGAACCTGGCGATCGAGGCAGTCGCCGTGAATAATCAGAAAATTCCTGCCGCCGCTGCACGTGTGCCGCGCTTCAAGTTCGACCTCGATGCCGCCGAGAGTGCGGCCGGCAAGTCGGCGAAACTCGACGTCATGGTTACCGGGCACGTACACGATGCGGGTGCCGCGATGCGCCAGCTCAAAGAACCGCGCGATGACCTGGCGATGTTCAGGCGGAAATCGTGGCCGCAGTTTCATTCGTTGCAAATCGACGATATCGCCGATGAGGTAAATCGTGTCGGCGGCAACGCTGTCGAGGAATCCGAGCAGGTCGGCGGCTCGCGCTGCGCTCGTGCCCAGATGGATGTCCGATAACCAAAGTGCACGGTAGCTTGCCGCCATTTCTACCCCCCGAAAGTCGGCAGAACTTCTACAATATTTTTAAAAGCTTACAGTAGTTATTTGACTGTAGTTTTAAGGTTTGATGACGGTTTCGTGTCACGCAGGGCAGGCGCGCCGGGCGCGGGCTCGCTCATGACGCGGAAACAAGGCAGGATAGTCGATTGCGTCGTCCGAACACGCCAGAGGAACATGCATGCTGATCGTCCCGCACACTGAACTGCAGCAATACGTCGATCGCGCCCTCGAACCCTCCGACTGGCTGACCATCGATCAGGCGCGGATCGATGCGTTCGCCGATGCGACGCTCGATCACCAGTTCATACACGTAGACGCCGCAAGGGCGCAGAAGACACCGTTCGGAGCAACGATTGCGCACGGTTACCTGACGATGTCGCTCATCTCTCACTTCGCCGCGCTGTGCGGGATCGGCCCCGAGAATGCGACGATGGCCATCAATTACGGCAGCGACAAGGTGCGCTTCCTGCAACCGGTGCGGGTCGACAGCCGAATTCGGGCCCACGCGGTACTGAAATCCGTGGATGAAAAGACGCCGGGGCAGGTACTGATCAAAACGAAATTCACGATAGAGATCGAAGGCGAAGAGAAGCCGGCAATGGTTGCCGAGATTCTCAGTCTGTTTTTTGCCAGCTGAACGAACTCGAAGGGCATCCACCAGGGTTCGGCATCTACCAGGGAGTAAGCACACAGTGGCGATTCGATTTGATGAGCGCGTAGTCATCGTTACCGGTTCGGGCAACGGCCTTGGACGATCACATGCACTCGAATTTGCGCGCCGTGGCGCTCGGGTCGTAGTCAATGACCTGGGTGTGGCGCGCGATGGTTCGGGTGCCTCGAGCGAGGCCGCGGAAGAAGTCGTCGCCGAGATCCGACGTGCGGGCGGAGAGGCGATTGCCAATGGCGCCAATGTAACTGACTTCACCCAGGTCAAGGCGATGGTCGACGAAGCTGCGGACAAATGGGGACGCGTCGATGTTTTGGTCAACAACGCAGGTATCCTGCGCGACAAGACTTTCCTGAAAATGGAACTCGCTGACTTCCAAATCGTGGTGGACGTGCACCTGAACGGCGCCGTGAATTGCACCAAGGCCGTGTGGGAGCGGATGCGTGACCAACAGTACGGCCGTATCGTCATGACCTCCTCATCGAGCGGCATCTACGGCAATTTCGGACAGACAAACTACGGTGCTGCGAAGATGGCGCTCGTGGGTTTCATGAATTCCCTTGCGCTGGAAGGCGAGAAATATGGCATACGGGTGAATGCGCTGGCGCCGATTGCCGCTACCCGCATGACGGAGGACCTGATGACCGCTGATGTGCTGGCTCTGCTGGAGCCGGACGCCGTTACGCCTGCAGTCATATTCCTTGCCGGCGAGGACGCACCCACGCGTCAGATCGTGGCAGCCGGCGCGGGTGTCTTTGCGCGCATTGCCATCCAGGAAACGCCAGGAGTCTTCCTGGCACCGGACGTGCGTGATGCCGAACACGTAGCATCGATGTGGGAACGGATTGCCGATACCGCCGGCCAGAACGAACTGGCAGCCGGTGGCGAGCAAACCATGAAGTTCCTGCGCAAGGCAGCGTCCGAACTCGGCATCAAGCTGGGCTGAATGCAGAACGCACTACCGGGAGATTCACAGTGAAAGAAGCAGTGATCGTAGCGACCGCCCGCACCGGGATCGGCAAGGCATACCGGGGTGCATTCAACAATACCCACGCCCCGACCATGGCCGCGCATGCCATTCGCGCCGCGGTCGAGCGTGCGGCGGTCGATCCGGCCGAAGTCGACGATGTCATTATGGGCTGCGCAATGCAGCAGGGATCCAGCGGCCAGAACGTCGCGCGCCAGGCTCTGCTCGCCGCGGGCTTGCCGGTCAACGTGGCAGGCATGACCGTCGATCGACAATGTTCATCCGGCATGATGGCGATTGCCATCGCCGCGCGGCAGATTCTCGAAGACAACATGCCGGTGGTGGTCGGCGGTGGCCTCGAATCGATCAGCCTGGTGCAGAACGAGCATTACAATCGCCATCGCGCGTCCGATCCGAACGTCCTGGCCGCCGCGCCTGACCTTTATATGAGCATGCTCGAGACGGCCGAGGTGGTCACCCGGCGCTACGGAATCAGCAGGGAGCGACAGGACGAATACGCGCTGCAAAGCCAGCAACGCACCGCGGCCGCACAACAAGCGGGCGCTTTCGATGATGAAATTGTAGCGATGACGGTGAGCATGGGACTCAAGGACAAGACCACCGGCGACTTCAGCGTTCGGGATGTAACGATCGATCGCGACGAAGGCAACCGGCCGGAAACGACGCTCGACGGCCTGCAGGGACTGAAACCGGTGTTCGACGGCGGTCACATAACGGCGGGCAATGCCAGCCAGTTGTCGGATGGCGCATCCGCCGCGGTCTTGATGGACAGCGGCATTGCCGAAAAAAGAGGACTGGAGCCGCTGGGCATCTATCGCGGCATGGCGGTCGCGGGCACGGAACCTGACGAGATGGGCATCGGTCCCGTGTATGCCGTGCCGAAGCTGCTCAAACGCAGCGGCCTGAAAATGGATGACATCGGCCTTTGGGAATTGAATGAAGCGTTCGCAGTGCAGGTGATTTACTGTCGCGACATCCTTGGCATTCCGAATGAAATTCTCAACGTAAATGGCGGCGCCATTTCGATCGGCCATCCTTACGGCATGTCCGGTGCACGCATGGTCGGGCATGCTTTGATTGAAGGACGGCGGCGGGGCGCCAAATTCGTCGTGTGCACGATGTGCGTCGGCGGCGGCATGGGCGCGGCGGGTTTGTTCGAGGTTGTGTGATGAGCCTCAGCAGTGCCATAGCGAAGGTGGTCTGTTCGAAGTCATGTAACTGCCCTTGACTCAGCCGAACACTGCCACAATGATTGTGGCCGGTTCGGCCGGCTGCGCCGGATTGCCGTCCCATAACAACAACACGGAAAGTCATTGACGCTACTCAAGGCGCGACAAAAGCTTGGCAAGTACCGAATCGAGGGTCGCATCACCTCGGGCCCGCTGGCGGATGTCTATCGCGCGTTCGATACCATTCACAAAATGCCGGTTGCGATCAAGATCCCGAAGCTCGGCAGCCACGTCAAGGATGAAGACTTCCTGCGCGAAGTGCAGGTGGCCGCGAAACTCAAACACCCGAATATCCTGTCGGTGCAGAACGCGAGTTACATTGGCGATCGTTTCGTCATCGCCATGGAACTCGGTGAGGAGTCGCTTGCCGACCGCTTGTTTCGGCGTATATCGACCAGTCGCGCGCTCGAACTTGCTGACCAGGCACTGGCCGGCCTCGCCTATGCGCATTCGCAGAAGATCATCCACTGCGACATCAAGCCGGAAAACTACATCCTTTTTCCTGATAACGTCCTGAAGCTCGCTGATTTCGGATTTGCGAAAATCAGCCTGCGCACTCTCAAGGCATCCGGTTCCGGGACCATCGACTACATTGCGCCAGAGCAGGCAATGGGGCGTCCGAAGTTCCAGTCGGATGTTTTCTCCGTGGGCCTGGTCCTGTACCGGATGTTTTCGGGCGCGTTGCCGGAGTGGCCTTTTAGCTGGCCGTTGCCGGGACACGAGCGAGTGAGCCAACGACTTCGACCCGAATTCGTGACGTTCCTGCGGCGCGCAATCCAGCTCGATCCGGCTGATCGTTATCGTGATGCCATCCAGATGTACGCGGCGTTCCAGCGCCTGCGACAGAGGGCAAAGCGGCCGCGGCGGCGCGTGACCCGGCAACGCGCGGCCAGCCGGTCACCGGCATGGCAACAACAGCAATGGCGCGAATTTCAGCGCCTTTATCGACAGGCCCTCGACACGCGGCATAACTGTCGACGCTGCAAAGGACCGGTCGCGGAGAGCATGCAGGCCTGCCCCTGGTGTGGTATCGAGAATCCGGCTCGCGAATCGCCAACGACGATGTCCGCACAATGTCCTCGCTGCGAGCGCGGCGTGAAGAAAGACTGGGACTATTGCGCCTGGTGTTACGGGCCAGGTTTCGAGACGGAAACGAGCCGGCATTACAGCGACAAGCGCTATACCAGCCGTTGCGCAACCGCCCGTTGTCGCAAGCCGTTGATGCCGTTCATGCGCTATTGTCCCTGGTGCCGCAGTCGCGTGAGAAAGCCGTGGAAGCTGCCGGGCAGCCGCCATACCTGTCGCAACTGCAAATGGGGCGTCGCCGAAGAGTTCTGGAATTTCTGCGCCTGGTGCAGAGAACCGGTTGTCCGGAAGTGATCAGTTTGCCGGAGCTCTTGCCGTGAACACAAGTGCTGCGGGCATGCTCCTGCTGGACGGCGCCAATGAGCCGGAATCGCGAAACGCGCGCATGGGCGACGGCAACCTGGTTGCTTACACCTGCCGTTGTCCCGGCAAAACAAGCGACAACGAAGACACGGTTGCTGCCATACCGTATGGTCCCGACGCCACCGTTCTGGTGATTGCCGACGGCACCGGCGGTTTGCCGGCCGGCCGGAAGGCGTCGCGCACCGCTGTGACTACCCTGGAAGCATCGCTGCAGACGTCGATGTCTGAAACAACCTTGCTGCGCACGGCAATACTGACTGGCATCGAGCAGGCAAACAAAGCAGTGCTGGCTCTCGCCAACGGGTCGGCAACGACACTGACTGTCATGACCATCGAAGGCCGGATTGCGCGCAGCTACCAGATCGGCGACTCGGAAGCGATCGTCGCCGGACGGCACGGCAAGGTGAAAGCACAAACGCTCGCCCATTCGCCCACCGGTTTCGCCGTCGAAGCCGGGTTCCTGGATCAACGCGCGGCGTTGCACCACGAGGAACGCCACCTGGTGTCGAATCTGCTGGGTAGCAGTGACATGCGGATCGACGTCGGGGCGACAGTTGAACTGAGCCCCTTCGACACCGTATTGCTCGCCAGTGATGGCCTGACCGACAATATTCACATCGAGGAGATCGTGGAACTGATGCGTAAGGGGACCTTGCAGGATGCCCTCGAAGCATTGACGCGCCTGGCGCTGCGTCGCATGGCGATCGAGTCGAAAACACAGCCGAGCAAGCCGGACGACCTGTCGGTCATCATCTTCCGCAAGGCACGGCGCCGCAGGAAGGTACCAGCGGCCGGCGCATGACCCGCCATCCGGCAACAGTCAAAGAAAAAAGCAAATAATCAGGCAGTTAGAAAGTATCCGAAACTTCGTACAGAACTGTCGGCAGTGTTGTAATGAACGTTGTCCACAGTTGCGGATGGACAGTCGGAGTATTATGGTCAGAATTGCGGCATGGGCCGCTCCTGCGGCTCCTGACGCAAGGAACTAACTCCCTGCTTTTGCGTTCCAATACACGGATAAGCAGGCGTGCGGACGCGACCGCTACATGCCTGATACGCAGCTTTGATACGCGGCTTTTTTTTTAGCGAGGCGACCAGCCAATGAAGACTCCACGGATAATTCGACAAATCTCACAAAGCATCCGCCCCGCCATTCTCATCGGTGCCACAGCATTGATCGTCAGTGGTTGCGCGGTCGGTGTTTCCAGTGGTGGTATTGGTGGCGCTTCGGGCGGTGCCTCAGGCGGTGGGATGCCCGGTGGTGGTGGAATGCCAGGTGGCGGCGGAATGCCCGGTGGTTCGTCCGGTGGCGGGATGCCCGGCGGTTCTTCGGGAGGTGGTATGCCCGGTGGGTCGTCCGGTGGCGGGATGCCCGGCGGTTCTTCGGGAGGTGGTATGCCGGGTGGGTCGTCCGGCGGCGGTATGCCCGGCGGTTCTTCGGGAGGTGGTATGCCCGGTGGGTCGTCCGGTGGCGGGA